>VXNS01000006.1 GCA_009840445.1 Synechococcus sp. SB0662_bin_14
GCGCTGCCGTGGGGGGGGTGTTGGGGGCGCTCACCGCCCGGCTGGTTCCCATGACCGCCATGCCGGAGACCGTGGCGCTCTTCAACGGCTGTGGCGGCCTCTCGTCCCTCCTGGTGGCTCTGGGGGTGATGTGGGCCGCCAAGGGGGACGGCGGCGTCTCCCCCGGCTTGCTGGTGCTGGTCTCCATTGGTTTCTCCATTGTGGTGGGCGCCGTCACCTGCACCGGCTCGGTGGTGGCCATGGGCAAATTGCAGGGATGGTTGGCCACGCCCGGCTGGATGATGAGCCGCTGGCGCCATGGGTTCAACATTGCCCTGGCCACCGTGGTGCTGCTGGCCGCTGTGCTGACGGTGGGTGGCTCCAGTGATGCCTTGTGGCCTTTGATCATCAGCGCCAGCCTGCTGGGCGTTGGCCTGACGCTCCCCGTTGGCGGCGCCGATATGCCCGTGGTCATCTCACTCCTGAACTCCTATTCGGGTGTGGCGGCGGCAGCGGCCGGCTTTGTTGTGGGGCAGCGACTGTTGATTGTGGCCGGGGCCATGATGGGGGCCGCAGGCTTGATCCTCACCCAGGTGATGTGTGCCGGCATGAACCGCAGCCTCACTGCCGTGCTCTTTGGGGGTGCGCTGGGGGCGGCGTCTACGGGCAGCAAAGAGAGCAGCGAATACACCAACATCACCTCCTGCTCAGCCGAGGAGTGCGCCTTGACCCTGGAGGCCGCGGAACGGGTCGTGGTTGTTCCCGGCTACGGCCTCGCCGTGGCGCAAGCTCAGCACACCCTGCGGGAGGTGGCCCGCCTCCTGGAAAAGCACGGGGTGACGGTCACGTACGCCATTCATCCTGTGGCTGGGCGCATGCCGGGACACATGAACGTGCTACTGGCGGAGGCCGACGTGCCTTATGAGCAGCTCAAGGAGATGGACATCATCAATCCCGAATTCCCCGCAACGGATGTGGTGCTGGTGTTGGGGGCCAACGACGTGGTGAATCCCCAGGCAAAAACCGACCCTGATTCGCCGCTCTACGGGATGCCGGTGCTGGACGTGCAGGAGGCGCGGACCGTATTTGTGGTGAAACGGGGCATGAGCGCCGGCTACTCCGGCATCAAAAACGATCTCTTTGAGCGTCCCAACACGTCCATGCTGTTCGGGGATGCCAAGCAGGTGCTCAGCACGATCCTGGGGGAGTTGAAGGTCTTGGGCGTTGGGCAGTGAGGCCGTCCAATGGAGTCCATCCGATGCAGACTGTCCGAATTCAGATGTTGAGCGGGACCGAGGTCCCTGAGACGGAACACCATGGACCATCAACACGGTCGCTTGTTGCTGGTGGGGGGCACCCACGGCAATGAGCGCACAGCACCCTGGATCTTGCAGTGCAGGCAGGCCCAACCCGGGCTGTTGGCATCCCCCCTGCCCACTACCACCTGCATCGGCAATCCCGAAGCCTATGGGGCCAATCGCCGCTACATGGATCGAGACCTGAACCGCTGTTTCACCGAGGCGCTGTTAAGGGATCAAAGTTGCACCATCCGCGAGGTGATCCGTGCCCGGGAGCTGGTGGACGCTTACGGACCAGGCGGCAGGGATCCCCACCGCCTGGTGCTGGATATGCACACCACCACGGCTGCCATGGGCTCATCGGTGGTGACTGTTGGGGAACGCCCGGCGGATCTTGCCTGGGCCGCATTGGTGCACCAGGCCGTTGGCATGCCGGTCTATCTCTTCCGCATCAATGAGGATCACCCTGAGGAGTGTGGTTTTCTGGTGCGGCGCTGGCCCTGTGGCCTGGTGCTGGAGGTGGGTCCGGTGGCGCAAGGAATTGTGGCCGTGGGGACCGTCCAGAAAACAACTGCTTGCCTGGAGGGTGTGCTGGCGGTGCTGGGGGACTGCCTGACCGGCAAGGCCAAGCTGCCGGAGACCATGGTGGTTCACCGTCATCTGGCCAGCCTGGACTGGCCACGGGACAGGGACGGGCGCCAGATTGCCTGTCTGCATCCGGATCGCCCCCAGTGGGATTGGACCCCGTTGCACCCAGGAGACCCGTTGTTCCTCATGGAGACCGGTGAGACCGTCACCTACCAGGGTGAAGAAACTGTCTGGCCAGTGTTTTGCAACGAAGCCTCCTACGGGGAAAAGGGCATTGCCCTGAGCTTGACCAAGCGGGACACCATGACACCACCCGCCCATGGACTGGAGGTTTTGTTGGGCTTACTCAGGCCCTAGGTGCCCACTGTTCCTCAAGCCATGGCCACGGCCGGCCATGGCCATTAGCAAGGATGATGGTGGTGGACTCTTTCACTCCAGTAGACAACCGCACCCTGTTCCTCCAGTTCACGGCGCCGGTGACGCGCCTCATGGAAAGCCACGGTTTCGTGATTTCGATCACCAGAGAGAGACCAACTGATCCGAACCATTGCGCCTCGGAGCGGAAACAACAGCACCCCCATCCTAAAACAGTGACAAAGAACACAATTCCTGGTCACTGCCCCATCAAGCCGCTGACCGGACTTGAACCGACGACCCACGCTTTACGAAAGCGTTGCTCTACCAACTGAGCTACAGCGGCTAACCATGGAATCCTAATTTAGCGCCAGTTCCAAGTCCCCCCCATGGCTCCTCAACCACCACATTCCCTGGATCCTCAACTCAAAGCCAAGCTTCAAAAAGAATTAAGGACTCCATGGCAGAGCCTGCGGCGGGCATTGTGGATTGCGCTGGAGGCCTCGGCAGCCTTGGGGCTGGTGATCATGGCGTTGCGGCTTGTTGGCGGAGAAGCAGTGCGTCTGAACGACGTGCTCATCCAGGTGGGTGCAGTGGTGCTGTTTGGGTATTTGCTCTGGAAGGATCGGTCCCCAAAACCGGGGGCCAACCCTGGTCAAACCCAAGACAGCCGGTAGCAGAAGGGTCTCTGACGCTGGGGAAGGTCCACCTCAAACATTCAACTTGCGCTTCACCATGACCATCGAGAAAGCTTCCAGCCGGTCCCCCTCCCGCCAATCCGTGAAACGACTCACGCCCACGCCACACTCGTAACCGGCATTCACCTCCTTCACCCCGTCCTTGATGCGACGGAGAGAGTCCAGATCCCCTGCATGGACAACCTGACTGCCCCGGTGTACCCGTAACCGACAGTTGCGCTGCAGCTTGCCTTCCGTGACGTAGCACCCGGCAACGGCGCCGTTGCCAACGGAGAAGACGGCGCGCACCTCTGCCCAGCCCAGGGGCTCTTCCACCAACTCCGGTTCCAGGAGGCCCTCCATGGCTCCCTGGATATCCTCCAGAAGTTTGTAGATAACGTCATAGTTGCGCACATCCACGGATGCGGCTTCTGCGGCTCGTCGGGCGCCACTGGCCATGGAGGTGTTAAAGCCAATGACCACGGCGCCGGAGGCTGTGGCCAAGTCAATGTCGGTTTCCGTGACCTCGCCAGGGGACGACAACAAGACACGAATCTGCACCTCTTCCTGGGAAAGCTGTTCGAGGGACCCCAGGATGGCCTCCAGAGACCCCTGAACATCGGTCTTGAGAATCAGGTTGAGTTCCTTGAGCTCACCCTCGGCGGCTTGATCCGACAGGGCCGTAAGGCTGACGCGACGACTGGCCATTTGCTGGGCCAACCGGGCTGCACGGGCATCACTGACCCTGTCACTGACCACGGCGCGGGCAGCCTTCTCGTCTTCGAACACCTCAAAGGCATCTCCCGCCGTGGGCACTTCACTGAAGCCAAGGGCCTCCACGGCAGCAGAGGGGAGAGCCTCCACGAGCCGCTCACCCCGGTCGTTGACCATGGCCCGAATCTTGCCCAGAACCGGACCGGCGGCGATCACGTCACCAAGTCGCAGGGTGCCGTTCTGCACCAGCAGGGTGGCCACCGGACCCTTGGCCTTGTCCAAGTGGGCCTCCACCACGGTTCCTCGGGCCAACCGCTCGGGATTGGCCTGTAGATCCTCCACATCGCTCACCAGGAGAATCATCTCCAGCAGCTTGTCGATGTTCTGGCCCTTGAGTGCGCTGACAGGGACCATGACCGTGTCACCTCCCCACTCTTCACTCGTCAAATCGTGGTCAGCCAGCTCCTGGCGCACCCGATCCGGATTGGCCCCCTCCTTGTCCATCTTGTTGATGGCCACCACAATCGGCACCTCCGCAGCGCGGGCATGGCTGATGGCTTCAATGGTTTGTGGGCGAACCCCGTCATCGGCGGCAACCACCAGCACGGCGATGTCGGTCACCTTGGTGCCCCGGGCCCGCATGGCTGTGAAGGCTTCGTGACCGGGCGTGTCCAGGAAGGTGATGAGGGCAGGCTCCTCCCCATGGACCACCTCCACTTGGTAAGCGCCAATGTGCTGGGTGATGCCACCCGCCTCTCCCGCCGCTACACGGGTGCTGCGAATGGCGTCCAGCAGACTGGTCTTGCCATGGTCAACATGGCCCATCACCGTCACCACGGGCGGACGTCGGCTGAGGTTTTCAAGGTCCTCCTCCTCAATCATGGCAACCGTCTTCTTGGCGGCGGCCTCGACGTCATCTTCCACAACGGGCACCCCAAACTCCTCGGCCACCTTCTCGATGGCAGGCAGGTCCAGGGATTGGGTCACCGTTGCCGAGATGCCTTTGAAGAACAAGGACTTGATGATGTCCGAACTGTTGACGCCAAGGGCCTCCGCCAACTCCTGGACCGTCAAGTTGCCTTCCGGAACCACAAGCATTTCAGGGCGCTGCTGCTTGGCCTCCCGCGCTTGGCGCAGTTCCATGGCCCGCCGCCGTTGCCGTTGCCGGGCGGTCTCCTTGGACTTCTTGCGCCGTTTTGCCTTGATTGCAGGTTGCTCCGTCGCACCCTGGGGCTTGCCGGAAGGACGGGCCAGGGAGGCGGAAAGCACCGCGGCAGTCCCTTCGCTGGCAAAGCCTTCGCCAGCATTCACGTCTTCGTCATGGATGCCAATGATGTGAACCTTGGTGCGCTGCTTGCTGGCGCCGCCGCCATGCCGTAACTGCTCCAGACGCGCCGAATCATCCCAATCCTGCCGCCTGGCCCGCCCGCCAGCGCCAGTACGGGCGCGGCCGCCGCCAGGGGCGCCGCTGCGGGGCGGACCAGGGCGGCGAGGTGGCGTGGGGGAGGCCGTCGTGGTTTTGGGCTCGGCCTTGGGACGGGCCACGGTCGTGGTGGATCCCGAGGTGGCCTCCTTGCCCAGAACTTCACTTGGGGCCGCGGGACGGCGCACCCCTGGTGGCAGCCCTCCCTGAAAGCGCTCGGACCCCGACTCTCCCGGACGGCTAACCCCCGGAGGCCCACCTGAGGTGCGCCGCAGAGGACGACCAACAAGCTCTGCCGAGCGGGGGGCAATGGGCTTGGCGCGACGCTCGCCAGTGGCGGGGCTGGGGCGCACGGCTGAGGCGCCACTGGCGGCGCCAGAACGCTGAAGCTGCCCCATGACTTCCGGACGATTATTCTGCTGTGGTGGTGCATCCACCCCTCCGGCGCGCTGTGGTGTGCCGGGGTCGCTTACCCTGGCGATGGGGCGGCGCGCCACGATTTGGGGTTGCCGTACAGGTGGCTGTGCCTGGGGTGTGGATTGGGTGGATCGGGCGCCGTCAGGGCGTCCCGCTAACGCTGATGACCGGGACCGCGGCATCCCGGACGCCACCACGGAGCGTGGCGGCCTTGCGCTGGGGCGCCGGGGTGGTTGATCCACTGCCTTTGCCGGCAGCGGGGGACGACCGGGTCCCTCAGGGGCGGCAGACAGGACTGGTTTGGCTGGGGGGACCGATGCTGACTTGCTCCCTGGTCGAGCACGTTGATCTTTTACCGGCTTCCTGGGGCGTGGTGTGGAGGTTGCGGATAGGGGGCTGGTGGGACCGTCCGACTTGCGAACAGGTTTCTCGGCCACCGGGGATTTGGCGGCCGCAAGCTTAGGCGGCGCCATGAGCTGGGGCGGCTGCTTGACCGGCTTCTTGGCGGCCGGCTGCTTGCTCGCCTTGTCCGCTAGACGTGCATCCTTGGAACGGAGGTTGCTGGCTACGGAGGATTGTCGGGTCACCTTGGCCTGCTTGGCGGCGGCCGCAGACTCCTTGAACGGCTTATCGGCTAACGGCTTACCGGAAACGGATGATGACCTGACCACCACGGGACTTGCCTTTGTCCTGGACGGCTTGCCCCCCACGGCAACTGCGGCTCCGGGAGCCTTGGGCGCCGTGGGCTGGACCACGGTGGGCCGCACTGGCTTGGGCTTCTGGGACGGACGTGATGCAGCGGATGGTTGTGTCTTCGTCTTCACCGCCGCAGAGGCCGCCTTTGCCGACGACTTGTCCTTGGTGGCAGCCGCAACTCCAGGAGCCTTTGGTGCAATGGGCTGGACCACGGTGGGCCGCACCAGTTTGGGCTTCCGGGACGGCTTGGGTTCCATGGATGGCGGCTTCGCCATCGCAAGACCTGTATTGACATTGGTTGTCGTCCCCTTGCCAGTGGTCTTGCCTGTGGTGGGCTGGTCCGCTGTTTTGGCCTTGAGTTTGACCACATTGGGGCGCCGGGGACCTTTGTTGGCCGTGGCGGTGCTGTTGGTCGCGCTAGCGTTGGCCAGCCTGACAGGGTCGGGAGCCGGCTCCCTGGCTGGTGGGGAGGGCTTCCTATGAAGTGTCCGGGTGGCCGATGGTGTCGCGCCAGGGGTGAGTTTACGTGGAGCGGTGGGTCGTGGTGGCGTGGGTCGTGCGGTCGGCACTGCCTTGGATTTCAGCCGGACCGTGAACGCTTTGCCGGTGGGTTTGGCCTGCTGCCCGGGGGCTGGTTGAGCTGGATCAGGTTTGTCTGATCCAACAGCCTTCTCCTTTTGGGCGGCCTTGATTTTGTAGGCGGTCGCCAAGTCTTCAGTCAAGTGACCTTCAGCAACAAGGTGGCCAATGATGGTTTGGGCCTGCCCTTCACTGATGGAGCTGCTGTGGCTCTTGACGGGGATGGAACGCGTCTCCGCAGCATCAAAAACAATGCGCCATGACGGAAGGCCAAGGTCGCGTGAAAGCTCATTGATACGGACTCTGCCGCTGTTGGTCATGCGTACTCCAAACGAGCGATGAGGGATTCCCCATCGAGCCCTCCTGATGCAAGGGCCGTTACCATCTTGCCCTAGGGAAGGCGAGTACTCCTTGAGAATCTCACCAAAACCTTGGCCCCACAAGACTTCCCTTCAGAAAAGCTTGCAGACGAGGACCACTTGGGCCTACAGGACAGAAGCCGGGGGGCTTGTGGTATCGGCCTGGAGCGTGAGCGTAAGACCAAACTGCTGCGGCACTTGAGAGCGGTGTCATTCTACAGGAGAATCTTGAACCGGTTTCCCGTTGTCCGATGCGGGGTTGTCCAACTCGGCCGCCAGGGTGGCATCAATGGTGGGATGATTGGGGATGCGCAGGCTTTTCTGGACCCGTTTGCGTCGCCGTGCGTCTTCCAGGCAACGCTGGGAACGGCACACATAGGCGGAGCGGCCAAACCCCTGACCCAGGCCAATCTTCCCGTCCGCCAACCGCACCAGGCGCAGCATCCGGGTGCGGTCCTTCAGGTGTGCGCAACTGACACAACGCCTCACCACGGGCCTGTGGGTGGTGCTCATGGCTGTTGTTGCCAAAGGGTTTGACCATCCAGTTCATCCCGCTGTGGATAAAGCTCCCGCAGGCGGGCGTCTTCCTCGGCGCGCATGGCCTGTTCCGCCTTGATGCGCGCTTCCGTTTCAACTTGCGCTTTTTCCTCCTTCTGCCGCTGGGCAATGAGCTTGGCCACCACGGCTTCCTCTTTCCCCTGGTCGTACTCCGCCGAATTTTTAATATCGATCTTCCAACCCGTGAGTCGCGCAGCCAGACGGACGTTTTGCCCCTGGCGGCCAATGGCCAGGCTCAACTGATCCGGGGGGACAAGCACGTGGGCGTGGTGCGCTTCGGGATCCACCAGCCGCACCTGACCCACCTTGGCGGGGCTTAAGGAATGGGAAATGTATTGGGCCGGGTCTGCCGACCAGCGGATCACGTCAATCTTCTCGCCCCGCAACTCGTTGACCACCTGCTGAATCCGCGAGCCACGGGCTCCAATACAAGCGCCCACAGGGTCCACTTCCCGCTCCGTGCTGTCTACGGACACCTTGGTCCGTGTTCCCACGGAGCGGGAGGGAGGATTGGCTTCCCGGGCCACGGCCACAATGCGCACAGATCCCTCCTGGATTTCCGGGACCTCGTTCTCAAACAGGTAGACCACCAGCCCCGCATTGGCGCGAGAGACAAACAACTGGGGTCCGCGCCGCGGCACCTCCGACACCTCCTTGAGAAACACCCGGAAGGTGGCATTGGCGCGATAGTTGTCATTGGGAAGCTGATCTCGCCGTGGGAGCTCCGCCTCCACTTCCGGCCGTCCAAGACCGGAACTGACAGCCATGATCACGCTCTGGCGCTCAAAACGCAGGACCCGGGCGGTGAGCACAGGGTCCTCCAGGTCCGCGAACTCCTCCTGGATCATGTGGCGCTGGTGGTCCCGTAGCCGTTGGGCCAACGTCTGCTTCGTTTGTGTGGCGGCCATGCGGCCGAAGTCGTCCCGATCCGGCGTCACGTCCAGCACCACCGTGTCCCCAATCTGGGCATCCTCCGCCACCTGCTGCACGTCGGCCAGAGCAATCTGATGGTCTTCACTATCCACTTGGTCGACAATGATCTTGCTGGCCAGAACCCGAAAGCCTTCCTCGTCAAGGCTGAGGGAGACGTCAAAATTCGCGAAATAATCCCCGTCAAACGGATCTTTGCCACTTCCCAGCATCTGCGTGCGCCGGTACTTTTCATACCCCTTGAGAAGGGATTCCCTCAGGGCTTGCTCAACCGTACTGGGGGGCAGCTTCTTCTCTTCGCTGATGTTCTCGATCAGGGCCGCCAGGCCCGGAAGCATTACGAGCGCCATGGATGGTCAGGTTGTGAATAACGAAAGAGAGGTTGGCCTAGCCGGATTCGCCGGTGGTGAGTCGTACCTGAAGCACATCACCACGGGGAATACGGGTGATGCGGCCCTTGCGGTTCAGCCAGACCGCGGTCTCGTCCCGGCCCATTAAGGTGCCGTGGACAACATCATGACGTCCCTGCCGCTGGCGGTGGAGTTCCACGGGGAACCCACGGAAGCTTTGGAAATCACGATCACTGACCAGGTCCTCGCTAAGACCGGGGCTGGACACCTCCAGGACAAAGGCTGTTGTGAACAGTTCGGCTTCGTCAAGGAAAGCCCCCAGGCGATGGCTGAACTGTTCACAGTCAACGATGGACACGTCGTCTCCATCCAGGCGGCGGATGGCCACAACCACCGTCAGCGGTTGACGGTGGGCCTGAATGGCCACATCAGAGACAACCAGAGCGAGGGAGGTGGCGGCTGTCTCGGCGTGACTGCGAATTGTGGGAATTAAGGCGTGAGCCAAGGCACTGGACCGGACAGACTCCCTGAGCCAACTTAGGGGAAGACTCCTTGCCCAATCTCCACAACTGCACCGTGCTCCGGCAATGGGCACGGACACCGTGAAAATCGAACGGACCCAGTGGCAACGTGAGGAAAAACTAGCAACCTTTCAGACCATTGGCACATCCAACGGCATGGACAGTGGCTCAACTGACAGACCCCCACCTGCTGGCCGGCCCTGGGGGACGTTATCGCGGCGTCAACAGTCATGTCCGGTTCCAGACCTGTCTTCACGCTGTCTGCAGCGCGGATCCCGACCTTATCCTGTTGACGGGTGACCTGGGCCAGGATGAAACCTGGGCAGCCTACGGGTTGCTTCGGGATCAGTTGGCCACCTGTGACAGCCCTGCCCTGGTCATGGCTGGAAATCATGATCAACCCCAGTTGCTGAGAAGTTGCCTGGCTCGACACGCCTCGGTTGCGCCCTGTGGGGTGGCCGTGGGCAACTGGCTGGTGATCGGCCTGGATTCCCACGTGGCCGGTTGCATGGGTGGCCGTCTCTCCACTGTGCAACTGGACTGGCTTGTGGGCACTCTCCGCGCCCATCCAGGCCCCTGCCTGGTGGCCCTTCACCATCCACCCACCGCCATTGGTTCCCCGCGCATGGATCCCATCGCCCTGGAGGCACCTGAGCGTTTCCTGAGCCTTCTACAAAGCTTCCCCCAGGTGAAGGGGGTGGTGTTCGGCCATGTGCATCAAGCTTGGCGGCAGCAGGCCCCCCTGCCGCTGATGGCCTGTCCATCCACGGCAATGCAGATTGCGCCAACCCAGCCCAGTGCCTATCCCGACGCCCCGGGCTGGCGCCTTCTGCGGTTGGAGGCCGACGGCCGGCTGCACACCCAGGTGATGCGGATCGTCCACGGGCAAGTCACCCCTGAGGAGCCCCTGACCCAGGGTGTACCCGGCTAGCTTGTGTGGCAAAACGGTGCTGCGTTGTTGTTGTCCTACGATCAAGGGTCGAGATCCATTGCCAGGGCTCGACTGCTGTTGCGGGGATGGGCTTCCGCCCTTGCCGCTGCCGTAACCTTTGCATTGGTACTGGCACTGACCTTCCCCCAGCCCCTTCCGGCCCAGGCTGACGGCCTGACCACGGTTGATGGCTTGACCACAACGGCGCCGCCGGACCCGGCCGCCACATCCCCACTCCACGACCACAGCTTTGTTGCCAGGGCTGTACGGCGTGTGGCGCCGGCCGTTGTCCGCATTGACACGGAACGCCGTGTCCAGGACCCTGGTCTCAATCCCATGCTGCTGGACCCCCTGCTGCGGGATGCCCTGGGGGATCTGCCTAACACCTATCATCAACATGGCCAGGGTTCAGGGGTGGTGATTGCCGCGAATCCGAAGAGGAACCGTGTCCTGGTGCTCACCAATGCCCACGTGGTGGACGGGGTTGACCGTGTGGAGGTGACGTTGGCGAACGGGCATTCCTTAACCGGCACGGTCAGCGGCAGTGATTCCGTTACGGACTTGGCCCTGGTGACGCTGCCCGGTGGCGGCAATACCATCCAGGCCGCACAACTGGGAGACTCGGCAAGTCTTGAGGTGGGGGACTGGGCCATTGCCCTGGGCAACCCCTACGGACTGGATAGCACGGTCACCTTGGGTATCGTCAGCAATTTGCACCGCAGTATTGCCAGCTTGGGATTTGCCGATAAACGCCTGGACCTCATCCAGACCGATGCCGCCATCAATCCCGGCAACTCCGGTGGTCCCCTGGTCAACGCCGCCGGCGAGGTCATCGGGATCAACACCTTGGTGCGCAGTGGGCCAGGGGCCGGACTGGGATTTGCCATTCCCATCAACCTGGCCCGGCACGTGGCCATGCTCCTGGAAAACCAGGGGGAGATCACCCATCCCTATCTGGGGCTTCAGATGGTGCAATTGACCCAGCGACGCGCTCGACAGCACAATGCTGATCCCAATACGCTGCTGAAGCTCCCCGAACGGGATGGGGCCTTGGTCCAGAAGGTGGTTGAGGCCAGTCCAGCGGAGCGGGCCGGATTGCGTCGGGGTGACCTGGTGGTGGGGGCAGATCAACAGACCGTCCATGAACCGGCGGAGCTGCTGGCCCTTGTGGAAGCATCCCAGGTGGGCCGACCCCTGCAACTCCACGTTCAGAGGGGGGAGCAGGAGCTTCAGTTGGAGGTGACGCCCGAAGCCATGCCCCAAGCGGCCATGCCCGGTTGAGGCGGAGGAGACACCACTGCCCTGCTAACATCTTCCCGTCTGTCCGTGGAGAATGAGCGACCTGGAGAGCCGTGTCAAGCAGGCTGTGGCCGAGGCAGCAGTGGAGCAGGTCCGGAGCGGCATGGTGCTGGGCCTGGGATCGGGATCAACCGCTGCTCTCATGATTCAAACCTTGGGGAAGCGGTTGAGCCAAGGTCAACTTGACAACATCACGGCGGTGCCCACCTCCTTCCAAAGCCAGGTTTTGGCCAGCAGGCTGGGCATTCCCCTGGTGGATCTCAACCATGTGGAGGTGGTCGATTTGGCCATCGATGGCGCCGATGAGGTGGATCCCGGGTTCCAGTTGATCAAAGGAGGGGGCGCCTGCCACGTGCAGGAAAAACTGGTGGCCTCGGCGGCGCGCCGCTTCGTGGTGGTGGTGGATGCCAGCAAGCTGGTGGACCGCCTGAATCTGGACTTTCTCCTGCCGGTGGAGGTGCTCCCTGGTGCTTGGGCCCTGGTGAGTCGCCGTCTTCGGGCCATGGGGGCCGAGTGTGAGTTGCGGATCGCACAACGGAAGGCCGGGCCGGTGGTGACCGATCAAGGCAATCTGGTGCTGGATGCCCGCTTCCCGGGGGGCATTGGTGATGGCGCAGAGTTGGAGCGTCAACTCAACTCAATTCCTGGCGTGGTGGAAAACGGCCTGTTTGTCAACCTGGTGGACCAAGTGCTCGTGGGAGAGGCGACGGAACAAGGCATTCATGTGCGGACGCTGGTGCCCCCTGGTTGCCCCTGATTCTTGCTTCCCGCCCATTCTTTTTGAGTCTTGAGCCGCCGCCGCACGGATTCCCCATGACTGTGGAGACCCTCGCTGGCCGCCATGGCCATCACGTGTTGACCCGTGGCCTCCAGTGCCCCATGGGTGTAGCGGATCAGGCTCATGTTGGTCATGAAGGCTTCCACACCAAGGGCGCCGGCAAAGCGGGCCGTGCCGCTCGTGGGTAACGTGTGGTTGGGACCGGCCAGGTAGTCCCCAACCGCCTCGGGCGTCTCGGGGCCGATGAAGACGGCTCCGGCATGGCGGATGCGGGGCAGCAGTTCATCTGGCTGGGCCACCAGGAGTTCCAGGTGTTCCGGCGCAAATTCGTTGGCCAAATCAACGGCCTCCGCCAAGGTGGCCACCTTGGCGGCCAGACCCCAATCTTGTAGGGATCGGGCGCTGGTGGATGGCTTGGGGTGCTCGTCCAGTTGCTGGGCTAGACAGGAGGGGAGACGGGACAGCAGATGGTCGCTGGTGGTGAGAACAATGGCGGCAGCCAGGGGATCGTGCTCGGCCTGTGCCAATAGATCAGCCGCCACCAACTCCGGGGATGCCGTCTCGTCGGCAATTACCAGCACTTCACTGGGGCCAGCCAAGGCATCAATGGCCACCGTGCCGTACACCGCCTTCTTGGCCATGGTCACGTAGACGTTCCCAGGTCCCGTGATCACGTCCACGGCAGGGACGGTCTCCGTGCCATAGGCCAGGGCAGCAATGGCCTGGGCTCCTCCGATCCGGTAGATCTGGTCCACACCCGCCAGGGCTGCGGCCGCCAACACCACCGGATTGACCGAACCGTCCTTGGAGGGCGGAGTCACCATCACCACCTGCTCCACCCCAGCCACCTTGGCGGGGACAGCGTTCATCAAGACGGTGCTGGGATAGGCGGCTCGGCCGCCGGGAATGTAGAGGCCCGCCCGGGCCATGGGCCGCCACCGGCGTTGCAGCCGTTCTCCGTAGGGGCCGGTCATGTCAATGTCCGGGGGGCGCTGTTGGCGGTGGAACGCCTCAATGCGGCTGTGGGCGGCTTCCAGCGCCAGTCGCAACTCCGCTGGCAAGCTGGCCAAGGCCCGCACACCGGCCTCCGGGGCCACCAGCAACTCCTGGGCGGCAAAGCGCTGCCCGTCAAAACGGGCTGTAAAGTCCAGAAGGGCGGCATCTCCCTGTTCCCGCACGGCAGCAAGGATTGTCTCCACTTGCCGGGCGTGTTGCTGGTTGTTGTGGAGGCGCGCTGCAATCTGCCGCAGACGGGCCCGGGCATCTTGGGCCGTCTGCAGAATCGACAGACCGGGCAATGCCGTTATTGCGGCACCCATTGCAGAGGCGATGGCTGAGGGTATGGTCTTAGGATAGACTCTCGAGCTCCCTACGAAACGGTTCAGCCACCTTTGGCCAACATCAAATCGGCACAGAAGCGCATTGCCGTTGCCGAGCGCAACCGACTGCGCAACCGCATGTACAACGCCGGGGTGCGCACCCTGGTGAAAAAATGCCTCGGGGCCTGCACAGCCCATGGCGCTCACCCTGATGAAGCGGGCCGTGAACTGGTGACCACCAGTGTTCGTGCCGCCTTCAGTCGCATTGACAAGGCGGTGAAGCGGGGTGTGCTCCACAGGAACGCTGCCGCGCACCAGAAGTCCCGCCTCAGCCGAGTTGTCAAGCAGGCCCTGGAGCCGGCGCCGCCGGCCCCCTCCGCTCATGGGTAAGGCTGACGCCCCACCATTCGTCAGCGCCCCCTTGGTGGATAGCCACTGCCATGTGGTCTTTGCAGATTTTCAAGACGACCTGGATGCGGTGGCACAGCGTTGGCGAGAACAGGGGGTCTGCGCCCTGGTCCATGCCTGCGTGACCCCTGAGGAGATCCCGGCCATCCGGCAGTTGGTAGACCGCTTCCCGGAGTTGCGTTATGCCGTTGGTCTTCACCCGCTAGAGGCCGGTTCCTGGCATGAAGCCATGCCGGACCTTTTCCTGGAGGCCTGCCGTCGGGATGAACGGGTGGTGGCGGTGGGAGAACTGGGCCTGGATCTTTACAAAGCCACCAACGTGAAGCAACAGGTCCGTGCCCTTGAAGCCCAACTGGACGTGGCCTGGGAGGTGGATCTGCCCGTGATTATCCACTGCAGAGATGCCGCCACTCTCCTGCGGAACGTTCTGGTGGCGCGGCGCCAGGCAGGACGACCTGTGCGCGGGGTCATGCACTGTTGGGCCGGCACACCGCAGGAGATGGACTGGTTCCTGGAGCTAGGCTTCATGATCAGCTTCAGTGGAATTGTCACCTTCAAGAACGCCAAGGCCGTCCATGCCTGTGCCCGGCAGGTACCCGAGGACCGCTACATGGTGGAGACGGATTGCCCGTTTCTGGCCCCAACACCCCATCGGGGCCAGCGCAACGAGCCTGCGTTCGTGGTCCGTGTGGCCGAGACAATGGCGGCCCTGCGTCACTGCTCCACCGAGAGGGTCCGCCACGTGAGCAGCCGGACAGCGGCACGCCTCTTTGGTTTGGAGTCATTGGTGCAGGCATCGCCTACTCCCATGGGGGAGCAATTCTGCAGAACTTCCCCATGATGCTGGCCCCAAACACCATGACCCACTATAGACTAGGCTTTCGGATAGGACTTGGTGATGCCCTGTGGCAAACCGAGTCGGAATTACCCCCCACAAAAGGCATTTGTCCAAGGTTGAGGAACTTCACCACAGGTCTTGAGCGGCTCAGCAGGGTCGAGCGTCATCCCCTCTGAAGGACTGTCTGCCTCTTGCTGTTGCCGTGCATGAAGCCCTCTCCCGATCAACTTCCCACCCAACCGTCTTTGTCATTTCTTCAACAGGGACACCACCCTATGAGCAGCGCCATTCAGGTCGCCAGAGCCGCCACCCATCTTCCTGACCTCGTGGAGGTGCAGCGGAGCAGCTTCAAGTGGTTTCTGGAGAAGGGGCTGATTGAGGAGTTGAACAGCTTCTCGCCCATCACGGACTACACGGGGAAGCTTGAGCTCCACTTCGTTGGTGACCAGTACCGGCTGAAGCACCCTCGCCATGACGTGGAGGAAGCCAAGCGCTGTGATGCCACTTACGCCTCACAGATGTACGTGACCTGTCGCCTGGTTAATCGGGAGAGCGGCGAGATCAAGGAGCAGGATGTTTTTATCGGGGAGCTGCCGCTGATGACCGAGCGGGGTACGTTTATTATCAATGGAGCAGAGCGGGTCATTATCAATCAAATTGTACGTAGTCCTGGTGTCTACTTTAAGGATGAGCAAGACAAGAACGGTCGTCGCACTTACAATGCCAGCATGATTCCCAATCGTGGGGCCTGGCTCAAGTTTGAAACGGATAAAAACGGTCTTCTCCATGTTCGGGTGGACAAGACCCGCAAAATCAACGGCCATGTGATGATGCGCGCCATTGGCCTGTCCGATACGGATGTGCTGGACAAGCTTCGCCACCCTGAGTACTATAGAAAAACCATTGAAGCCAGCGTGGAAGAGGGAATCTCTTCAGAAGACCAGGCCCTGCTGGTGCTTTACAAGAAGCTGCGACCAGGGGAGCCCCCCTCGGTCAGCGGTGGTCAGCAGCTGCTACAAAGCCGCTTCTTTGATCCCAAGCGCTATGATCTGGGCCGCGTTGGCCGCTACAAGGTCAACAAAAAGCTGCGACTCACAATTCCTGATTCGGTGCGCATTCTCACCCCGGAGGACGTGCTCTCCACGTTGGATTACCTGATCAATCTGGAGTTGGACGTGGGAGGGACGAGTCTGGATGACATTGATCACCTGGGGAACCGCCGCATCCGCTCCGTGGGTGAGTTGCTACAGAACCAGATGCGGGTTGGCCTCAGCCGGTTGGAGCGCATTATCCGTGAGCGTATGACCGTTGGCGAAGCCGATACGCTGACCCCTGCCCAGTTGGTCAACCCCAAGCCTTTGGTGGCCGCCGTCAAGGAGTTTTTTGGCTCCAGCCAGTTGAGCCAATTCATGGACCAGACCAACCCTCTGGCGGAACTCACCCACAAGCGACGCATTTCTGCACTGGGTCCTGGCGGTCTCACCCGGGAGCGGGCTGGCTTTGCCGTGCGGGATATTCACCCTTCCCACTATGGGCGCATCTGCCCCATTGAAACTCCGGAGGGTCCAAACGCTGGCCTGATTGGTTCCTTGGCGACCCATGCCCGCGTGAATGAATACGGCTTCATCGAGACCCCCTTTTGGAAATGCGAAAATGGCCGCGTAATCAAGGAGGGGGACCCCATCTACCTTGCGGCTGACGTGGAGGATGAGTGCCGCGTGGCCCCCGGTGATGTAGCTACCGATAGCGAGGGCTACATCCGCACTGAACTGGTGCCTGTGCGCTACCGCCAGGACTTTGAGAAGGTGCCTCCCGATCAAGTGGATTACGTGCAGCTCTCGCCTGTACAAATCATCTCCATCGCCACGTCCCTGATTCCCTTCCTGGAGCATGACGACGCCAACCGAGCCTTGATGGGCTCCAACATGCAGCGCCAGGCCGTACCGTTGCTCCGTCCAACCCGGCCCCTGGTGGGCACTGGCCTGGAACCCCAGCTTACGCGGGATTCCGGCATGGTGCCCATCACCCAGGTGGATGGAGTTGTCAGTTTTGTAGACTCCGCCACCATTGTGGTCACCACGGTGGATGGAGGGAAGCATGTTCACTATCTGCAAAAGTACCAACGCTCCAACCAGGACACCTGCCTCAACCACCGCCCCATTGTCCAGGTGGGAGACCAGGTCATCCGTGGCCAGGTGTTGGCGGATGGCTCCGCTTGCCAGGGGGGAGAATTGGCCCTGGGGCAAAACCTCACCGTGGCCTACATGCCTTGGGAAGGCTACAATTACGAGGACGCCATCTTGATCAGCGAGCGGCTGGTCCTAGACGATCTCTACACATCCATCCACATTGAGAAGTATGAGATCGAGTCCCGCCAGACGAAACTGGGGCCTGAGGAAATCACCCGCGAGATCCCCAATCTTGCTGAAGAAGCTCTCGCCAATCTGGATGAAAACGGTATCGTCCGCATTGGCGCCTTTGTCACCGCGGGAGACGTGCTGGTGGGGAAGGTGACGCCCAAGGGAGAGTCAGACCAGCCCCCTGAGGAAAAACTGCTGCGGGCTATTTTTGGCGAGAAGTCCAGAGACGTTCGAGACAACTCCTTGCGGGTACCCTTCAAAGAAAAGGGACGGGTGGTGGACGTGCGCATCTACACCCGGGAACAGGGGGACGAGCTGCCCCCTGGCGCCAACATGGTGGTCCGGGTCTACGTGGCGGTACGGCGCAAGATTCAGGTGGGAGATAAAATGGCAGGACGCCACGGCAATAAAGGCATCATTAGCCGCATCTTGCCCCGACAGGACATGCCCTACTTGCCGGACGGATCCCCCGTGGACATTGTTCTCAATCCCTTGGGCGTGCCCAGTCGCATGAACGTGGGCCAAGTCTTCGAGTGCCTGATGGGTTGGGCCGCCGAGCACCTGGGAATCAGGGTCAAGGTGATCCCCTTTGACGAGATGCACCAGCCGGAGATGTCCAAGCAGACGGTCACCAGTTTTCTGAAACAAGCCGCAGCACAGGAAGGCAAGGAGTGGGTTTACAACCCTGACCATCCGGGCAAAATTCAGTTGATGGATGGCCGTACAGGCGAACCTTTTGATCAGCCGGTCACTGTCGGCAAGGCCCACATCCTCAAGCTGGTGCATATGGCGGACGACAAGATCCATGCCCGTTCCACCGGCCCTTACTCGTTGGTGACCCAGCAACCCCTTGGCGGGAAAGCCCAGCAAGGGGGCCAGCGGCTTGGGGAGATGGAGGTGTGGGCTCTTGAGGCCTATGGCGCCGCCTACACGCTCCAAGAACTGCTCACGGTCAAGTCTGACGATATGCAGGGTCGCAACGAGGCCCTTAACGCCATTGTCAAAGGCAAACCCATTCCGCGGCCAGGGACACCGGAGTCGTTCAAGGTGTTGATGCGGGAGTTGCAGTCCTTGGGTCTGGACATTGCTGCCTACAAGGACAGCGGCACGGAAGTGGACCTTATGCAAGACGTGAATCCTCGCCGCAGCACCCCCAGCCGTCCCACCTATGAGTCTTTGGGCATTCCCGACTACGACGATTAACCCCCACACGGTGACCGGAAGGCGCTGCTGCCTCCCTGAACCACTCTTCTCCCCTCCTCTTCCTCTGACCCTGACTCTTAAAGGCCATGTCCACCAGCAACATCCGCTCCGAAAACCACTTTGACTACGTCAGGATTACCCTGGCCTCTCCGGAACGGATCCGTTCCTGGGGGCAACGCACCCTGCCCAACGGCCATGTGGTTGGTGAAGTCACAAAACCGGAAACCATTAACTACCGTACATTGAAGCCGGAAATGGACGGTCTTTTCTGCGAAAAAATCTTTGGTCCTGCTAAGGACTGGGAATGCCATTGTGGCAAATACAAGCGGGTGCGCCACCGGGGAATCGTTTGCGAGCGCTGTGGCGTTGAGGTGACTGAAAACCGGGTGCGGCGCCATCGCATGGGTTATATCAAGCTAGCGGCACCTGTATCCCATGTATGGTATTTGAAAGGGATTCCAAGTTACGTGGCGATTATTTTAGATATGCCATTGCGAGATGTGGAGCAAATTGTCTATTTCAATTGCTATGTTGTTTTAACAAAAAATCAACAATATAATAAAATGATTGATCAATTTTTCAACATGGCCACCTATTCTATTACCTTGGGTGAATTGCCGAGCTCTGATGTAACCGTTAATCTTGATGTCAGAAGTAATAGCTCTTCCACTGCAAAAATTAATGCAGATAAATTAGTCTTCAATGCAACTAACTGGAATGTGCCACAAAAAGTAGAAATCATGGGAAATAACAATAAAGATAAGCAGCGCGATTTTACTGTAAGTTACTCAATCTCTAGTCAAGATAATAGATATAGAAGCGAATATGCTTTAGTCAATGAAGTCAGTATTAACGCAACTGATGAAGATGTTAAGAATGTTGTGATTACTCCTGGTGTGACTCCGACTGAGCCAGGAACATACAACATCAGACTGAGTGCTGTCCCTGTCGCTGATGTTCAAGTTACTGCTATCCCCATCATCGATGGAGAGTCACGCTATCCGATTGGCAAAAAAAATCTAAATCTGACAGGTGAAAATCTTAGCACAAAAACAAACAAAGAACTCAAGAATCTTTGTAAACAGTATGGCCTAAAAGGATCCGGGACGAAAGCCGAACTTTGTCAAAGACTTGAACAAGTTAACGGAACAGGCCAATTCGTGGAGGATCAGCCACCGACACTGGAGGGATCTGATCTAGTCGTCAATCCCCAGACACTGGTCTTTACGCCTGACAATTGGGACAGCCCTCAAAAGGTCGTTATTAAAAATATCAACAAGAACGATCACCAAGCTCATGTGGATATTGGTTATTCTATTGTTAGTAATAATGTCCAATACAATGGTAAGGTAAACATCGAAACCAATGAAGATGACAGCATTGAAGCAATGATTATTTCATTGGAAAATAATAAAACACCAGTTACGCTTATGGATTCAGAGAAATATAAACTAGAATACAAGCAACTTCTGACCGAAGATGAATGGCTTGAAATTGAGGATTTTATTTACACAGTAGAATTTGATATTGACCAGGAACCAGAAGTTGACATCGGAGCTGAAGCGTTAAAACAGCTCTTGAAGGATTTGGACTTACAAGCTATTGCAGAAGAAATTCGTGAAGACGTGATAAAGAGTAAAGGTCAAAAGAGAGCTAGACTAATTAAACGCTTGAGGGTAATTGATAACTTTATCGCTACCAAATCCCGACCAGAGTGGATGATTCTGGATAACTTACCGGTGATTCCACCAGACCTGCGTCCAATGGTGCAGTTGGATGGTGGACGTTTCGCTACCAGTGATCTGAATGACCTTTATCGACGTGTAATTAATCGCAATAATCGCCTGGCTAGATTACAGGAAATCCTTGCCCCTGAGATCATTATCCGAAATGAAAAGCGGATGCTTCAGGAAGCCGTCGATGCCTTGATTGACAATGGACGACGGGGCCGTGTGGTTGTGGGCGCTAATAATCGTGCCTTCAAGTCTCTCAGTGATATTATTGAAGGCAAGCAAGGCCGCTTTCGTCAGAATCTTTTAGGGAAGCGAGTTGATTACTCTGGACGTTCCGTGATTGTGGTGGGTCCTAGTCTCAAGATCCATCAATGTGGTTTGCCCAAAGAGATGGCCATTGAGCTATTTCAGCCTTTTGTGATTCATCGCTTAATTCGACAAAATATTGTCAATAACATTAAATCAGCTAAGAAAATGATTCAACGAAACGATGATGAGGTGATGCTTGTTCTTCAGGAAGTGATTGATGGACATCCCATTTTATTAAACCGCGCTCCCACTCTACACCGTTTAGGTATCCAGGCTTTTGAGCCCAAGCTGGTGGATGGGCGTGCGATTCAACTGCACCCTCTGGTTTGCCCGGCCTACAATGCGGACTTCGACGGAGATCAAATGGCCGTCCACGTGCCTCTGGCTCTGGAGGCTCAAGCTGAAGCCCGACTGTTAATGCTGGCCAGCAACAACGTGCTTTCCCCTGCCACAGGTACCCCCATCATCACCCCATCCCAGGACATGGTTCTGGGTGCATACTACCTGACCGCCGAGTCTCCTGACGCCACCAAAAAACCACCCTACGGCAGCCATCGCCACACCTATGCCTCCTTGGCAGACGTGAGCAACGCCTATGGCCAAGGACTCCTTAACCTGCATGATTGGGTGTGGGTCCGTTTCCATGGGGACGTGGACAATCCTGACGAAGCGGATCGTCCTCGCCGTGTGGAGAAATTTAAGGACGGCACCCGACTTGAGCACTGGAAGTTTCGCTATGACCGTTTGGACAGTGGCGGCCGCCTGTTCAGTCGCATGGTCTTGACCACAGTGGGGCGTGTTGTTTTGAACTACGCTATTAATACGGTGATCAGTGCCCATGACGTCAAACCTCAACCACCTGATTCCGCCTTCACTGCCGCTTAACGCTCCATCCTTCCACCACCCATCCACCTCCATTCTTCCTGTTCCTCACGTCTCCCTCTACCACCCATGACTCTTAGCAACTCTCAGTCCACGACTTCTTTGGCCAGTTCAACGACTGCTATGTTGAGTTCGTCGACCCCACTGACACAAAAAGGAGCCCACGAGAGGAAGTCTCGCCTTGTCTTTCGTAACCGGGTTATTGACAAGAAGGGGCTACGCAATCTCATTGCTTGGGCGTACAAGGAGTTTGGTACTTCGGCCACAACGGCTATTGCTGACGAGTTGAAGGACTTGGGATTTCACTATGCGACTCAAGCGGCTGTTTCCATCTCCGTAGATGATCTGAGAATCCCTGAAGAGAAGAAAGAGCTTCTCAACGAAGCTGAGGAGGAGATTACCCGTACAGAAGAGCGTTATCGACTGGGGGAAATTACAGAAGTGGAGCGGCATACAAAAGTAATTGATACGTGGACAGAAACAAATGAGCGTCTTGTTGAAGCTGTCAAGAAAACGTTTACGCAACATGATCCCCTTAACTCTGTCTGGATGATGGCCAACTCTGGCGCCAGGGGCAATATGTCCCAGGTGCGGCAGTTGGTGGGAATGCGTGGACTGATGGCGAATCCTCAAGGAGAGATTATTGATCTGCCGATTCGGACAAACTTTCGTGAAGGTCTGACAGTCACAGAATACGTTATCTCTTCCTATGGGGCGCGTAAAGGTCTGGTGGATACAGCTCTACGTACGGCTGACTCCGGCTACCTGACCCGCCGCTTGGTGGATGTTGCTCAGGACATGATTGTCCGTGATGAAGATTGTGGTACTCAGCGAGGTATCATTATCAATGCTGATGAAAAAGGACATTATCAAAGCAAATTAGTGGGACGCTTGACATCTGAAGATATTAAACAATTAGTTAAAGTAACGCACGTGATAATCCTTGGCGGTACGTTGCACTTCTGTAGTGATAAAGCGGTTTTGAAGCGCTTTGACAAGGGTGTTTTGGTGCGGCCAGGGGACGAGTTGCAGGGAGAACTGAAGAGTTCATCACTGGCTCTCGTACAAGCTGTCAAAACTCGGGAAGGATCCGCATTGCTTGTAAGCGAGCTTCCTCAAAAAACGTGGAAAATTGAACCTGGGACTTCCCTTAAGATTGCTGATGGCACTTGGGTTGAGGCGGAAACCATGCTGACTGAAAAAATCGTTAGCCCTAATAAAGGCCTTGTCGTTGTGAGTGAGAACAACGGAATCTCATATGTTAGTTTACTTGAGGGCTCTTTACATGTTTGTGAAGACAAAAAAACCTTAAAACGATTTGAAAATGGTTCATTAGCTAAACCAAAAGATACTCCGATGAAAAATATAGTAGTGAATCGATACACATACGTACAAGCTATTGTATCTGATCAAGATAGTGCTTTGTTTCTTAGCGAATTTGCCTCTCAAAATGATTACACTATCAATACAAATACTCTTCTTGTTAAAAAAAATCAGTGGGTTGAGCGCGACACTAAACTTTCTAATGATGTATTTAGTATAATCACAGGACTTGTTAGTACCTATCCAATTAAAAAAGAGAAAGAAGAACTTCTATGGCCTCGCAACACAGAAATTAGTTTGGAGATCAGTAAGCAGCTTGAAAAACGTCAGGTCAAAGCAGTGAAGGTCCGCTCGCCCCTCACCTGCGAGACGCCAAAATCCGTCTGCCGCCGTTGCTATGGCTGGGCTTTGGCCCACAACAAGCTGGTTGATCTGGGGGAAGCTGTAGGCATTGTGGCTGCCCAGTCCATTGGTGAGCCTGGTACCCAACTGACCATGCGTACCTTCCATACCGGTGGCGTGAGCACGGCGGAAACAGGTACTGTACGCTCTACCTTGGCGGGTATCGTCAGCCTTGGTGACCAGGCTCGGGTACGCCCCTACCGCACGTCCCATGGCGTTAATGCTTACATTGCGGAGACAGATTTCCCGTTGACCGTCAAATCTGCCTCCGGAGAAAAGCAAGCTGTTTCTATTACTTCCGGCTCTGTTTTGTTTGCCGAAAACGGCAGCGCCGTCAAGCGTGACGATGTGCTGGGTCAGATTGCAGGTGGCAACGTGAAGAAGAGTGTTGAGAAAGCAACTAAGGATGTCATCTGTGACTTGGCTGGCCAGGTCAAGTACGACAAGGAGATTCAACCCCGAGAAGCCACGGATCGCCAAGGCAACGTTACCGTCAAGGCACAGAGGCTAGGTCAGCTCTGGGTACTTAGTGGGGATGTTTATAATCTACCTCCCAACGCCGAGCCAGTCGTTGAGGCTGGTTGTGCAGTGAAAGCTGGGGATGTGCTTGCAGAAAGTTGCTTGCGTAGCGAGTATGGTGGTGATGTGCGCTTGCGGGATGCCACAGGTGATTCACGTGAAGTCCAGATTGTTACAGCTAAACTCACCATCAAGGATCTCAAGCTAGTCCATGAAAGTAGTCATGTTGGCGAGCTATGGAACTTGGAAACTGAAGACGGTTTAAGCTATCGCCTACATACTAATCCAGGTAGTAAAATTAGCCACGGTGAGGTTATTGCTGAACTGAGCGATGAGCGCTTCAGAACCCAAAGCGGCGGCCTGGTAAAATTCAGCCCAGGTTTGAGCATCAAAAAAGCCCGTTCGGCAAAGCATGGCTTTGAGTTATCTCATGGGGGAACTTTATTGTGGATTCCTCAAGAAACCCATGAAATTAACAAAGATATTTCTTTATTAATGGTTAAAAATTATCAAAGAATTGAAGCTGGAACTGAAGTGGTTAAAGATATCTTTAGTCAAATCTCAGGAATTGTAACTGTTGTTCAAAAGAATGATATTTTAAGGGAAATCACTGTACGCAATGGCAGTGTGCATTACTGTGATGTAAATAATTCTAATCACCGAGAAGCTCTTGAGCGCTTCTCGGAAGAGGGTATGCTTGTTAACCCTGGAGATGTACTGATCGAAGATGAGCTGATTGCTGAGAACATCTACTATGTGGAATCTGTGATGGATCCATCTGAGGGTAGTCCTTTTCTTCTCCTGCGTCCCGTTGAGGAATTTGCCATTCCAGACGATGCTTATGTTCCTGCCACTACCCAAGTCAAGCAGCCCCAAGGACCGTCCATGGCCTTGAAAGCACAGCAGCGTTTGATGTTTAAGGATGGTGAACTGGTTAAGTCTGTGGAACCGGTGGAGCTTCTGCGCACTCAAGTTATTTTGGAAACCTTCGACACAACGCCGCAGATGACCGTTGATGTGGAAGTGGTTCCCGGCCGCACCAAGAGGAGTCAACGTCTCAGCATGGTTATTTTGGAAAGCCTCTTGGTGCGCCGTGATACCCTGTCTGATGCAACTCATGGCTCCACCCATACGGAATTGAAAATAGAAGATGGAAAGCGTGTCAAGCCAGGCCAGGTGATCGCCACAACTCAGATTCTCTGTAAAGAAGACGGTGTGGTACAAATTCCGCCACTTGAGGCACGCATTAATAAACCTGGAGATACTACACTTGAGAAAGATACTGTCATTGAACTTTCTAAAATAAAACAATTGAATGGAGAAATAAAGAGTAAAAATAAAAAACCAGCTGAATTTGAAGCTGAGCCAGTCCGAAGATTAATTGTAGAACGAGAGTCAGATACCTGCAACATTGTAGTTTCAAACGAAGCCTCCATGGATGTGAAACCTGGAGAACGACTTGTTCAAGGAGATACTTTGGTGAAGCATCAGGAGGGCTTGTCTGACTGCCAAGTAAAAATACGTAGCGGTAATGTACACTTTTGCCAAGACAAGCATGCTCACGAGCCTTTCCGCAAAGGCCAACTGGTCTACCCATGGCAGCCTATCACTGAAGACCTTCGGACAGATGCCTTAGCATGTGTCGAGGCTGTCGAGACCCCGGAAGGCCCTGCCTTGTTAATCAGTCCCTTTGATCAGCAACAGACCTGTCCCATTCACGCAAGTACCCAACAGGTTCACCGTCATGGCCAGTGGGTGGACAAGAGTACGGAACTGGTGGCTACAAGCAGTCGAGTCTGTGGTCTTGCCAAAGTCACTAAAAGCCCCCACGATCAGACGGTGAGTATTCGTAGTGGCCAGTTAGTACCTTGCACGAATAAAAATACCTTGGAGTGTTTCCAGCACGGCCAACTGGTGATAGAAGGCCGTGCTTTGAGTGAAGATGTCATATTGGACACATTGACGTTCGTGGAATCTGTTAATGGACCAGAAGGAGCAATGTTGCTGTTGAGCCCTGTTCAGGAATTTACCGTTCCACAGGAATTCTATTCACTCAATCAGGATACCTCTCTTCTTGTTGTCAATGGCCAGTGGATTGAGGCTGGTACTGAAATCATGCCGAATATCTATAGTAAAATATCTGGCGTTGTAATGATTGATTATAATGAACAAGAGCTAATAATTTGCCATGGTACTCTACAAATATGTCAAGAACATTTGGTTCTAGATCACTTCAGAGAAGGTTTACTTTCTGACATGAACGATAAAATGATTCCTGAAAATCTATCTGAAAATTCAGAAAAACCACAAAACTTCTCTGCAATCTATGTTCAATCTGTTGATACTCCAGAAGGTTCTGCTCTTTTGCTTAGTCCAGTATATGCTAAAACGTTTAATGTTCCAGATGCCGTTTATGTGTTTAACTTGGACGTGAATTTGTTAATTACTGAAAAGCAATGGGTAGAGTCTGGAACACGCCTGACCGAAGCCCCTATTACCAGCCACAGAGAAGGTGTGACAGTTCTTACAGATAATAGCATCACTATTCTTTCTGGAGAACAGCATCTCTGTGATAATCAAAATATCTTGAAACGCTTTCGTAAAGGTGTTTTGATGAATCCAGGTATCGCCTTATTGGATGACTTGATTACAGATGCGTTGACCTATGTTCAGTCTGTGGATACCCCGCAAGGCTCTGCTCTGTTGATCAGTCCCCTCTCGCAAGATGTTCACCAGATTAACCGTACCAAAACCCCGCTTCAGGTTCAACAAGGGCATTATGTCCAAAGTGGCGATATGCTGGCTTCAGGTTTGAAGGCGGAACGATCCGGTGTGGTGGTGGTGGGGGAGGTTCATGCCATCTCCCCCACCAGTGGTGTTGTGGAAGCCATTCGTCCCGGTTGGCTGCGTCTCCGCGTTGGCCGCCCGTATATGATTTCCCCGGAATCCATTCTTCATGTTCGAGATGGTGGTCTGGTGCAGCGCGGGGATGCCCTTGCTCTGCTGGTGTTTGAGCGCGCCAAAACAGGTGATATTGTGCAAGGCCTGCCCCGCATTGAAGAATTGCTTGAAGCCCGTCGGCCTCGTGATGCTTCTGTGCTGTGTCAGAGTTCGGGGCACGTGAAACTGGAGATTGGTGAGGATGAAGAAGTGTTGGTCAAGGTTATTGAAGATCAACAAGGAGATGGCTCCTATGATCTCCCTGCTGACCACAACATGTTTGGAGGAGCGACTAAAGTAAGTAAGCCGGCCCCATGGAATGAAGATCAATATAAGACAGCACTCCTGGGTGTGGGTGAATTGAGTACAATGATGGTCAAGGCCCTGCAGGACCTTTGCCGTCGCCATGGTCTGAAGGGCTACACTCAGTGGAAGAAGCCAGAGCTGTGCCGTAAGCTGGAGCGGGCTGGCGTCGCGGCGCCACCCCCAGCCTTGCAGGACCTCAGGGCTGAGCAATTGATTGAGCTTGTGGAGAAGCTGGATCCTTCCAAAGCGCAGTGTGCCAAGCTGCTTAAGGGCGACTTCAACCAGAAAACACTTGCTGAGTTGGAAGAACTGGCCAAACAACACCAACTCAAGACCATTACTTATCATAAGGCTACAGAGAAAAAGGCTGGTCTTGTTCAGCGCTTGAAAGACGCGAATGTCTCCATGCCAACCCCTTCTCTCAACACACAGAGTAAAAAAGATCTTATTACCTTTATTAGTAAGATTGATCCTTCTAAAGAGAAACGCGCAGCCTTTCTGGAGGGTAGCTTTGCCGATGAGTCGTCTCGACAGCTCAAGCAATATTGCAAGGTCCATGGACTGAA
The DNA here is from genome assembly GCA_009840445.1 of Synechococcus sp. SB0662_bin_14. Classification (GTDB taxonomy): domain Bacteria; phylum Cyanobacteriota; class Cyanobacteriia; order PCC-6307; family Cyanobiaceae; genus Synechococcus_B. The sequence goes on from VXNS01000006.1 coordinate 27,560, forward strand.
GGCTTATTCCAAGCTCAGTAAGCCAGCGCTTTGCGCGGCCCTGGAGAAGGCCGACGTGCAGGCGCCGCCCCGTCCCTTGGAGAAGTTGGATCAGCCGCAACTCGCACAACTTGCCGGCAAGCTCGACCCCACAGGAGAAAAAGCTGCAACTTTGCTTCAACAAAGTCTTAAGCAGCAACCGATCAAGGTGCTGCAAAAGCTGTGCAAGGAGCATGGCCTGAAATCGTCCCTGCAGCAGGGGCAGTCTGCCAAAAAGGCTGAGCTCTGCCAAAAGCTGAACCAGGCTGGTATTCTTCCCCCACCCCAGTCCCTGGATCAACTCAAGAAAGGTGATCTTATTGCGTTGATCCTGCAGATGGAGGCTCCAACGTCCACTGAGGCGCCTGCCTTGGCTCAGCCCATGATGACAGAAGATGATCGCGTTCACGTGTACGATATTCCCTTGGGACGCAATGTTATGGTTTCGGATGGTCACCAAGTCCAGGCGGGAAGTGCTTTAACTGACGGACCCATTAATCCCCACGACCTCCTGGATACTCACTTCAAGGATCTGCTGCGCCGCCGTCACTCCATAATGGAGGCTGCCCAAGGAGCCATTGCCACTGTGCAACAGCGCTTGGTGGACGAGGTGCAGTCGGTGTACCGGTCCCAGGGTGTCACCATTGACAACAAACATATTGAGGTGATCGTGCGCCAAATGACCAGCAAGGTGCGCATTGAAGATGCCGGGGACACCACGTTTCTGCCTGGAGAGTTGGTTGACCTGCCCCAGGTGGCCAAAACCAATGCAGCGATTGCCGAGACTGGTGGCATGCAAGCTCAATTCTCTCCTATGCTCTTGGGCATCACTAAAGCTTCCCTCAATACCGATAGCTTTATTTCCGCTGCCAGCTTCCAGGAGACCACGCGAGTGTTGACAGAAGCAGCAATTGAGGGCAAAAGCGATCTGCTCCGTGGCCTGAAGGAGAACGTGATCATTGGCCGTTTGATTCCTGCCGGTACAGGCTTTGACGGCTTTGACGATCAACTGAGGGACGAGGTCGGCCCCCATCCTGATATTCTTGATGATGATCAAACCGGCTACCGCCGTCTATCCAGCTTGCGACCGGACTATACGATAGAGATCCCCGTTCCCAGCCATTCTGCTCCCGTTCTGGACGATCCATCCGACGAGCAGTTGCGCAAAGCCCGTCGCCGGATTGACGACACCAGTGGCAGCGCTGCCGCCTTGACACGTCCGGGTGAGCACCACGACCAGGGGACCACAATGTTCCCGTCAGAGATCCCTCCCGAGAAACGGGACGACAGGACGGAAGAGCCTGAGCAAAACTGGCAGAACCCGGAGGAGGACGAGGACCTCATCCACGACAGCACACGGGCGGAAGACCTGGACACGGAGCCTCAGCCCATGGATGAAGGGTTTGAACTTTAAGCCCTGACCCCTTTGGTTTCCTTAACGCTTCCTTCTTTGATTATTGTCTTCGATGATCATGCTTGAGCCTCGCATTGTTCCACAACGTCGTCGACCCGCCTATGGGTTCCACAGCCATGTGGAGCGACTCAACGGGCGCGTTGCCATGGTGGGTTTCATGGCTCTACTGCTGGTGGAAATCCTGTTGGGGCACGGACTGCTGGTGTGGAAGTAAGTCAGCTTTCTCCCCAGCGGGAATCCCGCCCCCCAGCCTTGGTGCTGCTGGGGATGCCACCTGAAAACCTGCAGGCTTGGCTGGCCTCAACTGGCCAGCCTTCCTACCGCGCCCGGCAACTGCGACAGTGGATCTATCAGCGAGGAGCGCGCCATCTGGGCGCCATCACCGTGCTGCCACGCCACTGGCGGGAGGCTCACCAGAATGTCGGTATTGGGCGCTCTCGCCTGCTGCAGCAGATTCAGGCTGGAGACGGCACCATCAAGCTGTTGCTGGAGCTTGAAGACGGGCACACCATTGAAGCTGTGGGGATTCCCACCGCAGAGCGGTTAACGGTCTGTGTGTCCAGCCAGGTGGGGTGTCCCATGGCCTGTCGCTTTTGCGCCACGGGCAAAGGAGGATTGCAGCGCTCCCTGGCCAGCCACGAGATCATTGACCAAGTGCTCAGCCTGAGGGAGGCCATGGGACGTCAACCCACCCACATGGTGTTTATGGGAATGGGAGAACCCCTGCTCAACATTGCCGCGGTTCTAAGCAGCATTCAGTGTTTCTGCCGTGATCTGGGCATTGGTCAGCGGCGCATCACCGTCAGTACCGTGGGCATTCCCCACCATCTCAACACCCTGGCGCAGCAGGCCCACCAGGTGTTGGGGCGCAGCCAGTTCACCCTGGCCGTGAGCCTCCATGCCCCCAACCAGCCCCTGCGGGAGCACTTGATTCCCACGGCCAAGGCTTACCCGCTGGAGGAACTGCTGGAGGACTGCCGTGCCTATGTGGCCCAAACCGGACGGCGGGTGAGTTTCGAGTACGTTCTTCTGGCGGGCATCAACGATCAATCCCGCCATGCAGTGGAACTGGCGCAACGGGTTCGAGGGTTTCAAAGCCATGTCAATCTCATGGCCTACAACCCCATCGCGGAGGAAGACTTTCAACGTCCTCACCCCCAGCAGGTGGAACGCTTCCGGCGGATCCTGACCCGACAGGGTGTGGCAGTGAGTGTGCGCTCCAGTCGGGGCCTGGATCAGGATGCCGCCTGTGGACAATTGCGCCGCCGTTTGACCACCAATACCCTGGTCCAGGGCGGACCCGGCGGCTGACCTGCCCCTATACCGTTTCCCCTGGAACTGTTTCCCCTGGCTATTCCACGGTGACGCTCTTGGCCAGGTTGCGGGGCTGATCCACGTCCAGGCCCCGCTGGGCCGCCACGTGGTAGGCCAGCAGTTGCATGGGAACGGTGGTCAGGAGGGGTGAGACCAGCTCATGGACGGGGGGGATGGGTAGCAGTACGTCAAAAATCTCCGTATCCCCACAGGCGGGGCCAATGCCAATGAGGCGGGCATCACGGGCCTTGGCCTCCTGGGCGTTGGACAGAACCTTCTCGAACACCGGTCCCGGCATGGCAATGGACACCACCGGCACGTGCTGGTCCAGTAGGGCAATGGGACCATGCTTCATCTCGCCAGCGGGGTAGCCCTCCGCGTGAATGTAGCTGATTTCCTTCAGCTTCAATGCCCCTTCCAAGGCAATGGGATAGTTGATGCCACGCCCCAGGTAAATCATGCTCCTGGTTTCTGCAAAACTGTGGGCCAGGTCTGCACAGCACTGGTTCATGGCGTCCAGCACCTGGGACAATTGCTCCGGTAGTTGGGCCAGGGCTTGCCGGCAGGCTCTCACTTGGGCTGGGGCGCCAGGGCGCTGGTCTGCCAAGTGCAAAGCGATGGCGTAGAAGGCCAGCATCTGGCCGAGAAAGGTTTTGGTGGCCGCCACACCGGTTTCCACACCGGCTTTCAGATCCAGGATATGGGGCACCAGACGCCCGAGGGAACTATCGGGGCGGTTGGTGATGCCCAACAGCCGCGGCGTGGCGCCAGACTCCAAGGCATGATGCCGCTCCATCTCAATGGTGAGGGCCGCTAGGGTATCAGCGGTTTCCCCCGACTGGGTCACCCCAATGGTGAGGGTATGGGGCAGTAGTGGCGGCGGCGCGTAGCGAAATTCACTGGCGTAATGCACACTGCTGGGGATTCCGGCCAACTGCCCAAGGAGGTGGGCCCCCACCAGGGCGGCATGGCGGCTGGTGCCACAGGCCAGAATCTGCACCCGCTCCACGTTCCGGAGAACCGCCGTCAGGTTTTCCTCGGCCGGTGCCGCCAGGCAGCGCTCCACCCAGGCCGCTGCCACGTCCGCCTGCTCGTGGATTTCCTTGAGCATGAAGTGACGAAACTGTCGTTTATCGGCGGTGTGGCTGTCCCCGCGCAGCGGCTGGGGGGTGCGTTGAGTCCGCTGACCGGATGCATCAAACAACTCCACCCCCAGGGGTGTGAGACGGGCCATCTCCCCGTCCTCCAAACTGACGATGCTGCTGGCAACACCGGCCAGAGCAGGGGTGTCGGAGGCACAGAAATACTGCCCCTCCCCCAGGCCAACAACCAGGGGGGCATGGTAGCGCACCGCCACCAACTCCTCGGGTTGGCCCAGCCAGACCACGGCCAGAGCATAGGCTCCCTCCAACTGTTGAACCGCCTGGGCCACCGCAAGACGCAGCAGGCTTGTTGAGGGCACTGTTCCCCCCAAGTCCTTCAGGGCCTGGGCCACCAAGTGAGGAACGACCTCCGTATCCGTGTCGGATCTGAAGTGAACGCCCTGGTGTTCCAGGCGCTGGCGCAGGAGACGGTGGTTTTCGATGATGCCGTTCTGGACCACCGCCACCTGGTTGGCCTCGTCCAACTGGGGATGCGCATTGCGGGCGTCCGGCTTGCCGTGGGTGGCCCAGCGGGTGTGGCCAATGCCGCAACGCCCGGCCATGGGGATCTTCTCCAGCTTCTCCCGAAGGTGAGCCAACTTTCCCTCTGCTTTACAGCAGTGGAGTTGGCTGCTGGTCACTGTGGCCAGACCAGAGGAATCGTAGCCACGATACTCAAGGTGCTGGAGACCCTGCAGCAAAAGGGGGGCTGCCTCGCGGAAACCAATCGTGGCCACGATGCCACACATACCGCACCACTGCCGAGACTGGGCTCAGTTTGACAGCTTGGGCATGGCGGCGCCAGTGGCCATGGTCCTTGGGGTGGTGAAGCCGTGACTAACGAAACCGGCAACCCTGAACCGCAAGGGGTCTAGTAGGCCAGCCCCATGCTGCGGGTTGTCTCGTCTCCCAGGTAGACGCGGACGCTGAGAAAGTCTGTGGGGCAAGCGGTTTCACAACGCTTGCAGCCGATGCAATCCTCGGTGCGGGGAGAGGAGGCAATCTGGCCAGCCTTGCAGCCGTCCCAGGGAACCATCTCCAGCACATCCAGAGGGCAGGCGCGCACGCACTGGGTGCAGCCAATGCAGGTGTCGTAGATCTTGACGCTGTGGGACATGCCCGAAGTTACGAACAATCGCTCCCTGAGCTTACGCGGTAACTTTCCGCTCATCCGCAAGATGCAACGATCACGTCACGGTTGTTTACCCGTCATGGGCCCCGGTGGCCAGGGAGTCCAGTAAAGTGCTTGGCTGCATCTGCAAGTCCCCAAACCCCATGAGCGATCCTCTCGCCACCCTTGAACAGGACGTTATCGACATTGTCTCCGACGTGCTCAGTGTCACTGACAGGCCGGTCACCCAGGAGAGCCACTTCCAAAACGACCTGGGGGCGGATTCTCTTGACACGGTTGAGCTGGTGATGGCCCTTGAGGAAAAGTTCGAGATCGACATTCCGGACGAGGCTGCCGAAGGGATCACCACCGTAGGTGAAGCGGTGGCATACATCCGTGAGCAGCGCTCCTCAGCGTCAGAGGAGGGTTGATGGCAGCTTCCCAGCCCACCGTTCTCACGCTCTGACATCATGCCCACTTCCGCAGGACCACGCCGCCGTGTTGTGGTGACCGGCCTTGGCGCCGTGACCCCCATTGGCAACGATGTTGAGAGCTATCGGCAAGCGTTGTGCGCCGGTGTCAACGGGGTGGGACCCATCACCCATTTTGACGCCAGTCACCATGGCTGCCGCTTTGCGGCGGAGGTGAAGGACTTTGACCCCAGTGGCCATCTGGACCGCAAAGAAGCCAAGCGTTGGGAGCGCTTTTGCCAGTTTGGCGTGGTCACGGCGAAGCAGGCTCTGGCCCAGTCCGGCCTCAAGATCACCGAGGACAATGCCGACCGTGTTGGCGTGCTGATCGGATCGGGGATCGGCGGCGTGCTGCTGATGGAAACCCAGGCGCTGGTAATGGACAAGAAGGGTCCTGATCGGGTCAGTCCCTTCACCGTGCCCATGATGATCCCCAACATGGCCGCTGGCCTCACCGCCATTGCCCTGGGGGCCCAAGGCCCGAGCAACGCGGTTTGCACCGCCTGCGCGGCAGGATCCAACGCCATCGGAGACGCCTTTCGCATCATCCAGTACGGCGATGCGGACGCCATGGTCTGTGGCGGCACCGAGTCTCCCATCTCCCCCCTGAGCGTGGCGGGCTTTGCCAGCGCCCGGGCCCTGTCCTCCCGCAACGACGATCCAGCCCATGCCAGCCGGCCCTTTGATGCGGAGCGGGACGGCTTTGTGATCGGAGAGGGCTCTGGAATGCTTCTTCTGGAAGAGTTGAGCCACGCTCAGGCCAGGGGCGCCGGGATCCTGGCCGAACTGGTTGGCTACGGCAGCACCTGTGATGCCCATCACGTCACCGCTCCCCCCACTGGCGGCGGCCCTGCCGCCAAAGCCATGGCCCGCTGTCTGGCGGACGGACGCCTGGAGTCCGGCCAGGTGGACTACATCAATGCCCACGGCACCAGCACGGGAGCCAACGACAAGACGGAAACGGCCGCCATTAAAACGGCTCTGAGGGAAGATGTTGCCCGTTCCATTCCGGTGAGTTCCACCAAGTCCATGACCGGTCACCTGCTGGGTGGATCCGGAGGGATTGAAGCCGTGGCCACGGTATTGGCCCTCACCCATGGCTTTGTTCCCCCCACCATCAACCATATGGTCCCCGACCCGGACTGTGACCTGGATTACGTCCCCAACGAAGCTCGGGAGCTGGCGGTCAACGTTGCCCTCTCCAATTCCTTCGGCTTCGGCGGCCACAATGTTTGCCTGGCGTTCCGGCGCTGGAGTTAAGTGGTGCTGGAACGACGCTTGTTGCTCCCCCAATCCCCCTTCCCCACCATTCACCCCTTCCTGCCCCATGGTTGCCGCACCTGTTTCCATTGACACCCTCTGCGTCAACAGCATCCGCTTTCTGGCCATCGATGCGGTCAACCAGGCCAAGAGCGGCCACCCCGGCCTGCCCATGGGCGCTGCGCCCATGGGCTATGCCCTGTGGGACAAGGTGATGCGCCATAACCCCAAGAACCCCAAGTGGTTCAACCGGGACCGCTTTGTCCTCTCCGCCGGCCATGGCTGCATGTTGCTCTATGCCCTGCTGCACCTGACGGGCTATGACAGCGTGTCCCTGGAGGACGTCAAGCAATTCCGTCAGTGGGGCTCGAAAACCCCGGGGCATCCGGAAACCTTTGAAACCGCCGGTGTGGAGGTGACCACAGGTCCTCTGGGATCCGGGGTGGCCAATGCCGTGGGCCTGGCCATTGCGGAGGCCCACTTGGCCGCCCGATTCAATCGACCGGACTGCACCGTCGTGGATCACTACACCTACGTGATCATGGGGGACGGCTGCAACCAGGAGGGGGTGGCCTCGGAGGCCTGTTCCCTGGCGGGGCATCTGAAGCTGGGCAAGCTGATCGCCCTCTACGACGACAACCACATCACCATTGACGGGGATACGGGCGTGTCCTTCACCGAGGACGTGCTGAAACGCTACGAGGCCTACGGCTGGCACGTGCAGCACGTCCCCGACGGCAACACCGACGTGGACGGCATCACCAGGGCCATTGCGGCCGCAAAGGCCGTCAAGGATCGCCCCAGCATCATCAAGGTGACCACCACCATTGGCTATGGCTCCCCCAACAAGAGCAACACCGGCGGCGTCCACGGTACGCCACTGGGATTGGAAGAGTCCCAGCTCACCCGCGAGAATCTGGGATGGGACTACGGCCTGTTTGAAGTGCCCCAGGAGGCCTATGACCAGTTCCGCCAGGCGGTGGAGCGGGGCGCTGCCGCAGAAGCCCAGTGGAACCACGCCCTGAGTGACTACCGCAAGAGTTATCCCGATGCTGCAGCCGAGTTTGAGCGGATGCTGCGGGGCGAGGTGCCCCAGGGCTGGGACCAGGACCTGCCCATGTACACCCCGGAAGACAAGGGTCTGGCCACACGGAAACACTCCCAGCTTTGCCTGGCGGCCCTGGGGCCGCGGCTGCCCGAGCTCATTGGGGGCTCTGCCGACCTGACCCACTCCAACTACACGGACATCAAAGGAGAAACGGGGTCGTTCCAGCCGGAAACACCGGAGAAGCGCTACCTCCACTTCGGGGTGCGGGAACATGCCATGGCGGCCGTGATCAACGGCATCGCCTATCACGACAGCGGTTTGATCCCCTATGGGGGCACCTTCCTGGTGTTTGCGGACTACATGCGGGGGTCCATGCGCCTTTCCGCCGTCTCGGGGCTGGGGGTCATCTACGTGCTCACCCATGATTCCGTCGGGGTGGGAGAAGACGGCCCCACCCACCAGCCTGTGGAGACCATCGCTTCCCTGCGGGCCATGCCCAACATGGTGGTGATCCGTCCGGGGGACGGCAATGAAACCAGCGGGGCCTACAAGGTGGCCATCCGCAACCGGAAACGCCCCACGGCGCTGGCCCTCAGCCGCCAGGGGATGCCCAACCAGGCCAACTCTTCCGCCGACAAGGTGGCCCAGGGAGCCTACGTCCTGGAGGACTGTGCCGGCGTGCCCGAGTTGATTCTCATCGGCACCGGCAGTGAACTGGATCTCTGCGTCCAGGCGTCCAGGCAACTCACCGCCATGGGGCGCCGGATTCGAGTGGTGTCCATGCCCTCCGTGGAGTTGTTCGAGGAGCAAAGCCCCGCCTACCAGGATTCCGTTCTCCCCTCAACAGTGCGCAAACGCCTTGTGGTGGAAGCTGCAGCGGCGTTCGGGTGGCACAAGTACATCGGCCTGGATGGGGACAGTGTGACCATGGGCCGTTTCGGGGCCTCTGCCCCTGGCGCCACGTGCCTGGAAAAATTCGGCTTCACCACCGCCAACGTGGTGGCCAAGGCCCAGGCACTCCTGGCTGCTTGAGCGCTAGGCGGCCAGCGCCTGCACAACGTCCTTGGGACGCAACCGGCTCAGGGGAGGCAGGGGTTTGATGGTATCCCGTCGGGGCAGGCGGCGGGGATCCTCCATTCCCGCCGCCACCAGGGCGGTTCCCGTGAGCACGGCCAACTGGGCCAAGCGGGGTTCATCGGTGAACACCACGTCCACACTGGCCACGGTGGCGGCCTCGGCCATCACCGTGGCCGCCCGGCAGCGCTGGACGCCGGCAGGCGCTTCCCCCTCCCGCGCCAGCCACAGCAAGCGCACCGAGGGCACGGCCCGACCCACGGCCTCCACCAACTCCCGCCAATCCTCCGTCGACCAGTCCAGGACTGCACCGGGCGCCAAGAGCAGAACGGGACCGTCCCCCTGGGGCAGGGCCGCTCTGGCCTCTGCCAGACCACTCTGGGGAAGGGGAAGGCGATAGGCGTCGGCATCACAATGCACCCCCAGGGGCTGGAGCCAGGTCTCCCATGCCTGACCACGCCACCCCTGCTGCTGCTGCTTGACCTGCTCCGTCGCGGAAAAACCGCCACTGGCCACCCGCATGGGGATGTGGGTCAGGCTCAGCAACAAGTCAATGGACCAGTCCGTGGACAGATTGAGGCTCACCTGAAAGTCCGGTTCCCGTACGTTTCCCAGCAGGTTCGTCCAATCCGCCAGGGACCAGCGCTGACCAAAGGCAAAGGGAATGCAGCGCTCCACTGCTGGAAGCAGGGTCCAGATGCTCCCCACCCTGGCCGGACAGACCACCTGCAACTGGGCTGATCGTTGTTCTCCCAGCGCGGCCAGGGCGGGTAGGGCCTGCAACTGGTCCTCTTCTCCTCCAGGCAGGAGAGCCAGCACCTGCATCATGATCCTGCGTACCTGGAAAGTGTACGAATGGCAGGCTGGGGTGACCATCAAGGAGGACGATGCACGTATTGGTTGCCGCAGCGGGCAGTGGCCGCCGCATGGGCGCTGATCGCAACAAGTTGCTGCTGCCGGTGGCCGGACAGCCTGTTCTGGCCTGGACTCTGGCCGCCGCATTGCAGAGCCGTCGGATCCACTGGATCGGGATCATTGGTCAGCCCCACGACCGGGAGGCCATCCTGGCCATCATCCATTCTCTGAAGCCCCCCTGCCCAATCCACTGGATTGCCGGTGGCCGGAGCCGCCAGGATTCCGTACAGCGGGGGCTGGCCGGCCTCCCTGCCGATGCCCGCCACGTGCTGATCCATGACGGGGCCCGTTGCCTCATTGCGCCCCATCTTTTTGATCGCTGCGCCGACGCGGTGGAGCGCCGTGGCGCCGTGATCGCCGCGATTCCTGTTACAGACACCATCAAGCGGGTGTCCCCGGATCAGCAGGTGCAGGCCACCATTGATCGCTCCCAGCTTTGGGCCGCCCAGACACCCCAGGGTTTTCCTGTGGACCAACTGCGCCAGGCCCACCAGCTTGCCCGTGAGCGCCAACTGGCGGTGACCGATGATGCGGCCCTGTTTGAAGCCCTGGGCTGGCCCGTGGTGGTGGAGCCGGGCAGCCCCCGGAATTTGAAAATCACCACCCGCTTTGATCTGGAGTTGGCGGCGTTGCTTCTGCTGGACGCCCACCCCCTGGCTCGTTAGGGTGGGCATGGTGTTGATGGATCGTGCCCTGCTCATTCTCCCCAGCAGACTGTGCCCGGATTCTGGGCTGCTCCATTTCCTCAGCCTCAGCCTCCTTCCTGCAGCGCCCTGGTTGCGGCATCAACACCGATAGCCGACAGCTAAGGGCCGGGGAGTTGTTCCTGGCCCTCCGTGGTGAGAACTTTGATGGACACCATTACCTGACGGCAGCGGCGGCGCGAGGGGCTTGTGCCGCCATTGTGGAGGCCACGGCTGTACCTGAATATCCGTCTCTGCCCCTGCTGCCGGTGGCCGATACCCGTCGGGCCTATCAGGACTTGGCCCGGGCCTGGCGTCGGCAACTGGGCTTGCCCCTGGTGGCGGTGACGGGATCCGCGGGAAAAACCACGACGCGAGAGCTCATCAAAGCCCTGCTGGCGCCCTTGGGCGCCATTCATGCCAGCCGGGAGAATGAAAACAACGCTGTTGGCGTGCCCCGCACCATCCTGGCGGCGGATGAAACCACGGCGGCCATGGTGGTGGAGATGGCCATGCGGGGACCGGGAGAAATTGCTGAACTGAGCCGTTGTGCCGAGCCGGACCTGGCGGTGATCACCAACATCGGCTCCGCCCACATCGGGCGCCTCGGCAGCCGTGAGGCCATCGCCGCGGCCAAATGTGAAATCACCACGGCCCTGGCCAGCACGGGGCTTGTGGTGATCCCGGCCGGGGATCCCCTCCTGGAAGCCGGTCTGGCGGCCCGCTGGCATGGCGCGGTCCATCGCGTGGCCCTGAGCAATGACTCCCTTCCCTCCCGTCTACCCCCGGCAGACCAGTACGGCCAACTGCAGGGCAACGACCTGCGCTTTGGGGGCCGCTACTGGCGTTTACCCCGGCCGGGCACCCACCAGGCCCGCAACCTGATACTGGCCCTGGCGTGTGCAGAGCGCCTGGGCGTTACGCCCGAGAACCGTCACCTGGCCCAGGTGCGGCTTCCGGGTGGCCGGGCCCGTCAACTGCTGCTGGGGGCCGTCACCGTCTGGGACGAGACCTACAACGCTGCTCCGGAGGCTGTGGTGGCCACCACGGACATGGTGGCGGAACAACAGGGCCACCACTTTGCCGTGTTGGGTCCCATGTTGGAACTGGGCTCCTTTGCCCTGGACTGGCATCAGCGCATTGGGGAGCACGTGGGCCGACGGGGCTTTGACGGGCTGGTGGTGGTGGACGACGGTCCCCTTGGCGATGCCCTGGTGGCTGGCGCGGGCCGAGCGCTGCCGGTGGTGCAGGTGGCTGAACCCCAGGCGGCCCTCAGCCCTGTGCTGGCCTGGCTGAAGCCCGGTGATCATCTGTTGCTGAAGGCCAGTCGCGGTGTCGCCCTGGAGCGCCTCATTCCCCTCCTGCAGGCCCGTTTGAATCCTGCTGAGGACGGCTGACCTTCCTTTTAAGTTAAGGAGGTGGGTGGTGGGAATGACCAGGTGTCAGAAGAGCAGAGAGAAGCGAAGCCCGAGGGAGTGATCCACGGCAGCACCTGTGGAGGAGGTTTCCTGCCGCTCGCCTTCGAGGGAGAGTTGCCAAGGTTGTGC
>VXNS01000017.1 GCA_009840445.1 Synechococcus sp. SB0662_bin_14
GCACGTCCTCCGGGTGGGGGGCGCAGAAGGGGTGATGGAGGGCCTCCAGCCGCTGCTCCTCCTTGTTCCAGGCCAAGAGGGGAAAATCCACCACCCAGACAAAGTTCCAGGTGTTGACGGGAACGAGTTGCAAGTCACGGGCCAGGAATTGCCGCACCCGATCCAGCGCCTTATTCACCGTGGCCGCCTCACCGGCGCCAAACAACAGCAAGGTGCCGGGTTCGGCGCCACAGCGCGCCAGCAGCGCCTGGGCCTGCTCGGGGCCGAGACTGTCCTTGATGGCGCCGATGGTGTCCAACACCCCCTGCTCCCGCACCCGGATGTAGGCCAGGCCACCGGCGCCGGCAGCGGTGGCCTCGGCAAACACGTCACCACCGGGCTTGATGCGTACGTTGCTGAGCCGTTCGTTGCCCTGGGGCACCGCCAGGCACTTCACCACGCCGCCCCGTGCCACCGCCTGGCTGAACACCTTGAAGCCGAGGTTCCCCACCAGATCACTCACGTCCGTCAACTCCAGCCCGTAGCGGGTGTCCGGGCAATCGGTGCCGTAGCGGGCCATGGCATCGCTCCAACCGAGGCGCGGGAAGGGGATGGGCACCTCCACCCCCAACGCCGCCTTCCAGATGCGGGCCACCAGGTGCTCGTTGATGGTGAGAATCTGCTCCTGGCTCAGAAAGCTCATCTCCAGATCAAGCTGGGTGAACTCCGGCTGCCGATCCGCCCGTAGATCTTCGTCCCGAAAACAACGGGCCAGTTGGTAATAGCGCTCCACTCCCCCCACCATCAGCAGTTGCTTGAACAACTGGGGGGATTGGGGCAAGGCGAACCACTCCCCGCCACACACCCGGGACGGCACCAGGTAGTCCCGTGCCCCCTCCGGTGTGGAGCGGGTCAGCATGGGGGTTTCCACCTCCAGAAAGCCCTGCTCGTCCAGGAAGCAGCGGGCGGTCTGCATCACCCGGTGGCGCAGGGCCAGGTTGCGTTGCATCCGCTGACGACGCAGGTCCAGGTAGCGGTGCCGCAGCCGCACCTCTTCCCGCACGGGCTCCTCATCGTGGACGGACACCGCAAAGGGCAAGTTACCCTTGATGTCGTTGAGCACCGTCAGCCCGGTGGCCACCACCTCCACCGCGCCGGTGGCCAGCCTGGGATTCACGGATTCCTCGGGCCGCAGTCGTACACGACCGCCGATGCGCAGCACCGTCTCGTTGCGCAGTTGCTCCGCCTGGTGAAACACCTCTGTATTGCCTTCCGGAGCCACCGTCACCTGCACCGTCCCTGTGCGGTCCCGCAGGTCGATGAAGATCACGCCACCGTGGTCACGGCAACGGTCCACCCAGCCACAGAGGACCACCTCCTGGTGGCCGTGGGTGGATCGCAACTCGCCGCAGTAGTGGGTGCGCATGGGGCCGGACATGGAGGGAGAGCGGTCAGGATCTTCCCATATGGCCGCACCACCACCGGATAGGGACCGCGCCATCAGCGTGGGGGCAGGGGGTGGGCATGGTTCCCCAGGACCCATGGGAGGTTAGCGATGTCGTGCTTGAAGGCCCTGATCAGGGCCTTGTAACTCTTCTCCTTTGGGATAGAGTGTCCATGATTCTCTTTCCGTAACCGTGTTTGCTGACCGCTTTCTGTCTTCTGCTGTGGTGTTATTCTCGGTAAGCTTATTTTCCCTCAAACCAGGATACACTGAAAATAAGACAATAAATGACCATCTTACAGATTTAGGGCACCACGAAAAATTGCCGTTTCCTCGCATGGGAGGACCCTGCCAGGCTACGAGAAATCCCTCCACAACTGACTTTCTCACGGTGAGACGGCAGCCCACTGGAAGGCCTTGCTCGATTTTTCGTGGTGCCCTTTAATATATGATGAGTGTATAGCTTCTGCACCAGCTCAAGAATTAGAATCCTGTTACGATAAAGCCTTGGGCTATGCGCAAGGAAGAATCATTGAGGGTTGTACAGGATTCAACGAGGGTGTGATATGGGCACTCAGCAAAGGAAATCTACAACCTTTTATGCCTCCTATATTAAGGCGTATGTGTATAAATCACTCAGATGAAGTTCTTCAAGAGGAATTATTAATAGATGATCTAAATTTAGTACAAAGAATCGTTAGATATATCATAGATAACATAAGATATGAAGCTCTTGAGGATTACATGGAATCTACACGCCAAGGACACAAGGACGCCACGAAAAATGAAGAAGCTTAGGGAAAGCCTGGAAAATTCGCTCCAGGCCGTCTGATCTTATTAAATTGGGGTCCCTACACCCCACAGGAAGCGGGTAAGAAACTGGCATCAGCCCATCACAGACCCTGCACAAACGCCTCCGCCCAGGCCAGGGTGGTGCGCACCTGCTCCATGCTGGGGGCCTCGCAATAGAGGCGCAGCAGCGGTTCCGTTCCCGAGAAACGGAGCATGAGCCAGTGGCCCAGGCCCTTCCCCAGCCGCAGCTTGATCCCGTCCCGTTGGTTCACGTCCGTCACGGGTTCACCGGCAACGGTTTGGGGTGGCTGCTGCTCCAGCACCGCCAGCAGACGGTTGCGGGTGGCCAGATCGCCGAGGTGCAGATCCAGGCGATCGTAGTGGAGTTGCAGGCCGGAGCGCTGCTGCAGCGCTGCCAGGCGCTCACCGAGGGGCTGCTCCGCCGTCACCAGGGCCTCCAGCACCAGCAGCGCCGCCAGGAGGCCGTCCCGTTCCGGCATGTGGCATCCAAAGCCCACCCCACCGGATTCTTCTCCCCCCAGCAGCACCGCCTCCCGGCGCATGACGGCGGCAATGTGCTTGAAGCCAACGGGAGTCTCCACCACCCGCCGGCCCCGATCTTCCGCCACAACGGTCATTAGATCCGAGCCGCTGACGGTCTTCACCACCACACCGGGCCGGGTGGCGTCACGGCCCAGGTGGTCGATGAGCAGGGGAATCAACTGTTGGGTGCTGCAGAAGGCGCCCGTTTCGTCCACGGCGGCCAGGCGGTCCCCATCCCCGTCAAAGGCCAGGCCCACCACGGCCTTTTCAAGTATCCTGAGGGCCTTGATCCGACGGGTCAGGTCCGACAGATTGGGGGCCAGAGGCTCCGGCGCATGGCCGCCAAACAACGGATCCCGGTAACTGCGGATTTCCCCTGTTGAAGGCCCCAGCAGCCGGCGCAGTCCCCCTGCCGCCGCCCCGTGCATGGAATCCACCAGCACCCGCAAATCCATGTCCTTCAGGCGCTGCGCCAGCATCCGGCAATCCACCAGTTGGGATAAGCCGGCCAAGTAGGGCGTCCAGGCATCAAAGCGGCTGATGGGATCGCGGCCAGGGGGAACCACGGAACCGGCCCGCAAGCGGCGCTCTACCCGTTTTGTAAAGGCGGAGTCCACAGAGCCGCCAAAGGGACCCTTGATCTTGATGCCCAGCCATTCGGGGGGATTGTGGCTGGCGGTGACCACCAACGCCCCCAGGGCCTGCCGATGCCGTACGCACCAACTCATGGTGGGGGTGGGGGTGGGATCGGCGGCCAGCAGTGGCAGCAAGTTGCACCCCTGCACAGCGGCAGCGGCCAACTCCGCCAGTTCCGGGGCCAGGAAGCGGCGGTCAAAGCCAATGAGCACCTCCCGGCTGTTGAGGCCTTCCGGGGCGGCAGCGGCCAACTCCTGGGCTGCGGCAGTGGCCACCTGCAGCACCGTTGCCGCCGTCACGTCCACACCCAGCACGCCACGCCAGCCGTCGGTGCCAAAACGGATGGATCCGGTAGACTGCATCGGAGGGAGTAGGGACATCACGGCAGCCTCAGGAAGGGATCAGTGGGTAGCAGCGGCCTGGTTCCGGATCCAGCAGTTGGGTCTGGGGGGAACAACTGTTGAGGAGGGCCGCGGCCATGGCCATGGTGCCGCGACTCCAGAGCAGCTTGGGCAACAACCCGGAGTCTTGCGTCTCTCCCCCAGCCGTGCTGGCCAGCACCCAGCGGGGCTGAAACCGCTCCAGCAACCGGGGCAACACGGTTTGCCCCCGCACAAAGGCGCCCACCAGGGGTAGGCCAAGATCCACCACGGGCGTGATCACCGCATCCAGCTTCCGGGGCGGCAGGGTCGGATCCAGAAAGCCGTGGGGCTCGGCGTAGAGACGACCATCAGGGTGCTGGAGCAGAAAACCGTTTTCCTGCCCCGGCACGGCTGCCCCTGCCGTGGCCGTGATGGTGAGGGGGCCGCCAGCGCCACTGGTGTGTTGATGGCTCTGGCCAGGGGCCAGGGCCGTGACCTGGGTAAAGCCCAACGTCCTGACCACTTGTGCTGCTGCGACCGATCCCACAACAGGAGTGGAGCGCTCCAGTTTCTTGAGGGTGGGGGGATGGGCGTGGTCCGGCAGGCCCTGGGTGAGCAGCACCAGATCAACAGCCGGTGGGATGGGCCAGTCTTGCAGGAAGCGGGACTCAAAAAACCAGGGACTGTTGCCAAAGGAAAGCGGCCCCGCCAACCAGGGATCCAGCAGCACGTTCAGATTCGAGAAACCCAACTGCCAGCCGTTGGCGCCAAAGTAGGTGGCCCGCATGTGATGGTCTTGGAATGCAATGCAGCCTAGAGACCGGCTTCAGTCGGTTGCGGGAACGACGCCCATGGCGCGCTTCATAAACACCTGGGGATCAGTACGCCACTCGCTATAGCCAATGCGCCGGCGGTCCGTCAGCCAGTCCAGCTTCTCGCTGAGACAAGCAGCCAAAACAGTGTTGTCACGGTCCAAGGCAAAACCTCCCAACTCCTTGGCAGAATCAAGGACACTGATGGCCAAGCGCCCGCCAGAGTCGTAGCTGGCGTCCCTGTTGCCGATTTCACCACGGGCAACCGCATCAAGGGCGCCGTCAGAGACCATGGCCAGCAACTGTCGCTCATCTGTCCTGTAGATAATCTGCGGCTTGTTATCTGATGGGTTGTATAACTTTGTGCGACCAGCGAGAGCCGGACTACTTTGGGATGCCGTGATCATCCAATCGTCACTGCCGTCTGCCACAACCAGCCCGCGGGGGGTTTCCACGTGGACGCCTTTGGCCAGCCGACCGTTGGACCGGACCAATCCCGTGAGCGCCAGCAGGCGGTACTCGCCTGTGGTTCCCGCCAGGGCCCCAATCCGAACCGTGGCATCCAACCGGTCGTAGCTGGAGAACCGCTCCACCTCAGCAGCCCGCACCAGCAGGGATTGGCGGAAGGTGATATGGCCTGACGTGAAGGTGACCACGGTGTCCCCAGCAGCACTGCGGGTGCGGGAATCGAGAATCGTGATGCCGCCACCGACAAGATCGAATTCCGGCTCGGCAGCCCGTAGCCAAAGACCAGGCCAGCGTGCAATAGCCCGGCGCGAAAATTGCAGTCCTGCCCCATCCATGGCCTCCAGAGCATCCAGCAGGTCCGCTTCATAGCCCCGATGCTGATGAAATCCTGGTGAGCCCGGCGTGGGATCAGCGCTATAGCTCACCGGCCGAAAGTCGGCAAAGAAGCCCATATTCAGCACAGTGCCTGGAGGCGTGCAGGGTCGATGGTCTGCAAACACAGGCTGCCACCAGCCCGTGTTGATGATCCCTGCCAAGCCCAGGGCAAGTAATTCAGGCAGAGTACGGTGTTGGAAGCGATGGGTAGCCTGCTGTAGCCGCGTGGGAGCCATGGGATTCCTGGAGCGCCAGATCATTGAAGCAAAGTAGAGGTAACGCCTGTGGTCCATCCCGCGGGTGTGGGGAACAGGGGCAACGCCCGTATCTGCATGACGCGTCTACTCGGTCCATCCCCGCGTGTGCGGGGAACAGGCTAGCACCGATTGACTACGGTTCACCATGACCCGGTCCATCCCCGCGTGTGCGGGGAACAGCCAAACCCAGACGCCAATCTCCCCGGCCAGAAAACGGTCCATCCCCGCGTGTGCGGGGAACAGCCCTGGGCATGAACCGTGGCAGCCTCCGGCCTCGGTCCATCCCCGCGTGTGCGGGGAACAGTGTCATGCGTGACACAGGCGAGAGTTTGTCTGACGGTCCATCCCCGCGTATGCGGGGAACAGTCACGTAGTCTCTATCGGGAAGTTCGATATCAACCGGTCCATCCCCGCGTCTGCGGGGAGCAAGAGGTTGCGGTCAAAACAGCGACGGCAGTGCATCACGGCTCATCCCCGCGTGTGGGGGGAAACGGACACCAATCTCACCTTAGCCAATGACCAGTCCCAATTCGCGATCCAGGCACACCTTCAACTCCCCATCCTGAAACACGCCGTCAGAGTCCAATAGCAGAGCATGGTGATGGGTCAGGCCAGGACAGGCAGACCATCCCGACGGCGACTGAGAGTCGCGGATCGCACGGATTAACCCTGGATGGCTGATGCGCAGCCAACGTTCCGCCAGTTCAGGGGCACGTTTAGCCAGGGACTCGCAATCCCTGGGAAACACAGGGACCACTGTCAAACTGGGCCGGCCAAGCCGTGTGCCGAACCGAAAGGCTCCGGACTCCGCCTTGTCATCGTCAATCTGTGAAGCTTCCTGATAGGTTCTCCAGTCACGGGGGGCTGGTAGCGCCATTTTGCGGGCTTCGTTGTTCATGTGATCCCGTTCACTTCTGTACTTCTGCAGGGCGTTAGCCAAAGCCTTGTTCAGGCCCTCAGAGGTAAGAGGTTCCCAGTTGCCATACACCTGCTGAACCGCCAAGTCGATGTCGTCCGGTAGATCCAGCAGCGGATGGTCCTTCAGCCAAGCGTGAGACCTGAGCACGAGCCAACGGTCATAAACGAAGCTGGTGAGGTCAGCGGGGGAGACCTCCTGACCCAGTCCCGCCACCAACACAAGAGGTTCCTTGAAATTGTCAGGGCGCTGACGGTCATGGCGGTGGATGCGTCCAGCACGTTGCAACACCAAATCAACGGGTGCTGGATCCGTGATGAGCACGTCCATGTCAATGTCGAGAGACTGCTCCGCCACCTGCGTGGCCACCAGCACATGTCCCGTTTGTGCTGTTCCGCCCGGACCAAACAACATCAACACCTGCTTCTCGATATCGGTCCGTTGATCCATCGGGAACCGCGCATGGAATAGAGTGCGTTCAACTCCGGTGATTGAGCGGTAGATGTCCTGAGCCCTGGCAACTTTGTTCACCACAATCAGCACCCGAGCCCCGTCTTTGGCCATCGCAACCGCACGGGCGGTCACGGCATCCGGGTCAATCCCTTGGACCGACAAGCTTTGACGACGGTTAGCCCGGAAGGACAAGGATTTGATGAAGCCGGGGGCAGCCCAACTGATTCTGGGGTACTGACCGGACGACACAGGAACATCCTTGCCCGCCCAGGCTTGCAGAATTGCGTCCCGTCGTGTGTGTGGCAGAGTTGCAGACATCAGCACCACGCGACAGCCCAACTGCTGGAGCCAGTTCACAAGCCGCTCAATCAGTCCGCCGGTGTAGGCGTCGTAGGCATGAACTTCATCAAGAATCACAGTGCGGCCCGCTAGTCCGAATAAACGGACAAAGCTATGGCGGGCATTGAGTATACCTACGAGTGCCTGGTCCACTGTGCCGATTCCCTGTGGGCAAAGAAGGCAGCGCTTTGAGCCACGGAACCACCACCCTGCCGTTACTCCGCTGTCATCAGTCCCCAGTCCCACTTCCTGCAAGCGAAGGTTTGCAGTGTCCGGGTTACTGCCGCTGTGTGCCAGGGCCAGCTTGACACTTCCACCAACAGCGCGTTTAAGAAATTGCCCCATCCTTCCCATCAATGCATTGCTGGTGGCCTGCGTAGGCATCGCCATATACATACCGCGCCGCCCAAATCCGCAACCGAAGCCCGCCTCTGTCTTGCCCTCCCCCATGGGCGCCTCGATGACTATCAAACCAGGCTCCTGCCCCAATTGGTCAAGTATCTCGGCCATGGTTTGTTGTAACGGACGGGGCTCCATGCCATCCAGAGCCAGTCTGATGGCATCACCACCGGAATCAACTGGCGGCAGTGCAGCAGCGGCAAGACCCACGTCGGAGAGTGCTTTGTCCGCGAGTTGCCGACTCTCGGCAAACCATTGAGCAGGATCAGGATCCTTTTCCCAACGTTCAAGGCGATCCCATCGGCACAGGGCCTCACTGGAGCCGATCCAGTCGGACACGGTGGTAAGCCCCATCAACCACTGCAGGAATGCTGCTTGCTGAGCGCCCTTAGGCGGCAGAGTTGGGATAACGTTAGCACCAACTCCTTCCAATAACTGGCTAAATAGCTGCTTGTGGGCCTCATGCCATACTGCATCCAAATGCTCCGCTGAGCGGCCAGCGTCTTGACAAACGACCGAGTTGATCAGGTGACCATGGTGCGCACCCACTGCTAAGGCAAAGAGCCGGGCATCACTGTTGGAAACTCCCCACTGGACCAATTGGTCTCTCAAAAGCGGGACGGTACTGGCATCGTGACGGTCGAAGGCAGCAGGAGGAAAGGCAGGGCAACCTGGAACCCATTTCCTGCCCAGCTTCTTCTGAAAACCTGGGGTGGCTTTACCCAGATCGTGAAACCCCACCAACGCTGTCACCCATGAGGGCGAACAGGGCATTGGTATAGGGCAGGGAATTACCTTCTGGAGTACGCAAGCAACTGCGGACACATCCAGAAGGTGGGGCAGCAAGGGATAGCCATGACTCTGGCCCTCAGCCGGTGATTTGGCCCAGAGGCCCAGAGGATTAGCCATGGTGTAAAAGGCGAGGCTGATACGCATAAGCATTATCTCAGGCAGAGGTCAGCCGTCTGCACCTTGCCTGGCTAAGCCCAGAACTTCTGCTCACCCATCCATCGGCGATCTAGTTTGATCTCTCACGTTGCAAGCTGCCTTTCCACGCAGACCCACCAGATCTACATTGGCGCCAATTCAGCAGAAGAACCATGCCAGACAACAGCAAGTGGACGCAAATGATCCAGCACTGGCGCAGCCTGCCGCTGGAGGAGCGTCGGAGCCGTCACCTGAAAGTAATCCCCCGTCATCCAGCCAACTCCATGGCCATGGAAGGTGAGCCGGTGGATGAGGTCTGGCTTCGGGCGCGGCTTGCCCCCAAGATTCGGAAACGGCTGATCCGCCTCACCGCCGGGTCCTGACCGCCATCCCAACCTGCCCCGAAACCAGACTGAGTCACTTGCGGGACGCCAACTCAGGAGAGCGAGGGAGCGCTAGACTAACCCCACAACCCCTGCCCATGGCCTCCAGCCCCTCAGCCACAGCCAAGCCAGCAGATCACAAGTCCGCAGAGCAGGCGAGAGCCGTGCCGCGCCTTGGCGGCACGGTGCATGAGTGGCAGCAATGGTTGGCCCCGGGTGTGGTGGTGGCTGTCGTTCTGGCCATGGGCTCCCTCCAACGGGCTGATCTTCAGGAGTTCAGGGTTGAAGTTCAGTCTGACATTCGAGCGATCAACGACCGCCTTGATCGGGTTGATACCCGCTTTGACCAGGTGAACGACCGTATTGATCAGGGTGACGCCCGCATCA
Organism: Synechococcus sp. SB0662_bin_14; assembly: GCA_009840445.1. GTDB lineage: Bacteria > Cyanobacteriota > Cyanobacteriia > PCC-6307 > Cyanobiaceae > Synechococcus_B. Next base: position 9,473 of record VXNS01000017.1, read on the forward strand.
ACAGTCGTATTGATCAAATCTATCGGCTTCTGTTGCCCTGAGCCGATGGCTCCCATGGTTAACGAATGCCACAATGCTCAAGGAGCGCCTCTGCCAAGGCGGAGAAATCCTTGTGGCAGGCCCGGGCCGCCTTGTAATGGCCCCCAATGGCCCCATCGGCGGGGGTGAGCAGGAACATGGGCTTGCGGGCCGTCCGGGCCAGGGGCATCAAGCTGCGGTAGTGCTTGAGTTCCGCCAGGCAGTGGGGATCCTCCTTGGGTGAGCTTGGCGGTTGCTGTGCTGTTTCGCCCAACACCCATTTGCTGTACACCGATGGGACGCGGTCCAGCCAACGCTGATAGGCCTTCACCGGCCGATCCCGTCGCACGGCATGTTGCAGCACCACGTAACCCACTGGATCCATTCGGCCTTCAGGAAGTTCGGTTGTCTTGCCGAGAGATGCTGGCGCACGATTCAGACGTTCTGTCCACTCCTCACGCCAGCGGTGGAGCGTAGGCCCCAGGTTCTTCAGCCCTTGCACAGAATAGAGGTCCGGTCCCAGGGGGATCACCACGTGGCTGGCTGCGATCAGCGCCGCCCGGTTCAGCGCCCCCAGGCTTGGTCCCACGTCGATCAACACCACGTCCGCCTGGCGTTGCTCAGCGGCCTTGGCCAACATTCGCCAAAACACACTGATCACCCGGAATGCTCGTTGCTTTTGATCCAGACAGCTCGGCCATTGTGTAGACAATTCATCTTCCACCGTGGACAGGCTCAGATCACCAACCACCAGGCCAATCCCTTTTGCAATCTCGTTGACATAGGGATCCACCACGTCGCCGGTTCCCTCCAGCAGGGGCGCCAGAGCAGCAACCACAGTGCGGGACGGCTCTGCATCCGTCCAAAACTCTTCCAACTTGTCGTCCTCCAGGAACATGCTGGTGAGATTCATTTGGGGATCCAGGTCCGCCGCCACAACGGATAGATCCATCTCAGCAAACATCCAGGCAAGATGATAGACAAGTGTGGTCTTCCCCACCCCACCTTTATTGTTGAAAAATGCCAGAGTTTTCATGCTCCAGTCTCCCTGGTGGTTGCTGGTTTCAGGGTAGCGCAAATCACCTTGTCCTGGGCATCAAATTCCGGTGGGGGATTGCCGTTGCGTTCGCACTCCCTTCGGGCAATAGCGATGCCGGCGCCAAAGCGTTGAGCAAAGCCCACTTCCTTCAAGAAGCCCGCCAGGTTGGGGTTGCGATATCCTGTGAAGCCAGGTTGACCGAAGCTTTCCCGCGTCACCATGCCGACGGGTCCGCCAGGGCTGATGATCTCCATGCGATCCGAATACCAGGTGACGCGCACGGGCGTATGGTCGTGCTCGTAGGTGCGGTGCATGACGGCGTTACGAAACAATTGCTGAATGGCCGCCTGGGGGTAGAGTTGCGTGCGACGCTCCGTTGCCCGGCTACGAAACTCCACCATCGTGCGATTGTGGGAGTTTAGTTTGTCTTCCACACCACGAATCACATCCACCATACGCCCCGTGAAACCTGCTTCGTCCAGAACATCGTCCGCCAGGGTGGGGCCGTCCAGCTTCAGGAATTGCACGTAGGCGCCGGGGAGAAAGTCCGTGGGCTGGTTGGCGAGGGCCAGCACCCCCAGGTGGGTGGGCGTGGGGTCATCGGGGCTGAGGATCATCCGGGTGCTGGCCAGTTGCTCCTCCAGCGTGCGCCCATTGTCGTCCAATACCTCGGCTGCCACAGCGGCAGGTAAGTAATTCTCCTTGTACCAGGACAAGTCCAGATCGGCTACGGTGGCACCATGGCAAGGTTGAGCATCAAACGGCTGATCCCGGAAGCGACGCTTTTCATTGAGAACCGGAGAACACACTCATGCCACCGGTGCGCAGAATGGGATACTCGTTCGTGACGGCAACAAGAATTCCTCCCCCAGCCAGGGAGACCAGGAGACACGTCCCTGTCCAGAACTCGGCCCAGAACCGGTTGTGGCCATGGGACTGGTCACGGTCTATACGAGCTTCTTGCAGTATTGCTCTCCAGTCTCCCGCTTGCGAGGAGACAGGAATTTTTGTGTCCAGGTCAAGCGGCGAATTCTCTGCCTTTGGTGTCATGGTTCCGGTGCTGGATGTCAAAGACCGGTGACCTCAGTCTTGCTGTGGGCATCTTCCAGGAAGACCCTGAGAGGGGATTCAGGATCTCTGCCCTCTTGATCCAGTTGCCGGTTTTTTACCGCGATGTAGAGGCGCATGGCGCGGTGGAACACTTCAGCACGGTGCTTGCCAAGGCGCTCTGCCAGTTTGCCCATGTCCTCGTCCAGTTTCGGGTCCATGCGGACCTGGTACCACTGCTCTTTTGTAGCCATGGGGGCAACAGCCACAAGCTTGGCTACTATGGTATCCCAAAAGGGACTGGGAGTGTCAGCCCGCCCCACGGCTTGCTACGCTGGGACCTGTTTGCCAGCGGATGCGAGTCCATGCCCTACAGGCGCGTCCTGCTGAAACTCAGTGGCGAGGCTCTCATGGGAGAGCAGAGTTACGGCATCGACCCCTCCGTGATCCAGCGCATTGCGGCGGAGATCGCCGGGGTGGTGGCCCAGGGTACGGAGATGGCCGTTGTGGTGGGGGGCGGCAATATCTTCCGGGGTCTGAAGGGGGCCTCGGCGGGCATGGATCGGGCCACGGCGGACTATGTGGGCATGTTGGCCACGGTGATGAACGCCATGACCCTGCAGGACGCCCTGGAGCGCCAGCAGGTGCCCTGTCGGGTGCAAACAGCCATTGCCATGCAGGAGGTGGCGGAGCCTTATATCCGCCGTCGGGCCATGCGTCACCTGGAAAACGGCCGGGTGGTGATCTTTGGCGGCGGCTGTGGCAACCCCTTCTTCACCACGGACACCACCGCAGCGCTACGGGCAGCGGAGATTGGCGCCCAGGTGGTGTTCAAGGCCACCAAGGTGGACGGGGTCTACAACAAGGATCCCGCCTGCTTCAGTGATGCGGTTCGCTACGAGACGCTAAGCTTTCAAGAGGTGTTGCGGGGGGAGTTGGCGGTGATGGACAGCACCGCCATCGCCCTGTGCAAGGACAACCGCATCCCCATCGTGGTCTTCAACTTGTTCGAGGCGGGCAACATCGCCCGCGCCGTTGCCGGTGAGCCGGTGGGTACCGCCGTTCACCCGGATCTGGCACCCCGCTGAGCGGATCTATGGTTCACCAATGCCTGATCCCATCAACGTCATGGACCTGGAATCCCACATGGAAAAGTCGCTGGAGGCCACCCAGCGCAACCTGAACACCATCCGCACAGGCCGGGCCAATCCCAACCTGTTGGACAAGGTGATGGTGGAGTACTACGGCTGTGACACGCCCCTGCGCTCCCTGGCGGGCATCACCACCCCCGATTCCCAGACCATTCAGATTCAGCCCTTTGACGTGAGCGCCATCCGCGCCATCGAGAAGGCCGTCCTCAGTTCGGGCCTCGGCCTGACCCCCAACAGCGAAGACGGCAAGCTGATCCGCATCGGCATCCCTCCCCTCACGGAAGAGCGCCGCAAGGAGTTGGTGAAGCTGGCGGCCGGCTACGTCGAAGAAGGCAAGGTGGCCCTCCGTAACCTGCGGCGGGAGGGGATTGACCGCATCAAGAAGCAGGAGAAAGCCGGCGACTTGTCCGAGGACCAATCCCACGACGCACAAGAGGACGTTCAAAAGCTGACGGACCGTTTCATTCAGCGCCTCAACACCATGCAGAAGGACAAGGAAAAGGACATCCTCGCGGTTTGATGCCTCTCAACCGGCTGAGAGGGCCAGGGGGGCGCCGAGGGCGGAACGGATTTCCTCCGGCTTGAGACAACCGTCATGGTCCGTATCCAGGGCATCAAACACCGCGTCGGTGCCCAGCCACTCCTCACGGGTGATGGTGCCGTCCCCATCCAGATCGTTGAGCAGGAAAATCTCCTGCGCCGCATGGGCAAAGGCCGCTTCCCCCTCCAACACCGCCAGGCGGTGACCCAACTGGGCCTCCAGGGCTTCAATGGCCTTGCTGAACCCGCGGATCCCTTCATCAAGCTTCTCGGAAGCCATGGCATCCTCGGCCATCAGGCCCGGGAAGCTGTGTTCGTTCACCTGGAGCCTGGCGCCGGGTGCATCCGTCAGATTGGCCGGATCCAGTTTGCGCACCAGTCGCCCTTCGGTGCGACCCAACTGATCCAGGAATTTGGGCGCAATGGTGAGCAGGTCACAACCAGCCAACTCGATGATTTCCTCTACGTTGCGGAAGCTGGCTCCCATCACCTGGGTTGGGTGGCCGAAGGTTTTGAAGTAGGCGAAGATCCGGGTGACGGAGAGCACGCCAGGATCTTCCGGACCGGCATAGCTCTGGCGACCGGTGTGCTTTTTGTACCAATCCAGGATGCGGCCCACAAAGGGGGAGATGAGGGTCACGCCGGATTCGGCACAGGCCACGGCCTGCACCAGACTGAACAGCAAGGTGAGGTTGCAGTGAATGCCTTCCTTCTCCAGCACCTCCGCCGCCTTGATCCCCTCCCACGTGGAGGCGATTTTGATCAGGACCCGCTCCCGGCCGAGACCGGCTGCTTCATAACGCCCAATAAGCTGGCGGGCCTTGCCGATGGTGGCATCCGTGTCAAAGCTGAGGCGGGCATCCACCTCGGTGGACACCCGGCCGGGCACCACCTTGAGGATCTCCTCGCCGAAACGAACGCTGAGCTCGTCAATGGCTTCGCTGATCACCTCCTCTGCAGGGGCCGCTGCGCCAACCACCTGGCGGGATTGCCGCAGGGTGGCGTCAATCAACTCCTGGTAGTCCGGAAGCTGGGCAGCGGCCAGGATGAGGGAAGGGTTGGTGGTGGCTTCTTGGGGGGTGAGGCGACGAATTGCCTCCAGGTCGCCAGTGTCGGCCACCACGGTGGTCATGGCGGACAACTGGTCCAGCAGAGAGGCCATGGGGAAGAGAGAAGTGAGGGACCGGTTCCAGGCTAGCCATGATGCGGACCATGGCCAGAAGCCGCCGGAATCCCTAAAGGGTTTGCCGATCAACCAGCGGCACCATGGGCAGGAAGCAGGTTGCCCAACGCCACCATGCCGTCAATGATCCGGTAAGCCACGGGCAAGGCCACGGTGGAGCCGTAGGTCTCCTCGCCGCGGGGTTCGTCCACCACCACCAACACCACAAAACGGGGATCATCCGTGGGCAGGTACGTCACGAAGCTGGTGATGACCGCCTTCGGGTCATAGCGATCCTGGCGCGCTTTCTGGGACGTTCCCGTTTTACCGGCCGCGGGATAGGAGTGGATCCGGGCCACGGGAACCGGCGCCAGCGTGGTGGCCGTCTCCATCCAGCTTCGCACGGTGGCGGTGGATGCCTCCTGGAAGATGCGTTTGCGCCGGGGGGGACGGGTGGTGGTCTTCATGGTGTCCATGTTGCGCAGACCCTGAACAACATGGGGCTGTACCAGCCAGCCGCCGTTGGCCAACGCCGCATGGAGTTGGAGCAGCTTGAGGGGACTGAGGGCAATTCCCTGGCCAAAGGATGCCGTGGCGGCATAAACGGGGTTTGAACGGAAAATCTGGGGGGACGTCAACTGGCCTGCCGTGGCGCCCGGCAGGTCCGTATCGGGCACCTGCTCAATCCCCAGATTGTGGAGCCGTTGCCAGTAGCGGTCCGGGGACAGCCGCAGCATGGTCTTGACCATGCCCACGTTGCTGGAAACCTGCAACAACCGCGGCATGGTGATCACGCCATGAACCTTGTCCTGGTTGTTGCGAATCTTCCAGGACCCCACGTCCACGCTGCCCGTATCCTGCACAGTGCTGTTCCCGTCAATCAGGCCCTCCTCAAGGGCAATCACCAGGTTGATGGGCTTGAAGGTGGAGCCGGGCTCGTAGAGGTCTTCCACGGACCATTCACGGAACTGCCGGGGTTGGGCCTGCCAGAAACGGCTGGGGTCGTAGCTGGGCTGTGAGGCCAGGGCAAGGAGTTCCCCGTTGTGTACGTCCATCACCATCACCGCGCCCCGGGCGGCCTTCCATTCCTCCATGGCTGCCGACAGGGCGGTATGGGCGGCCCGCTGCAGACGGGTGTCCAGACTCAGTTGCAGTTGCATGGCGTCGTCCTGGATGGCGCCCATGGACAAATGGATGGGTAACACTGCGTTATCCCCACTGCGCAGCAGCCATGGGCTGCGTTCCCCTTGCAGCAGTTGGGTGTTGCGGCTCAACTCCAGACCGGCCTGGGGTTGACGCTCCAGATTCAGGAAGCCCACCACGTTGGCGAAGAGTTCACCTTGGGGATAACGGCGCTGGGGATAGATCTCCACGTCAATGCCACTGATGTCCAGGGCCTTCACCGCCTCCCCTTTCTCCAGGCTCAGGCGTTCCAGCAGGCGAATGCCGCTCTCTTGCCCCAGGAGACGCTGCTCCAACTCGGCGGACGACAAGCCCAGGACCGGAGCGAGCCGCTGGCTCACCTCTGCCGCGGAGCGCTGTTGGCCGTCCCGGTCCCCGGGGAACTGAAAGTACACGGGGTGGGCCCAGATTCGCGCCCGCATCTCGTCCCAGGCCAGGGTCTCCCCTTGACGATCAACAATGGGCCGGCGCGTAGCGAGGGACCGGGCCGAGGGCATCTGCCGGGAAGGGGCCTGTTGGGCCAGCACGTCCCCTTGAACCAACTGGAGCCAGAACAACCGACCCGCAAGACCCAGGACGGGGAGCAGCAGCAGCAGGAATATCAACACAAGCCGCATCTGGGTGGAGATCATCGGCCTGGAGCGCTGCGGGCGTGGACGTGAACGACCCAAAGATTCAATAGCCCCGTAAAACAGTGCCGCCATTGAGCCAGCGACCCGGGCTTGCCAACAGCGGGCGGCGCTTCAACAGTCGTCTCGGGGGGGGCGGCAGCACCAGCGGTTCAAGGTCTTGACCGGCGAGAGCGTCACCCTGTTCCGTGGTCCCGGGGCCGTCCACCGTACCCGGGGCGGCCACAAGCTGGGAGCGGGAGTCCAGGTACAGTTGCTGCATGGTGCGGGCCTCCTGGAGGGCCGCATAGGTGCGGCTCATGTTGAGGCGCACCTGTAACTCCAGAACACAGAGGGCGGTGGAGAGCAGCAAGGAGGCCATGAGTACACGGTTGGTCAGCCGGTGGATGCCGTGCAACCCTGATGGGCCGGGGTTGGCCCTTGGCGCAGGAACAGTCCGTTTGGCGCCGTGAGACCAGCGCTGGGGGCGGCCGCGTCTGGAGACCGATGACACGGTCATGGGGCCGTCGGGGGATTTGCGAGGGACGGACTTTCCCATCTCACAGACTCAGGAGCGCCAGGTTGGCAAGGGTATAGCCGTTCCATGTGGCATGCATCAGGACACAGGCACTCAGACGTCCGCCCCGCAGCCGCAGCCAGCCCAGGCCCAGGCCCAGGATCAGGAGAGGTAAAAACTCCACCAGGCTCAGATGGGCCGCGGCAAACAGCAGGCTACTCAACAGAACACCGACCACGGCCCCGTAGGACCTGGCCATGGTGGGCAGCACCGTGGCGCGGAACACGAGTTCCTCGTAAAGGGGCGCCAGAACACAGGCCGTCAGAGCAAAAAAGATCAGCGCCGTCAGGTCCCGACTGTTGAGCACCAGATCCAGCAGCGGGTTGCTGCCTCCCGCATGGGGAAACAGGCGGGACACCCCCCAACTGGTCAGCAGCACCAGCGGCAGGGTGAGCAGGAGCGTCCCCAGGGCCATGGGCAACGCTCTCCAGCCCAGGCCCCATTGCAGCCATTGCCAGCCGGATTGGTCTTCACTGCGCCGCAACCAATGGAGAACCGCCAGTCCTGGCAGAGCCTGTGACCCATAAACCAGCACGGTGGCCATGGCCTGCCCCGTGCTGCCAGCCTGCTGAATCCAGGGCCGCAGTGCAGACAGCGCCAGGATGCCGCCCCCGTTGCCCAACACCACCACACCGCCAAAGAAAAACAACATCAGCGCCGGGAGGGTCAGGGGCGCCGCCATGGGTTGGGGGGACGGCGGTTGGGGGCGGTTCCGAGACCACAGCCAGCGGGCCAACTGCACCAACCAGAGCAGGATGCCCACCAGAGCTGCCAGCGGCCCCACCAGGCCCACCAGAACAAGGCGCGTGATGGCGCCGACATGGGACCCACGGCAGAAGGGGTGGTCCAACTCCAGGACGGAGCAGGCCAGGGACGGGTAGAGGGGATGGCGGGGAAGCGCGTCCTCAAGGGCCTCCGGCGCCAGGTTCGCCAACGGGGCCGTCGTCGTTGGCGTTCCGGCCGCCCGCTGCAGGAGGGCCTGTTGCAGGACGACCGCCGCTGACTGCTCCCCTTGCCCCGTTACGGGGGGCAGGCTTTCCAGTAGAAGACGGGCCTGTTCCGGCTGATTCATAGCCAACAGCACCAGCACCTGGCGCAACCGCAGGTCCCGGTCCGGGGTGGCTGGGTTGTCCTGACGTTCCTGGAGGACAGCCGCCAGTTGTCGGAGGGCGTCAGCGCCAAAGAGTTGGCGGCTCAGCAGGGGGGCGTTTTCACCTGGGGACAGGGTGACGGTTCCCCTGCCCACCGCCCGGCTGGCCAGTGCCTGTAGCTCCAACTGCCGTTGCTCCAACACCCCCTGCACGGAAGGCCTCTCCAAACTGCCCAGCAACGATGGTCCCCAAAACACAAAGACGGTCAGCACCAGGCTGAGGGCAAGGAGCAGCTTCTGCGCGTCCTCTGTCCATTTCAACCGGCGGGGGTGGGGCGTCTGGTTCACGGGGCTGGTTCGTTCAAGCCATTCTCGCCACACCGTTGATGTGGGGGCGCCTGTTCAGGATCTGCGGGTGGCCGTGGTGGGGCCGGGGAGGGGGATGGGCATGTCCACGTTCGGCAACGGCGGGGCGCAGGCAGGGATCCGCTGATCCACCACTCGACCCACCACCACAATGGCGGGGGCCTGCAGACCGGACTCCCGCACCAGCCTTGGCAAGGCGGCAATGGGGCCGATGACGTGTTTCTGCAACGCGGTGGTGCCCTGTTGAATGGCCGCGGCGGGGGTGGCGGCATCCAGACCACCAGCCAGAAGTTGAGCCACGATGGCCGCCAGGCTGTGGATGCCCATGTAGATCACCATGGTGTCCGTGGCGGTGGCCAAGGCTTGCCAGTTCACCCTTTGGCGGTCCTTGTCCACCAGTTCATGGCCAGTGACAAAGGTGATGGAGGATCCCGCCTCGCGATGGGTGACCGGCAGACCAATGTAGGCGGGGACAGCGATGCCGGCCGTGATGCCCGGGGTCACCTGCACGGGAATACCCAGGCCGTGCAGGTATGCAGCCTCTTCCGCGCCCCGACCGAACACAAAGGGATCCCCCCCCTTCAACCGGACGATGGTCTTGTGGGTATGGGCCAACCGGGCCAGCACCTTGTTGGTGGACTGCTGGGGAACGGAGTGGTGACCCCGGCGTTTGCCCACAAACACCTTGTGGCAGTCCGGTGAGGGGAGAGCCAGCAACTGGGTGGGCACCAGGGCGTCGTAGACCAGAGCATCGCACGTGCAGAGCAGACGGTGGGCCTGCACGGTGAGCAGGTCCGGATCCCCCGGACCGGCGCCCACCAGGTAGACCGTTCCCAGAGATGCTTGGGCAACCATCAAGATGCCTCGTCCGCGATGATCCAATTCATGCCCAATAGCAAGTTGAGAATATGTAGCAGAAGGTACAGATGCCGACGGCCACGATTGGGCTTAATCCTCCTAACACAGCGACGCCCTCTTTTTGAAGCGCTGTGACCGCCCGCAACGGCATTCGTTGCCTTCTGCATCTTGTACCCGCAACGCCATGGTCACAACGCCTTTGCCGTCCTATCTGGAAGGCAAAACTCTCAACAAAATTGAGCAGAACAAGGCCGCAAAAGACGGCCTGCTGGTTGGCTCCGAACTGGAGACCTTTGCCCGGTTGGGCTGGGAGAACGTTGACGCCACAGACATTCAGTTGCGGCTGAAGTGGTACGGCATGTTCTGGCGGCCCAAAACCCCGGGCAAGTTCATGCTGCGCCTGCGGGTGCCCAACGGGATTGCCACGGCAGACCAACTGAACGTGTTCGCGTCCATCGTGGCCCGCTACGGGGACGACGGCGTGGGGGACATCACCACGCGCCAGAACATCCAGCTTCGCGGGGTGCTGCTGGAGGACCTGCCCGAGATTCTCGAACGCCTCAAGGCCGTGGACATCACCACCCTGCAATCGGGCTTTGACAATCCCCGCAACGTGACCGGCAATCCCCTGGCCGGCATCGACCCCCATGAAATCCTCGACACACGCCCCTACACCCAGGCGCTTCAGGACTACCTGACCAATCACGGTCAAGGCAATCGGGAGTTCTCCAATCTGCCCCGCAAGTGGAACACTGCCGTGGCGGGATCCAGGGATAACTTCCTGCTGCACAACGATATTGTTTTTCACCCTGTGGAGAAGGACGGGGTGTTGGGGTTTGGCGTCTGGGTGGGCGGCGTACTCTCCTCCGTGCTGAACGCCTATGCCGTCCCTCTCAACGCCTGGATTCCACTGGACCAGGCTTGCCGCATGACCGGGGTGGTCTGTGGCCTGTGGCGCGACAACGGCGAGCGCAGCAAACGTCCCAAGGGGCGCTTCCGGTTCTATCTGGATGCCGTGGGTGTTGAGGCGTTCCGGGCCATGGTGGAGGAGCGTTTTGGCCCCCTGGCGCCTGATCCCGGATCAGTGTTTAACCAGCAACCCCGCAACCTGTACGGCATCCAGCCCCAAAAACAACCCGGTTTGAAGGTGGCGGGTCTCCATGTGCCCGTGGGTCGCCTCAGTTGTGGGGCCATGCAGGAGTTGGCCCGCTTGTCCCGGGTCTACGGCTGCGGGGAGGTGCGCTTCACCGAAGATCAGAACGCACTCATTCCCGGCATCCCGGACCACAAGCTGGAGGGCTTCCGTGGGGAGCCCTTCCTGCAGTGCTACCCCCTCCATCCCCAGGGCGTTGCCGCGGGAACGGTGTCCTGCACGGGCTCCAATTATTGTGGTTTTGCCCTTACCAACACCAAGGACCAGGCCATGGCCGCGGCCACGGCCCTGGACGAGGCCCTGGACCTGCCCCAGGAGGTGAAAATCCACTGGACCGGTTGCCCCAATTCCTGCGGTCAGGCCTACATGGGCGCCATTGGCCTCACTGGAACCAAGGCCAAAACCGCCGAGGGCATGGTGGAGGCCTACGACATCACCCTTGGTGGCAGCCAGGGGGACCAGCCCAGCCTGGGTGAACTGGTGCGCAAACGGGTCCCCAAGACCGAAGTGAATGCCGCCTTGAAAGATCTGTTGATGGAGCACTACGGCGCCACGCCAAAAGCCGCTGCCGCTGCTCCAATTTGAACACCACAGGATGGGTTTCCATAACATCGGACAACCCTGAACACTGATTCAACTTTTTTCCAAACCACGATGGCCAACTCTGCAAGTGAGATGGACTATGTCCTCCCCAATGAATTGGTGGACGGCATGATTGCTGCTGGCGGCAAAAAATCTTCTGTCAGCGCCAAAAATTTATTGTTACGGGGATTTTATTCCGGCTCTATTTTGGGCCTGGCCACCGCTCTGGCCCTGACGGTGGCCAAACAAAGCGGCCTCCCCTTTCTGGGTTCCGTGCTGTTCCCCTTTGGCTTCGTCAGCATTATTCTGTTTGGCATGGAGTTGGTGACCGGCAATTTTGCCCTTCTCCCCATGGCCACCTGGGCCGGCAAAAGCACTTGGCCCAAAACGTTCCGCAACTGGATTTGGGTGTGGATCGGCAATTTTCTGGGTTGTGCATTGGTGGCCAGCATGATGGCCATCAGTCTCACCAGTGCCGGCAACCTGGAGCCCACCGCGGATGGGGGCGTCTGGCAGGGCGTGGCTCAAACAATCATCAATCTGAACCGTAATAACGTCATTGTTAAATATAAAGATTTGGGAGCTGTTGGATTTTTACTGGCCATTTTGCGGGGCGTCATTGCTAACTGGTTGGTGTGTCTGGGGGTCACCATGGCTCTGGTGAGCAAGAGTGTGCCCGGTAAACTCCTGGCCTGCTGGCTGCCCATCACCGCGTTCCAGACGTTAGGGATGGAGCACATTGTGGTGAACATGTTCCTGCACACCACAGGTCCCCTGTTGGGGTCCGGGGTCAGCTTTACCGACGTGATCTTCTGGAACTTTTTCCCCGTCACCGTGGGCAACGTGTTTGGCGGCATGGTGTTTATCGGTATGGTGTTTTACAGCACCCATCGCTCCCCTCTGGCCAGTCTGCCCGACATCAAAGACACCAAGCTGGCCCGGGAGCTGGCCGCAGAGTTGGGGGCCCGTTGATCGCAGTATGTTGGTATCAACGTGCCCCGCTCCTTCACCATGGTTGCCGCCGAGCCTGTGCCATGCGCTGCCGACGCTTTGGTGTGGCAGCGCCTGGGCCAGCGCCCCTGTGTCCTCACAGCCCAGGAGTTGGCCCGGTTCTTTCACCCTGGACGCCCGCAGGAGCTACGCTCGGCCCTGGCGGAACGCCTGGGGATGCAGAACGAGCGGGGTCTACAACCCTGCCTGGCGCTGATTGAGCGGTACGGTCCCCAGCCGGAGTTGCTCATGGCGCTGGCCATGACCCATCAGCCGGCCGCCCGTGACGCCCTCTTCCGTTACCTGGACGATCCTGGCGTAGACCGCTTGGCGCTGCTCCGCGCCCTGGCCGGCTGGGGACGACAGGTGCCCCTGGCGGTGATTGAAGAGGCCCTGCAACACCCCGGCCAGGCCATGCGGTTAGCCGGGGTGGAGTTGCTGCAGTTCCATGCCCGCCTGCTTACGGCACAACAGCTTCTGACGCTCGCCGAACCCCTGCTGGGGGACGTGCGCCCCCCTGTGGCCATGGCCGCCATCCACCTGCTGCAGCGCCGCAACGAACCCCTGTTGGCTGGACGCTTGGCCCAACTGCTGCAAGCGGATCCCCCGGAGCCGGTGTGGGAGGCGGCCCTGCACGCCCTGGGATCGATTGGCACGGAAGCCAGCATCACTCTCCTGCTGGACTGCTGGCTTGCCTACCGTGGAACGCCCAGGGCCATGGAACTACTCCACCAACTCGGCGCCCAGTTCCGTCACCAGGAGCTGCTGCGCCAGCGTCTGGAGGAGTTGCTGCAGGAGGGCAAGATCATGGCGGCGGAGGCGGCGCCCCTCCTGGTGAGCTTAGACAGCACCCCGGCAGCAAATCAGGCCGCCCTTCCTGATCCTGGCGACAGCGGACCAGGGTCGTTTGGATGAGTGGCAGCGCTGACATGATTGCTTGCATCAGGCCGTGCTCCCTGACTGGGCCGCCTCAGCCACTGCGGCAATGGCATCCAGCTTGTTGCTCACCTCCGGTTCAATGGCTGCCACTGAGGGAATGTGATCCACCAGCTTGTAGAGGTCTTTCTTGCCCATTGCATTGTAGATGCCCAATCTGCGGGAATAGGCCTTGAAAATGGGCACAAGCACATCGTCACTCGCCTCGATCCCGGCATCCCAAGGGGAACCCTTGCCCAGGGACTGGAGTGCATTGGTGATCTCCCCAATGGCGTCGTCCATGGCAGCCTGTTGACTCACTGTCTGAATGGTGAGCTGTTGGGGCTCGGTTTGGTCCTTGACGGTTGGATTTGCATAGGCTCGCAGCGTTTCTCGCCTGCAGAAATAATTCTCAATTTCATTTCTTTGCCACATGAGCACCTGCAACGTTGCCTGGGAAGAATCGCCAGCTTCATTGGGCAGAATGTCGTTGTCCTCTTCAAGGCGATCAAAGAGGGCTATGCCTCTGAGGGAAGGGCTGGCCTCTCGTAGTCCGTAGTAATGACGCCGCGCTTCCTTCAGGGTGTTGCCAACATACTTGACAAAGGGCCTTGCCAGGGCTTGTTTTGCATCAGTGTGACCTAGCCGCTTGGCAAAGGCCTGCAGGATGCGCAGATCCGTTGAACCTTCCAGATACAACACCCAGCCGGTTTGCTCGGCTTGGTAGTAGTCCTCAAAACCCAAAAACGCCAGCGCCTTGAGGACTTCGTTTCTTTTTCCCTGGGCCAAGACGTGGGGATGGCCAACACAGGCAATAATCTGGTCTTGCCCCGTAGCTGCTTCATTCAGTAGCACCTCTGAATGGCTGGCAATCATAATCTGGCTATCGCTTTTCTCAGCCAGCTCTTTGATGCAAGTGTAGATCTGCCGCTGGCGAAGAATTTCCAAATGGGCATCCGGCTCATCCAACAGCACAACCGCTCCGGGATTGGCATACATGTAGACGAGAATCAGCAATGTTTGTTGTAGGCCCCGTCCGCTGGAGGAAAGATCCAATTCCAAGGCTTTCCCTTTTCTGGCTTTCCCTTCTCTGCGGGAATGCTCTTGTTGATATTTCATGGTAATTTCACCCCTTTCTTCCAAATAGTGTGGCTCTCTTAGCTGCACACCAAAAAGCTTGTCAATCTGGCTGGTCAGTTCCTTCCACTGCTCAGATTGTTTTTGACACACAATATAACAAAGATTCCGCAACACCTCGGCAGTGCGGCCTTCACCGATGCGCACGTTGAGGGCGCCCGGATCCAGCCGCGTCTCAATGGCAGCCAGGCCGGACATGGGCGGCAAGAACGCCACGTGTACCCAGGCGGCCTGCTCTGGAACGGGCATCCGCTTCTGACCGTCTTGATCCAACCGCAGAGGACGGCAATAAAAGGACTCCGGGTTGGCATAATCGAATTCCAAGCCACACTCCCAGGCGCCCCCGTTGTCCACGCCACTGACAATCAACTCAATGCGAATGTTTTGGGTCTCCTGCTTGTCGTCGCTGCTGCGACTGGTGAAACGGGTTTGCAGGTCTCGCCAGAGGAGATTGGCTTGGGGGTGGGGAATGGTGAGCAGGTCCTGGCGGTTGATGGTGACCCCGGGCCGTTTGCGGGCCTGGCTCTGGCGCTCCGAGCGCTTCTCCTGCCAGCGTTGCAGACCGATGGTCCACAGGGCCAACGCCTGCAGGACAGTGGTTTTGCCGGAGTTGTTGGGGCCAATGAGCACCACGGGGTTCCCCAAGGCAATCTCCAGGTCCTCGAAGCATTTGAAGTTGCGGGCTTTCAGCTTGGTGAGCATGGTGGCGGATCTCCCCTTTGGCCTGGAGCCTAAGCTACTGTAGGGCTGTGCAGCGCCGCTAAGCCCCTGACACAACCGACGCTCCAACCCATACTTAGTCGGAATCAAGTTGGTCCTGCAAGACCAGTCGCTGCGTTTCCAGATCCGTCAGCCGTTTCATCAACATCTTCCTCGTCAGCTAAAGTCCAAATCCTTTGAAATCTTCAATGCGATGCTCCCAAAACCAATCAATACCTTCTGCTACCTCGTAGCCGAGATAAGCACTGGCTAAGTATTCGCGTGATTGGCCACATTTCCACAAGGCGTCAGAGTAGCTTCGTTGACTGGTGGCCTCTGAACTGCTAATCTCTCAAGAACATCAATAATAGAAATTGCAAATCCTATGTCTTCTCCGAAGCTATATTTATAGGTTATAATTCCTAGAACTTCGCCGCTATCGTTCACCATTGGCCCACCACTATTGCCAGCATTAATTGCCGCATCTGTTTGTATCAACGAAACACCTTCAGTAACATTGGAGAACTCTTGAGAAGATGCACGTACTGCACTAACAATTCCTCGTGTTACTGTATTTGCTAAACTTAAAGGACTTCCTAGAACTGTAATGCTTTCACCAGGACTAGGATATTGATTATAACACAAAGGCAAGGAATTGATTTTAGGCGGATTATCAACCTGTATTACAGCAAAATCAGCTTGATAGCCCTTATAGACCACATTTCCCTGACGTGTTGCTCCATCAAAGTAAGTGACATCAACCTTATTGGTAGATCCCACTACATGTCTATTAGTAAAAATGACTCCGTCGTTTCCTGCAATGAAACCGGTCCCTTGGCTACTACGTCCTTTGATCTTCACAACACTCGGCAACATATCACCAATCAATGACTGGAGGGCACCACGAAAAATTGCCGTTTCCTCGCATGGGAGGACCCTGCCAGGCTACGAGAAATCCCTCCACAACTGACTTTCTCACGGTGAGACGGCAGCCCACTGGAAGGCCTTGCTCGATTTTTCGTGGTGCCCTGGAAGTTGTCTGCTTTTGATATATTTTTAGCTGCAAGAATAAAGCTGTGTGGTTGCTGGTCCTTCCAGAGATAACGATATAAAGTACTCAGTGAACTGATTGTTTCTGGATTTATTGAGAGAACACGTTTACCTTGACTAACTTGCGATAGACTCTCTGCTGGATGATTAAAGTCAAGACTTAGACGGAGATAGGTTGTGCCTATAGATATATCTTCCACTAAATTTGACGGCAAAACAAATATCCCATTTTCACCATATAATTTATATTTTTTCCTCCAGATTCAATCTCTAAAGGGCTTGAAAATGGATAATATCTGTTTTCCCGACTACAACTATCGTCAGTGGCAAACATTATCTGCAATAGATTGGTACACCATCTCCAGACAATACGACCTTCTAGCTGATTCACTGTCCACTTAGTTTCCAAAGATAGCTGACCCATACCAATTGTCTGAGCATCCTTATCTAGAACAATATACTCTGAGGAGTTCTCATTGTAATTTACCTTGATGATTTTAGAATATGGCAATTCATATTCCTTGCCATAATTTTTCCAATCGGGATCTTCTGTGATCTCTACATGGAACGGGATATTCTCACCATCGGTAGATCCAGCAAGAACACAGTTTTTAATTCCCTGTCGTTGTATATTACGACATTCCAGATCTTTAGCTCTGCGCTGAGAAGCCTCGATCCTCTTTTCAATATCACTGAGCTCAAGCCTCTCTTGAGGCTGTAAGGGCTGGGAATAGGCAGATGGATGGAACACCCCCGGAAGAGACTCCACCATCACCAGAGCGTAGAAGAATGCAGGGATTAGATGTGATTTACACTTACCAGCACGATGTTTCTGGCGCTGATGAGAGACTGAAGATTGTGCCATTGGGAATGACGTGCTGAATGAAACAAAGATTTTACCCAAACTTTTCTGGCTATGCAACTCTGATGGGCACCACGAAAAATCGAGCAAGGCCTTCCAGTGGGCTGCCGTCTCACCGTGAGAAAGTCAGTTGTGGAGGGATTTCTCGTAGCCTGGCAGGGTCCTCCCATGCGGGGAAACGGCAATTTTTCGTGGTGCCCTAATTGGTGATTGGTCTTAAGGGAAACTGGATCACTGGTGACGCTCTCAAACCCCAGTCACCCGTCGAGCATGGCGCCCAGTGTTGTCGTGCCAATCGCTTCACACAGCGCAAGAATTAGGTAGCTTAAATCACTTTATCTTCAGTACCGCCATGCAAGCTCTTGCTAAAAGCCTCTGCTGGAGAGGTTTTTGAGTTCTTTGGCACTACCCTATGTAAGCCCCATGCAGGCCCCCTCACCCCACCTTCTGCCCCAACCGCTCCGCCACGCTGTTCACGTCTTTATCGCCCCGCCCGGAGCAGTTGATCACCACCTCCGTCCCTGACGGCAGGGTGGGGCAGAGGGTGTCCAGCCAGGCCAGGGCGTGGGCTGTTTCCAGGGCCGGAATGATCCCCTCAAGCTGACTGAGCCGCTGCAACGCCGCCAGGGCCTCCTCGTCGGAAACCGCCACGTACTCGGCTCGGCCAATGTCTTGCAAGTAGCTGTGCTCCGGCCCCACCCCTGGATAATCCAGGCCGGCGCTGATGGAATGGGCTTCCAACACCTGCCCTTCCCCGTCCTGCAGCAGCAGGCTCATGGCCCCATGGAGCACACCCGGCCGGCCGGCCGTCAAGGTAGCGGCATGGTGGCCGGTGGCCACCCCCTCACCGGCAGCTTCCACGCCGATGAGCCGCACCCGTTGATCTTCCACAAAGGGGTGGAACAGCCCCATGGCGTTGGAGCCGCCCCCCACACAGGCCATGAGCACGTCGGGATGGTGACCAAAGGCCTCCTGGCACTGGTCCCTGGTTTCCTCCCCAATCACCCGGTGAAAATCCCGCACCAACTGGGGATAGGGATGGGGGCCGGCCACGGAGCCCAGAATGTAATGGCTGGATTCCACGTTCGTGACCCAGTCGCGGATGGCTTCGCTGGTGGCTTCTTTGAGGGTGGCCGTGCCTGCCGTGACAGGACGCACCTCAGCCCCCAACAGGCCCATGCGGAACACGTTCAACGCCTGACGGCGCATGTCTTCGGCGCCCATATAGATCACGCACTCCAGGCCAAAACGGGCACAGACCGTGGCGGTGGCCACCCCGTGCTGGCCGGCGCCGGTCTCCGCCAGAATCCGTCTCTTGCCCATGCGACGGGCCAGGAGTACCTGGCCCAGGGCGTTGTTGATCTTGTGGGCGCCGGTGTGGTTGAGATCCTCCCGCTTGAGCCAGAGGCGCGGACCACCGTCGGGGCGGCGGTAATGCTCCGTGAGCCGGGTGGCCTCGTAGAGGGGGGTGGGCCGCCCCACATAGGTGCGCAGCAGGTGGTTGAGTTCGGCTGTGAACGCCGGATCCCGCCAGGCCTGGGCAGCGGCCTTCTCCAACTCCTGCAGGGCGGGAATCAGGGTTTCCGGCACGTACTGCCCCCCGAAGCGCCCGAAGCGGCCCCGGCTGTTGGGGCGCGTGGCGGGAGACAGGGCGTCTCCGCTGATGAGACCAGGCTGGGACAGGGTCACGGGGGTGGGCAGAAGAATGGAGCCAGGCTAGCCGTGGCACGGCCTCCTTAAAGATGGCGCCATGACAGAAGCCAATCCCCATTAAGACGGCTCCGGCTCCATCACCAGCAGCCCAGCAATCTCTTACGCCTCTACACAGGGACATGGAGTCCCTTTCAACAGCCATGGTCAACGACTGGCTAAGGCCTGCGGTGGTCCTGGGGGCACTGGCCTTGCCGCTGGCTGCCTTTCATGGCGTACGGCAAGACATCAGGACCACCGAAGCCACCCTCAGAAGTGACTTCAAGGCTGACCTCCAGGCCGTAGAAGGGAGACTGGGGGCAGACAACAGAGAACTGGCGGAGAAGCTGGACAGAGTGCTTGAAACATCCAGCGTCCCTGACGGGATTATGACCATCAATCACAAAGTGACCCCAATCTAGCGTCCGTCATCGCCCCTTCAGCCTTGGGGTGGCCACCATCACCCCCACGAGAAGGGGAAGATGCAGGCCAATGAGCACGTTACGGGCCAAGTCCGGCTGTTCGGCAGCGTTGATGACGGTGCTGATGATGCCCACGTAGGCCGTGGTGAAGAGGGCCAACCCCATGAAGGAGAAGCGATGATGGGTGGCGAAACGCAAGGTGCGCAGGGTGAGCAGGGAGACGACAACAGCAAAGGGCACCAGAAGGGCGATAATGGCCAGTTCCATTGACGACTCCAAAATTCTATGGGGAGAACTTAATGGATTCTTCCAGCGCTGTGGGGGCCGCTCCCTTTCCTTCGCAAGCGTTCGTTACGACCAGCGACTTCCCCTTGGCAGCCCCGTTCTTGCCGGTCGTGGGATTTCCCCGCCACCACCGAGGGGACCCGTCCACAGCTACCTTGGGCCGCGCAGCAGGCTTGTCCCATGACCGCTAGCGCCACGAGTCCCCAGGTGCGTCACGTTCCCCTGGCCGCCCCTTTCCAGGACCAGAAGCCCGGCACGTCCGGTCTGCGCCGACCCACGACCGTCTTTCAGCAGCCCCACTACCTGGAAAGCTTCCTTGAGGCTGTCCTGCAGACCCTGCCGGGGGTGCAGGGGGGAACGCTGGTGGTGGGGGGAGACGGTCGCTACGGCAACCGCCGGGCCATTGACGTGATCCTGCGCATGGCCTGCGCCCATGGGGTGGGCCGGGTCGTCACCACCACGGACGGCATTCTCTCTACACCGGCCGCCTCCCACCTGATTCGCACCAGCCCCGGCTGCGTTGGCGGCATTATCCTCTCCGCCAGCCACAATCCCGGCGGGCCGGAGGAGGACTTCGGGGTCAAGGTCAACGGCGCCAACGGTGGCCCGGCTACAGAGCAGTTGAGCAACGCCATCCACCAGGCCACGTTGACCCTGCAGGGCTACGCCATTGCGGAGGCGGCCGCCGTTCCCCTGGATCGGCCCGGCCACCACCAACTGGGAACCACAGCCGTGGAGGTGGTGGACGGCGTGGTGGACTTCGTGGGGCTGATGCAGGAGTTGTTCGACTTTGATCAACTGCGGGACTTTCTCGGCAGCGGGTTCCCCATCACCTTTGACGCCCTTCATGCGGTGACGGGACCCTACGCTCGGCGGATTTTCGAAGACCTGTTGGGATTGCCCGCCGGCACGGTGCGCCATGGCCTGCCCCTGGAAGACTTCGGTGGTGGTCACCCGGATCCCAACCTCACCTACGCCAAACCCCTGGCGGATGCCTTGTTGCAAGGGGACGAGTTCTCCTTTGGGGCCGCCTGTGACGGGGACGGGGATCGCAACATGATCCTGGGCCGCAGGTGTTTCGTGAATCCCAGCGACAGCCTGGCGGTGATCACCGCCCATGCCAGCCGGGTGAAGGGCTATCGCCATGGTCTGGCTGGTGTGGCCCGGTCCATGCCCACCAGCGCCGCTGTGGACGTGGTGGCCAAGCGGCTCGCCATCCCCTGCTATGAAACCCCCACCGGCTGGAAGTTCTTCGGCAACCTGCTGGATGCCGGCAGGATCACCGTCTGTGGGGAGGAAAGCTTCGGCA
Source organism: Synechococcus sp. SB0662_bin_14 (assembly GCA_009840445.1). GTDB lineage: Bacteria > Cyanobacteriota > Cyanobacteriia > PCC-6307 > Cyanobiaceae > Synechococcus_B. The sequence goes on from VXNS01000017.1 coordinate 30,204, forward strand.
CCGGCTCGGACCACGTGCGGGAAAAGGACGGCCTCTGGGCGGTGCTGTTCTGGTTGTCCATCCTGGCGGCGGAGCGGTGCTCCGTGGCCATCCTGATGGAACGCCACTGGGCCGTCTACGGACGCCATTACTACTCCCGCCACGACTACGAGGGGGTGGAGCAGACGGCAGCGGCGGAGTTGTACGGGGCGCTGCAGGACCGGTTGCCCACCCTGGCGGGCCAGCCCCTGGCGGGGGACAGGATTGGCCAGGCGGACGAGTTTTCCTACACCGACCCGGTGGACGGCTCCACCAGCAGCCGCCAGGGGCTACGCATCCTGCTGGAGAGCGGCAGCCGCATGATCTTCCGCCTCTCCGGCACCGGCACCCGTGGGGCCACCCTGCGGCTCTATCTGGAGCGTTACGAGCCCAGCAGTGGGGCGCTGAACCTGGACCCCCAGACGGCACTGGCGCCGCTGATCCGTGGGGCCGACCAGTTGGCGGGCATCCGCCAGCGCACGGGCATGGGCGCGCCTACCGTGATTACTTGAGGGTGGTGATGGGTGAGTTCCGGTGCTGGGGAAGAGAATCGGGGCGACAGGATTTGAACCTGCGACATCTTGCTCCCAAAGCAAGCGCGCTACCAAACTGCGCTACGCCCCGATACATCCACCACGGAATCCACCTTAGTCCATTTCCCGCTGGATGAGCCCGCCCCCCAGCAGCACGTCTTCCGCATAAAACACCGCCGCCTGGCCAGGGGTGATGGAGAACTGGGGCGTCTCGAACACCAGCCTGGCCCGGGTGGCGCCGCTGGGAACGAGTTGGGCAGCGACGGGTTCGCTGCGGTAGCGCACCTGCACCTGCACCTCCATGGGCGCCACCGCCGGCGGGATGGACACCCAGTTGATGGCGGCAACGGCGCAATCCCTGTCCATGGCCTCACTACGGGGCGCCACCACCACGTGATTCATGGCTCCGTCCAGCCGCACCACGTGGAGGGGCTCATGCCAGGCCACCCCCAGGCCACGACGCTGGCCAATGGTGAAGTGTTGCACACCGCTGTGGGATCCCACCACCGTGCCGTCCCTCAGCAGGATCTTCCCGGGCCGGGGGGGCAAGTGGGTCTCCAGAAAAGCCGCCATGGAGCCGTGGCGCTCCACCAGGCAGAGGTCCTGGCTTTCCGGCTTGGCGGCGGTGCGCAGGCCATGGCGCTGGGCTTCAGCGCGGGTTTCCGCCTTCCTCAGCTCCCCCAGGGGAAACACCAGGCGCTCCAACTGGTGCTGGAGCAGGTCATAGAGGAAATAGCTTTGATCCTTCCGGCGGTCCCGCCCCCGCAGCAACTCCATGCGGCCACTACCAGGGTGACGGCGCAAGCGGGCATAGTGACCGGTGGCCAGACGGGTGATGCCCATCTCCCGCTCGGCCCACTGCAGCAGCAGGGCCATCTTCACGTGGCGGTTGCAGCGGGAGCAGGGGAGGGGGGTGATGCCCTGGCCATAGCCCTCCACCAGAGGATCCACCACTTCCTGTTGAAAGGTCTGGCGGGCATCCAGGATGTGATGGGGCGCCCCCAGTTGTTCACAGACCCCGGCCGCATCCACCAACCCGTCGGAGCAGCAGGCCCCCCGCCCCTTCATCAGCCAAAGGGTCACGCCGGTGACGGCCCACCGGGCCTCGTGCAGCAGGGCAGCGGCGAGGGAGCTGTCCACCCCACCGGATAACCCCACGGCAACACGGCGCTCCCCCGGCCATTGCCGCAACAACTCCAGGGTGCGGCGCCCCCCTTCCGTGCCGGGAGCGTCTGTGGTGGATGGGGTGGGGGGGGTGAACCCCATGGTCCGGGTCATGGCTGGGGCTGGGGGAACTCATCCCATGATGGTCTGATTCTGGCGTTGATCGCCCATGGATCACTGGCCTGCCCATCATCGGCCTGCCCAATGGCCTGCTGCGGATGCCGCCCACCTGTTGGTGTACCCCCAGCAGATGCAGGTCGTTGAGCAGGCCATGTTCAGCGGGGGAATGCCCCCGGCCGCCCTGATGGAAAAGGCGGCGCTGGCCGTCAGCCGCCGGGTGCGGGAGTTGTTGGGCACTGCTGATGCGGGCTGGGGGCGCAGCCAGCCCGTGGTGGTCTTGATCGGGCCTGGCCACAACGGCGGAGACGGAGCCGTTGTGGCCAGGGAACTTCACGTGGCGGGCTGGGAGGTGACGGTTTGGAGCCCGTTTGCCCGCCACAAGCCCCTCACTGCCGACCATCTCGAGTACCTGGAGAGGTTGGGTGTGCCCCGCCTGCAGGAAGCTCCCACACCGGGCCGGGGACAGTTGTGGATTGATGCCCTGTTCGGCCTGGGTCAGTCCCGACCTTTGCCTGGGCCACTGGCGGCCTTGGCCCGCGAAGCCCGGTTGGCGGGGCAGTGCATCTGGGCCGTGGACGTGCCCAGCGGCCTGGATGATTGCCATGGCCAACCGCTGGGGGCTTGTTTTCACAGCCGGCGCACCTTTTGTTTGGGCCTTTACAAGCGGGGCCTGGTGCAGGCCACAGCCTTGGCCTCGGTAGGCCAACTGGAGCGAGTGGACTTTGGTGTGCCCAACTGGGCGCTGGACCTGGTTCGGGAGCAGGTTCCCCTCCCCTGCGGCGTGACCACAGCGGATCGCGCCACGGCGCCATGGCCTGAGCCCCCCTCTGCTGCGGACAAATACGGCCGGGGCAGGCTTTTGCTACTGGCCGGCAGCCAACGCTATCCGGGGGCCGCCGTGCTGGCCGCAGCGGGGGCTGATGCCAGTGGGGCCGGCGCCATCGCCATCATCATGGAACCGGACGTGGCGCGCCGGGTGAGTGACGGCTATCCCCACGTGCTGAACGCCGCGGCGGATCTGTCCCCGCCCCTGGAGCCTGGGCCGCTGGTGTGGCGTCAACTCCCCGACCTGGACCGGTATGACGCCGTTCTGCTGGGGCCGGGCATGGATTTTGCCCCCTTTACAGCCCATGCCTGGGAGCCCCTGCAGAGGTTTGCCGGATTGCTGGTGCTGGATGCCGATGGGCTGAACCGGCTGGCCGCTACGCCGGAGGGGGAAGCGGTGGCATGGCTGCGGGGGCGCCGTGGCCCCACCTGGATTACCCCCCATGTCCGGGAATTTGACCGTCTCTTCCCCGCCTGCAGCCATGGGGATCACCCGGAGCGGGCCGCTGCTGCCGCCCGGGCTGCCGGAATCACGGTGTTGCTCAAGGGTCCACGCACGGCCGTTGCCGCAGCGGACGGGCGCTGCTGGCAGTTGCTGGAGGGGGCTCCCACCGCCGCCCGGGCCGGCGTGGGGGACGTGCTGGCGGGCTTTGCCGCGGGCCGGGGCGCCATGGCCGCTGCTACCGGACAACTGAATCATGGTCAATTGGCGAGGGCAGCCCTGGACCATGTACACGCTGCCCGGCAACTGGTGCGAGAGGGTTGGACCCATCCGTCTCCCCCAATGGTGGCTGAGCGCCTTCGCCGCCAGGACCAGCAGCAGGAGGGGTAAATTAAGGCTTACCCTGATCCAGCAACATAATGTGTGTGTTTCCACGCATTACCCTGGAGTATTAATGAAAGTGCGATAAAAATTGTGATTAATCAAGGAAGATTCCTGTCAGTAATTCCGTGTGTCCATGGTGTCCTCTTCCATGGTGTCGTCCGCCTCAACCGAGAATCGGCCCAAGCGACAGACTGGTTCCGATTCCATCAGTTGGTATCTTTCTTCCATTGGACGCATCCCCCTGCTGAGCCCAGCCGAAGAAATTGAGTTGGGCAATCGGGTGCAGAAGATGGTGACGCTGCAGGCACTGCGCCAGGAGCGGGAATTGAGCTGCCAGGAGCAGCGGTATCTCCGCATTGGCCAGCGGGCCAAGCAGCGGATGATGAAGGCCAATTTGCGCTTGGTGGTGAGCATCGCCAAGAAGTATCAGGGCAAGGGCATGGACCTGCTCGACCTGATCCAGGAAGGCTCCCTGGGGCTGGAACGAGCCGTGGAGAAATTTGACCCCACCCGTGGCTACAAGTTTTCCACCTACGCCTTCTGGTGGATTCGCCAGAGCATGACCCGGTCCATCGCCTGCCAGTCCCGCACCATTCGTTTGCCTCTCTACTTGGGAGAACGACTCTCCACCATCAGTAAGGTCACCACGGATCTGGCGCAGAAGCAGGGCGCCATGCCCAGTCGGTCCGAGGTGGCGCTTGCTCTGAAAATGCCGGTGGAGGAGCTGGACAGCCTCATGCGCCAGGCCCTCACCACCTCCAGCCTGGATACCCCCGTGGGCAGTGAAGAGGACCGGAGCCTGCTCACGGAGTTGGTGGCTGATCTCACCACGGCACAGCCTCTGGACCTGGTGGAGCAACGTCTCCACTACGAGGAACTGGGCCGCTGCCTGGAAACGTTGAGCGAGCAGGAGCGCACGGTGCTCAAGTTGCGGTTTGGCCTGGATGGCGAGCGGCGGTACACGTTGGCTGACACCGGGCGCATGCTGGAGGTCTCCCGTGAGCGGGTGCGGCAGGTGGAGATCAAAGCTCTGCGCAAGCTTCGCTGCCTCACCCGCGGCAAGATTCCCGCCAAGAGTTGAAAGATAGTCAAGAGTCAAGTCAGTGGGCGCTGACCCGGCTATCCTGATGGTTCTGGTTACAGCCCGTCACCATGCGGTTCCCGGAAGGTTTGGAGTTGAAGACCTACGGCCAGCAGTTGTTGGCTGGCCGTCAGGCGAAGGGATGGTCCCAAAAGCAACTGTCTAAAAAGTTGTTTCTACCCATCCACTTCATCCGTGCGCTTGAGGCCGGCGAGAACGGCATGCTCCCGGAGATCCCCTACGTGATCAGCATGTACCGCAAGGTGGCCATGGCGGTAGACGTGGACCCCGAGCCCATGATCCAGGCCTGCAAGGCCTTTCAGGAGCAAGAAGGGCAGCCGCGAATCCACCAGTCGGAACCCCGGGCCAGGGACCTTGTCCAGGGGCACGATTCCTCCTCTCCGGAATCTCGAAGGCAGAGCCGTGAGCCATCCAGACGTCGTGAGCCGCCTAAACCTGGGGCGATGGCAGCTTCACAACAAAAGAGACGCGCTGATCGAGGTAAAGGCGCAGGCAAAAGCGACAGAGTCATTATTCTGGTGGGTTGTGGTGTAGGCTTGGCCCTTGTTGGTGCGGTGCAGCTTGCCAATGAGCTTGGGCCCGCCATACGCTCAAGACTGGTCACCTCGGATACCGCGGTAGAAGAGGTAGAGACAGGAACAGAGGCGAAGGACCAGGCTTCGGATGTCCCTGCAATCCAGCAGCAGCCCATCCCTGACATCGCTGATACGCCGTTGGTGTCTCCAGATGGACCACTTGAGGAGTTGGAGTCGGGGGAACCGGAGCCGGGGACTGTACGGTTCATCTTCATAGCCGACGTGAACGATGACCGCTCCAGTTGGATTCGTATCGAAGACGCCCGTGGGGTGACTCTGTTCGAGAGCGTTCCGGAGCCCTTCACCAGTGTGGATTTGCCCGTCACGGCTGGTGTGCGTGTTCGTGTAGGCCGCCCCGGCCTGGTGCGCTGGCAGCAACCGGGACAACCTCCCCAACCCTTGCCCCAGAATCAGGAAAACGACTGGATCGAGTTGATACCCGGCCCCGTTGCCGGCCAAGCGGCCCCTACCCCGCTGGAAACGGTCCCTATCCCGTTGGAAGCATCTCCTCCGGAGGATGATAATCCTGCCGCCCCTGCGCCAGAAGCGCCCTAGCCGTCGCTGGATCAGCCTGACGCAGCCGTGGCCAGGGCCTCCACCACCTCCACAGAGAGGGTGCGGCCAAGACCGGGTTCAATCTCGGCGCGGCAGTTGTCCAGGCTCCAGCATTCCAAACTGACGTTGGCGCCGGGGAAGGGTGTGAGTTGAACGGTCATGGTCCTGGCGGTGAGCACCACGTCCAGATTTTTAATGACTGCCTGGGGACGGCAATCCAGGGCCACTGCAATGCGCAACAGTGGACTCAACTGCTGGACGCAGCGCTGCTGGCCGGCATCCTGCAGCGAAAGCCACGCCTCGTGCCGTTTCTTGGGCGGACTGCGACGGTGATAACGGGCCAGGGCCGCCAGGACCAGGTGTTCCGCCTCGGAATATCCCAAGAGGGTGCAATGGCGCACCAGATACCAACTGTGCTTGTGGTAGCCCCCCACACTGCTGATGTGCCTGCCACAGGCATGGAGCATGGCGGCGCCCCACAGTAATTCGCGGGCCTCGATGGCCACGGGCTCCAGCTCAGGGCGGCAGGCGTCAAAAAGGGTGAGGGCATGGCGGGCCACCCGCTCGGCCCGCCCACTGTCCACGCCATACTTGCGGGCCTGGTGCAGGATGGTGCGCTGGCGAATGTTGCTCTGGTAGCTGAAGCGGTCCACAATCAGGTTGTGGCGCAGCATCCAGTTCACGATCAGCCCTTCCCGCAGTGCCCGCTTGCAGAGCACCATTTCCCGGGCGTTCAGCCGTTCCATGGCGGTTTCCAGGATCAGCCCGCCCGTCACGATGATGTCGGCACGCCGTTCACTCAGACCGGGCAATTGGCGACGCTGCTCCACTTCCAACGTCACCAGTTCCCTCATCAACTCCTGCACCTGCCCCAGGCCAAAGCGCAGGCCGTTGAGGCTCTGGGGAGTTGTCCCCAGGCGCAGGGCCAACAGGCTGCCAACGGCCATGGCGGTGCCGCTGGTGCCCACCAGCACGGGGGACTCGTCCATGGCGAGGCGTTGCTGCACCTTGCCCACGGCGGGCTCCAACATGCCCTGGATGAAGGTCTTGAGGAACTGAACCCGTTCGGCTGTTAACGGGCCGTGGACACCGAAATCCCGGACCAGCCGCACAGCCCCCACCCGCAAGCTGCTGAGGGATCGGGTGTCATGGCTATCGGCAAGAATCAACTCCGTGGACCCTCCGCCGATGTCCAAAATCAGGTGGGGCGCCCCGGCAAAGTCCATGGCCGAGAGCACACCCAGGTAGATGAGTCGGGCTTCTTCCCGCCCATTCACCAGATCCACCTGCAAGCCCAGCTTCCCCTCGATCAGGGCCAGAAATTCCCGCCCGTTGCCGGCCTCCCGCACCGCACTGGTGGCCACACCCACCACAGCCTGGGCTCCATGACTCTCCGCCAGTTGCCGGTAACGGCGCAAGGCCTCCATGGCCCGCTCCATGGCCTGGCTGGTGAGGTCCCCTGTCTCCGGGTCCCGTTCCCCCAGGCGAACGGAGGTCTTCTCCGTGAGCAGCACGGAAAAGCTGCGAAGCTGCTGGTCCACCGCGGCCAGAACCATGTGGATGGAGTTGGTGCCAATGTCAATGGCGGCGACCCGCACCTCCTGAGGCACCGTTGGCACTGCTTTCAATGTTCCGTCACTGGCCATGGTCTGTGTTGGGGGTACCCCCTGGACTTGGCTGAGATTTTGATTCTCGCACCCTCGGCACGACGCGGATCCATAGAGTGAGTCCAGAGTTCCGCGTCTACGGTTTCGCAGCGGTGGTTGGTCTGCCATGAAGCCTGCTCCCACCATGGCCAATCCCATGACAAGTGTCATGGCCCTGCTGCGCTGGGACAAGCCCAGTGGTCGCTTGATTCTCCTCGTTCCCGCCGGCTGGGCCATGTGGCTGGCCACACCCCAACCGCCGCCGCTGCTGGTGCTGCAGATTCTGGTGGGGGGCCTGGGGGTCAGTGGGGCGGGCTGCATTGCCAACGATCTCTGGGATC
>VXNS01000074.1 GCA_009840445.1 Synechococcus sp. SB0662_bin_14
CCCCCCCCCCCCCCCCCCCCCCCCCCCCCCCCCCCCCCCCCCCCCCCCCCCATTGTAACAATTCTTTACGATTGGCGAATCGGCAGGCTGCGCTTATCGACTCCACAAACCCGCTTGACGTTTTTCCGCTACGTTCCCGCCCATCCGCTTCCACGGAGGCCATGGAGATTTTTCCCAAGCTGTCGTTAGATGCGTTTGAAGCAGGCATCACGAAGCTGCCAAGATGGAGTCACTTTAACTTAACTACATCACCCGATCCAGGACAAATCTCCTCACTTTCTTCATTATTCATTCACAACGCCCCTGGGCCGCCCGTCGCACCTGCTCCAGATCCTCCAGGGGGGTGCAACGGGTTTCCGTGGCATAGCTCACCAGGTTGGGACCGTCCATGAGTTGCACCGTGCCCACCCGCACCCGCACGTCCTCGTTGAGAAACCAGCAGCGCTCGCTGCCGATGTTGCGGTCGTAGACGGTGTGAATGGTGAGCAGGCCGTCCTCGTCGAAGCGGTAGGGGCTGATCACCGGTGTGGCCTCCACGTAGCCCACGTCCCGCACCAGACGACCACAACCCTGGCCCGGTCCCGGCAGGTCCACCAGCACGGCCCCGTAGCGTTCGTCGGCCGGCCCTTGCCGGTGGTTGCCCTGCCATTGGAAGCGGGCGCCGATGGTGGCGGCGCTGCCGGGAACCTGTTGTTGGGCGCAAACCCGCTGCACGGTCTCGTCCTCCTGCTCCAGCAGGGTAATGATCAGGTTGGACTCCCCGGATTGGTCCGGGGAGAAGTCAAAATGATGGACGCTGCGCACCGATAACCAGGTTCCGGCACTGAGGCGCAGGAAATCCACCATTGAGCGTGGCGGAGAAAAAGGCAACAACCCATGGCAGAGACCTCCATGGTGCCCTGTCGTTGTCACAAGCTGGGGAGGCTGCATCAGCGCCATGGCGGAGGCTCGCGAACAACATGCCGATTTACGGGGAACCAACTGGCAGGGCCGCCAGCTTGGGGCAATGGATCTGCGGGGGGCCAAGCTCTGCCGCGCTGATCTACGGGGCGCAGACCTGGGGGAGGCAAACCTGGAAGGCGCCGATCTCGGCCTGGCCCGCTACGATGCTTTGACCCGTTGGCCAACGGGTTTTGCCTACGCACGCTCCGGTGCCGTGGGTCCGGGAGCACAGCTTGGCGGCACGTTTCTTAACACCGCCGATCTGCGGGGCATGGATCTGCGGGGGGCGTTCATGTTGGGAGTCTATTTGAGCGGGGCGGACTGCCGTGGCGCCCTGATGCAGGACATGGGCTTTGCCAACGGGGACCTGCGCCGTAGCCGCTTCTGCGGGGCGCTGCTGACGGGCAGCCGCTTTGCCTATGCCCAGCTTGAGGGCTGTGATTTCCGGGCCGCGGATCTGCGGGGGGCGGATTTCACGGCGGTGGAGAGCATTGCGGGGGCTGTGTTCACAGGAGCCCTGGGGCTGGAAGGCTGGCGGGACGAACTGCTGTCCCGGCCCTATCAGGAATTGGATTGCTGGAATCGCTTGGCCCGCTGCACCACCCGGGAGAGCCTGGAGGCAATCAATCCCCACGGAACCACCCATGGCTGAGCGCTTCGACAGCCTGTTTGGCTGGCTGGATGAGCAGGAGGCCATTCGGGTGCTCCACAGTAATGCCGCCACCCTGCCCAACCCCGGCCTTCAGTACGTGGCCGCCACCCGCCTGGGGGCCGCCAGCAGCCCGGAATCCCTCAACGCTCTGCTGGCGGCGGCGGCATGGCGCGGCCCCGGCATCAACGAGCGGCTCACACGGCGCAAAGCCCTGGAGGCCCTGGGGCGTCGCCCCGATCCCCGCAGTGTGGCCCGGGCGGTGGAGGCCCTCAGCAGCAGCGATGCAGGGGCGGTGGTCAGCGCCGCCAACAGCCTCTCCCGGCTCCGGGCCGCTGGCCAGACCATGGACCCGGGCCAACTCACAGACGCTTTGGTGGGGGCGCTCCATGGTCCCGGCACCCAACAGCGGGCCGTGATTCAGTGCCTCACCCGCCTGGAACTCCATGGCGCCAAGGCCGCCGTGGAGGGCTGCATCAACCATCCGGATCGCCTCCTGGACGGGGCGGCCCGGGCCTGTCTGGTGCGCCAGGGCGGCCCTGCAACCCTGTTGCAACCCGTATTGAGCCGTCTCCAGGATCCGGAGGCGGGGCAGCGGCGAACCGCGGTGATCGACCTGGGCCTGGCGGCGCAGCCGGAGCATCTGGCTGCCGTGGTGCGCACACCCACCTCCATGCCCCTCAGGGCGCTGACGGCGTTTTCCCTGGCCCGGCGCGCCCTGGCCAACGGCCATGCCCCGGCAACCGTGGCGGCCCTCCTGGATGAGCTCTGCCATGACGACCCCCGCCGCTTGCGGCTCATTGGCCAACCCCAACCCACGGAAAATACCCCCGCCGGATGGATTCAACTCCTGCTGCAACGGGACGAGAATTGTCAATATGCCGCCGCCGCCGGCATCCTCCAGCAGCCCGGCGCCAGTCAGGCCGTGATTCTGGAGCACCTGCACCGCCACCACCACAGCGACTACGGCGGCCACTACATGCTCATGCGCCTGGTGGGTCTGGGGGGGCACCACGGGCGGAGCGGCTGGCTGAAGCAGGGGTTGGCGCAAACAGCCCCCCAATACCGGAAATCCCGCATTGCCGCGGCGGTGGCCATGGGGGAGTTGGCCCTCACAGACCAGCAGGACGCCCTGCAAGCGCTACAAGATTCCCAGGAGGAGCAACTGCGCTGGGCAGCCGCCATGGCGTTGGCCCTTCTCCAAGGCCAAGCCCAGGCATCCTTGGCCCTGAGGGCACAGGCCCTACGCTAGCTGCTCCATGACTTCACTCCCGAGATCCATGCTCCCGTTCCTGCGGCGACTGTTCACCGACAACCGCCGTGACGGTTCCCGCATGGTGAGCAGTGCATTGCTGGTGGCCTTTGCGGGCCTGCTCCACTGGGACCACCCCCTTGGCGTTGCCCTGGCGGCGGGGGCAGGGGCCTTGGCCTTGCTGTGGTTCCTGCTCTACCTGGGCTTGGAGAAGAAGCGCTAAGGGCATGGTGGGGCTGCCTACACAGCGCTGGTCTCCAGCTTGCGGATGCGCAGCGGCTTGCTCACCACCCGCATGGTGCGCAGGGTGGCAAACAGGTCGTCAGGCAAATCCTTGGGAAGATCCACGGTGCTGTGCTCGTCAAAAATATGAATCCGGCCAATGGATTGGCCACGGATGCCCGCTTGGTTGGCCAGGGCGCCCACGATGTTGCCGGGCTTGACCCGGTGTTTCCAGCCCACCTCAATGCGGTAGCGCTCCATGTGGGCTGCCAACGGCCGGGTTTGGCGGCGTGGGTTCAGGCTGAGCACAGGCTCTTCAGCGGACCAGGCAAACGGCTTGGTTCCCTGCACAAGCTGGGCGAGAGCGGCGGCGATGCGCTCCACGGGCAGACCTTTTTCTGCGCTTAACTCCTGGACCAACCGTTCAAAGGCGGGTACGTCCGCCCCATTCAGCGCCCCGAGGATGCGCTCCTTGAAGCGCTGGCGCTGGCGCCGATTGATGGTATCGGCATCGGGGAACTCCATCACCTCAAGCTGCTGACCGTTGGCCCGCTCAATGGCCTGAACCAGGCGACGCTCCCGGGGCGTGGCCAGCAACAACGCCCTGCCCTGTCGCCCGGCCCGGCCCGTGCGGCCGATGCGATGCACGTAGGCCTCGGTATCCAGGGGAACGTCGTAGTTGATCACCATGGCGATGCGCTCCACGTCAATGCCCCGGGCCGCCACGTCCGTGGCAACCACCACGTCCACACGGCCGGAGCGCAACCGTTCAATCACCTGCTCCCGCTGGCTTTGCGCCACGTCCCCGTTGAGGGCTGCGCAGCGGTAGCCATGGCCGTCCAGGGCAGTGGCCACCTCCACCGTGGCTTGCTTGGTGCGCACAAAGACCATGGTGGCCTCACTGGCTTCCATGTCCAGCACCTGAACCAGGGCCCGCAGCTTCTGGCTGGCATGGACCATGAGCAGTTGTTGGCGGATGCGCTGGGTATCGGCCTTGGACGTGGCAACGGTCACCTCAGCGGGATTCTGGAGAAAGCGCCCGGAAAGCTGGCGCACCTCCGGGGGCATGGTGGCGGAGAAGAGCATCAACTGACGCTCCGGGGGTGTCCGCTCCATGATCCAGGTCACGTCTTCAATGAAGCCCATGCGCAGCATCTCGTCGGCTTCATCCAGCACCAGGCCCCGCAAGCCGTCCAGGTTGAGGGTCCCTTGACGCATGTGGTCCATGATCCGCCCCGGTGTTCCCACCACCACCTGGGCGCCACGCCTCAAGCCTTGAATCTGGGGTCGAAAATCACTGCCCCCATAGATGGGCAGAACCCGAACCTGGGGCAACTGCTCCCCATAGCGGGCGAAGGACTTGGCCACCTGCAGGGCCAATTCCCGGGTGGGCGTCAGCACCAGCACCTGACAACAGCGCTGCCCGGCATCCAGGCTGTGGAGACAGGGCAAGGCAAAGGCCGCCGTTTTGCCTGTGCCTGTCTGGGCCTGGGCAATCAGGTCACGGCGTTGCAGCAGCAGGGGAATGGCCTGGGCCTGCACGGGGGAGGGATGACGATAGCCGCTGGCGTCCAGCGCCTGGAGCAGTTCGTCGCGCAAGCCAAAGCCGGCAAAGCCGGCGGCTGGTTCACCAGCCGGCAACACGGGGTCGGGTATCATGGGAAAAGAGACAAAGAGTTGTTCCGGGAACGACTGCAACTCTTTGCCAGGCCTTCAGCAGCGTTGGGAGAGGCTGCCGCCGTTGATGGGTTGATGGCAGTGAGCTGAAACCTGACTTCCACCTCGTCCCGAG
>VXNS01000014.1 GCA_009840445.1 Synechococcus sp. SB0662_bin_14
CCCCCCCCCCCCCCCCCCCCCCCCCCGCCCCCCCACCCCCCCCCCCCCCCCCCCGCCCCCGACTGTTACTTTTTGCTAAGAAAGGCATGAGGTAGCTGGGCTTGGGCGAGAAGCTTTGGGTTCGTCAATCTTAGCAGCTCCCCTTCTATCTGGGAAGGGGCGGCGGGTCGTTTCGGCCATGGGTCGGCCCGTCCGTAGCCATTGCCTCGGCCCGCAGAGCCACCAGCCAATCGGAATCCCCCAGAAGAGCGGTGGGCGCCGCCGGCAGCCCCAGCTTCTCCAGGCCCATGAGGGCAGCGTAGCGCAGCTCCCAGAACGACCCTTCGCAGGCGGCATCCTGCAGGGCCGCTCCCGCGTTCTGGGGGTCAAGGCGGGCCAGGGTCAAGGCCGCCGCCGGACGGGATTTCTGAAACTGGGGGCGGCGGTTGGCCAGGGCTTCCCGCACCAGGGGCAGCGGCTGGGGGTCCCCCAGCCAGCCGAAGAGCTTGATCATGTGGTAATGGGCCCCGTAGTCGTTCCAGCCCCGGTCCGCAAAGCTCCGGGTCAGGGCCGCCAGCGTGTCGGCTTTGGGGAAGGTCATGAGGGTGGCCACAGCCAGGTAGACCCGCCCGAAATCCGTGCCGTAGAGTTCCTGCACCAGGAAGTCCAGGCCGGGTGTGGCGTCGTAGCGATGCACCAGGGTGACGGCAGCCGGATCGTCCCACAGGATCCGGTCCACCAGCGGCAGCAGAACATCGGCCCGGGCAAGGCCACGCTGGCGCTGTTGATCCGCCAGAGCACGCACACCCCGCAACCGAAACACCGGTGACACCGGCGCCGCCGCAACGGCCGCCAAGGCACCGAAGGCCCGGGCGTCCATCAGGTCCTGAATCACCGCCCGGCGCACGGTCACGTCCGGGTGGAGCAGGTAGCTCTCCAGATCGGCCAGACCCTCCTTGTTGCCGGTGAGCCGCGCCAGGGCGGCGGTGGCTGCCGTCACCAGGAGCGGGTCCTCCGCCTGCCGCAGCGCCTCCAGGGGCGCCACGGCCCCCTCAATCCCCAGACGGGCCACGGTTTGGGCCACCACCCGGCGATTCTGCCGTTCATCCTGCAACAGTTGCAGCAACGGCTCTGCCACAACCTGGGGCTGGGCTTGGAGCTCAGCCAGTGCCCAGACGGCGTTTTCCACCAGGTAGGCGTCCTCGCTGCTCAGGCAGGCTTGAATCACCGGCAACGCCTGCCGCGCCCCCAGGCGGGCCAGACTTTCCACGGCTTTGCGCCGGGCAATGCGCTGGGCCTGGGCTTGGTGATCGTCAGCCGCGCAGGCCGTCAGCGCCGCAACAGTCTGCTCATCGGGAAAGTTCACCAGATGGGCGGCAGCCAGGTAGCGGTCGCTCACGTCCTCCAGTTCCTCCAGGGGCTTCCGCAGCGTGGCCAATGCCTCCGCCTGGCCGAGGCCCGGAAACAGGTTCTGAAAACGGTTTGGGTCCACGGTGGCACCGGCGCTGGTGGGGTCATTCTCCCCTGGCCGGCTCCCCGCTGCGCATCCATGCCCGGAGGCGCGCCAAAATACCGGGGGAGGCATGATGATCATGGCAGGGACAGACCAGACCGGTGGCGCGGCGTTCTCCGCCGAAGACAACGACGCGCTGCTGGCTGCGGTGAGCGCCCAGTTGGCGGCAGGGGCCTTCCCTGGCCAGGACGAGGCGGTCCTGGCCCGGCTGGTGGAGGGTTTGGGGGATCGGCGGGGCCTGGTGCGGTTCGGCTTTGCCGAGCGACTGGCCGCCATTGGCCTGCCTGCCGCCCCCTTTTTGCGCCGTGCTCTGCGTCAACACGAGAACATGGCCGTGCGGCGGGCCGCCGCCAAAACCTTCACCCTGATCAAGGACCCACAGTCCATGGTCACCTTGGGGGAGGCCTTGACAGAGGACCCGGATCCGGTGGTGCAGGGATCGGCTGCCGGCGCTTTGGCCGAGCTGGGTGGAGTGGCCGTGCCCCCGCTGCTGGCCATCCTGGAGGATCCTCGCCATAGCGCGTTTTGCAAAGGCCTGGCGGCCTGGGCCCTTGCCAGCATCGGGGCAAGAGGGGCCGAGAAGCTGCGGCCCGCCATGGAGTCACCCCTGGCGGACGTGCGGGCCGCCGTGGTGGGCGCCCTGGGGGATCAAATTCAAAACAGTGACGATCAAGAGGCTCTCACCCTGCTGCACCAAGCCCTGGAAGATCCCTCGGAAGAGGTGCAGGCGGAGGCTGTCACCGCCTTTGGCAAGCTGCAACATCCCCGCTTTATTCCCGTATTGGCAGCCAGCTTGGAGAGCCCGTCCCTGGAGGTGCGCAAGAACGGCGCCCTGGCCCTGATGAAGTGCCGCAACGAAGCTGGCTTGCCCCCCTTGGAGACGGCCCGGCAGCGGGAAGGGGACGGTCCCTTGGCCACCGTGTTGCAGTTGGCCGTCACCCAGCTTCGCCGCAGCCTGGAGACGGGCTGCGAAGACGCATTCAGGCCCGGGTCTTAGCCAGGGAACAGCGGGCCAGGGCGGCCGTGGCGGATTCCCGCACGTAGGCGTCCACTGTCTCGTTGGCCGCCTGGGCTTCCAGATCCGCCTGGGCAGCCTCCAGACCCAGCCCCGCCAAGGCGTTGATGCAGGCCACCTGAACCGCCACGTCCCCTTCCCGCAAGATCTTCTGCAGCCGCGGCAGGGCGGGCTCACCCATCTCCCCCAGGGCCATCACGGCGGTGATCTGCACCACGGGATTGGGTTCAAGGGCCTTGCGGCACAGCAGATCCAGGGTGGCATCGGGGAACCGCAGCCCCGCCCACTGGTCCGCAACCTGGGCCAGGGCTTTACAACAGCTTGAGCCAACAGTGAGGTCGTCGGTGCCGGCCAGACGTTCCGTCAGGGGCTGCACCGCACGCTCCCCCACCGTGCCAAGGGCCTTCACTGCAGACCGGCGCAGGGGAACGTCCGGCTCGCTGAGCATGGCCATCAACCGGGGCACCACGGTGGGATCGTCACTGCGGGCCAGGGCCATCGTGGCCCGTGAGCGCATGTTGGGGTTGGGGTGGCGGAGTTGGTGGAAGAAGGGGTCCAAAGCCATGGGCCGAGGGGCAGCAAGGGCAGAATAGGCGCCTGCAAGGCAACAAAAAAGGGCGCCGTCAGGGCGCCCTTTTTGATCGGGTCATCAGGCGTTTGTCATGAACACCTGTTCAGGACAGGGACTCAATGACGTAGGACAGCAGGGAGTTGTACTCCGCCAGAGCCTGGGGGCTCATGTCCCGGGGAGAGCAGCCACGGTCACGGGCCTGGGCAAATGCCGCCACGTAGGGGGCGGTGGGGATGTTGAGGGTGCGATACACCTCACGGGCGCCGGCAATGCCCCACTCGTCCAGGGGGCCGGTGCCACCCACCACCAGGCAGTAGTTGATCAGACGCATGTAGTGGCCAATGTCCCGGTAGCACTTGTCCACTTTGCCCTGGTTGTCGCCAGCCTCACCGGCTTGCTTCAGGTAGGGGTACTTGGAGAAGCAGGCATCACCGGCTTCCTTGACGACGGCATCAAAACCCGCGGACAGCTTTTCAGCAGCCTCAAGGCGGGCAGAGGCCCTCTGGATGCTGCCCTGAACGGACTCCAGATCGGATGCGGAGGGCATGCGACCGGCAGCGTCGGCAGCAGTGACGACGGTGGTAACAACGGACTTCATCGGAAACCTCAGGTGTCGATGGTGAAAGAAAGGGGGTTCAGGAGCGGATGGCCAAGGAGGTCCGTCAGCTCAGGGCGCTGATGACACGGTCGAAGTAGGAGGCTGCTTCGGCAGACACCATGGAGCAGTCACCCTTGACGGTGGCCATCTTGTTGTAGCGCTGCTGGAGCATCTGGTTGCTCTCGGCCATCTGGGTTTCCGTGTTGGTCTCGTTGATGTGGGCCAGGCTGGACGCCTTCATGATGGCCACAGCGCGAGCCTGAGAGGTGAGGGGAACACCCAGGGCGATGTAGGTCTCCTTCAAGCCGTTCAGGCAGCGATCATCCAGAACGGAAGCATCGCCGGCCAGCAGGGCGTAGGCGATGTAGCGAAGAATGATTTCACCGTCGCGCAGGCAAGCGGCCATGCGGCGGTTGGGATAGCAGTTGCCACCTGCCTGGATCAGACCCGTGTTTTCACAGATCATGCCGGCCACAGCGTCGGAAACGATGCAGTTGGCGTTGCTGGTAATGGCGTTGACCGCATCCAGGCGTGTATTGGCTTTGGCAATGTATTGCTTCAGGGAAGCAATCTCGCCAGCGCCAATGCAGGCAGTTTTGGCGTCTGCGCTAACCGCAGCACGGGAAAAGGCGTCGAGCATGGGGACTCCAAACTGTCGCGAAAGGAAGAAGCGGCTATGGGCGCCGCAACCGTCGGCAAGACCTTAAGTCAAGGCACGGACCGGATAAGCGGCCCGGCAGGGACTCGGCAAGGTTTCTTTACGGGATGGTCCATTTTCACCCCCCCCAGGGTGCAAGCTAAAGGAAACCTTGAGGCCTGAACGCAGGCCTTCATCCTGTCCCCTGCCATGACCCAACCGGATTCCGCCCCCTCCCGCCAGGACTTGGAGAGCACCCACAAAGAGTTGAGCGATTATCGGGATCGTCTGGCCGCAGACGTGCTCGCCATGGGTCGGAAGCTCAAGTTGCCCCGCCCCATGGTGGAGCAAAACATCGCCCAGCACGAGGAGCTCAACCGGTTGGACGGTGTGCTGCGGCAGTTGGAGGCACAGATCCAGGCCATGGCTGACTAGCGCCCTTCGCCCCTTGCCGTTTTGTCATGAACAACGCCAACTCCGCACCCCAGGCTTCTCTCTCAGCCCGCGCTCTGGCCCTCATCCCCAAGGCCAGAATCCTTGGGCTGCCCGGAGATCCGCGCTTGAGCCCGGCCCAGCGGACCATCTTTGCCGAGGCCGACGAGCTGCGCCGCCAACTCCGCCCGGAGGAGCTGGACCATCTCAGTGGCAATCCCCGCAGCGCCGCCAGGCTGGTGGGCATCCTGCAACCCGAAGCGGAAGCACTGGTGGCCCGGGCCCGCAGTCAACTGCTGGAGGAAAAGCCCGAACTGATCCAACCCGGCGGGGGGCTGTACCCCCCCTTCCGGGCGGCCGCCTGCTGGCGTGATCTCTGGCAGTTTCTCCGCTGCGTGCTGTACGGCGCCGCTTCCGGCATTGTTGATTTCACCTCTCCAAGGGGGGTCCAGGCCATGGAGTTGCTCTATCAGGAGTTGCACGTGCCCCTGGGGGCCATGGTGCGCGGCCTGGAGTTGCTCAAGCAGGACACCTTCACACTTTGCCCCATCCACCAGCCAACGGGTGAAACGGTGGTGGCCTGCTTTGATCACCTCATCGGCAGCCTGCGGGGTTTCCAGGCCAACCAGCAGCAGGGACACCCCGTCTGAGCCCGCCCATGGCCGGCACCTCGGGCGGGACTCTCACTCAAGCCCCGTCGTCCAGTGCGGCGACGCCAGGCAGAATCCTGCCCTCCAGCAATTCCAGGCTGGCGCCCCCACCGGTGGAAATGTGGGACATCTTGCCGGCCACGCCGGCCTTTTCCACTGCGGCAACGGAGTCGCCCCCGCCAATGATGGTGGTGGCCCCGCCACTGCTCAGGTCCGCCAGGAGCATGGCGATGGCGTTGGTGCCAGCGGCAAAGGCGTCAAATTCAAACACCCCCATGGGGCCGTTCCAAATGACGGTGCGGCACGGGGCCAGCGCCTTCTGGAAGGCGGCAACGGAGTCCGGGCCAATGTCCAGGCCCATCCAGCCTTCAGGGATGGCGGCCACGGGAACCGTCTGGTGGGCGGCATCGGCGGCAAAGCGATCCGCCACCACCACGTCGGTGGGCAGCAGCAACTCCACCCCCTTGGCCTTGGCGGTGGCTTCCAGTTCTCTGGCCAGCTCCAGCTTGTCCTCTTCCACCAACGACTTGCCCACCGGCAAGCCCCGGGCCTTGTAGAAGGTGAAGATCATGCCGCCGCCGATGAGCACCTTGTCGCACTTCTCCATCAGGCTGGCCAAGACACCGATTTTGCCGGACACCTTGGAGCCCCCCACAACGGCCGCCAGGGGCCGTTGTGGCTGCTCGACGGCCCCTTGGAGGTACTGCAACTCCTTCTCCATCAGCAGGCCCGAGACACAGGGGCTGAGGTGGGCCGTGACCCCGGCGGTGGAGGCATGGGCCCTGTGGGCCGCCCCGAAGGCGTCGTTGACGTACACCTGGGCCAGGGAAGCCAGTTGCCGGGCGAAGGCGGGACCGTTCTTCTCCTCCTCCTTGAAAAACCGCACGTTTTCCAGTAGCAGCACCTGACCGGGCTGGAGTGCGGCCGCCTGGGCCGCCGCCTCGGGGCCAATGCAACTGTCAGTCTTGATGACGGGCTGCCCCAGAAGGGCGCCGAGACGCTCCGCCACGGGGGTGAGGCGCAGGCCGTCCACCACCTTCCCCTTGGGCCGCCCGAAGTGGGCCGCCAGAATCACCTTGGCCCCCTTGCCCAGAAGATCACGGATGGTGGGCAGGGCGGCGCGGATGCGGGTATCGTCGGTGATGGCGCCGTTGTCGTCCAGGGGAACGTTGAAGTCAACGCGCACCAATACGGACTTGCCGTTCAAATCCGTGCTGGAGAGAGAAGTGATGCTGCGCTTGGCCAAGGGGAGGAACCTCCATTCAGGGGGAGGCTAACCTGTGGCCCTCACCACTGCTGGCCAGGGTGCAACAGGGCTAGTCTTACCAGTCTTAAGCAAGTCCCGTCAGGACGAGGATCAATTGGCCCTGAGCGCATTCAGTCGCATTCCAACCCAATGACGATAGAAGCCCCTCCCCCATACCCCCCATGGCTGGTCATCCGTCGCACTGTTCGTTTTGGGGAAACAGACCCGGCAGGGGTCGTGCATTTTCACCACCTGCTGCGCTGGTGTCACGAGGCCTATGAAGAATCCCTGAACAGATTCGGCGTAGCCACCGAAGACGTGTTCGCCAATCCCCACGCGGCGCTACCCATCACCCACTGCCAGGCCCGTTACCATCGACCCATGGGCCACGGGGATGTCCTTCTCATTCGCTTGGCCTGTCGCCAGTTGGATCCCACCAGCTTCGAGATTCACTATGACGTCCATAACAATCAACAGGTGGTGGCCACGGGGCTGACCCGTCACCTCTGCATCCATCCCGTCACTCGGCAACGCCAGGCTCTGCCCACCGCTGTCGGGCGCTGGCTGGAGGCTGCAACTGCCCATCAAGGCATCTCAACCTTCCGGGTCAACACCCCGGACCTGAGCAGTCCAGACTCTTAGCTTCCCCGCCCCACCCGCCATGCCCCTTCCTGTTGTTGCCGTGGTTGGGCGCCCCAACGTGGGCAAGTCCACCCTGGTGAACCGTTTGGCAGGCTCTCGCCAGGCCATTGTGGCGGATCAGCCGGGCATCACCCGGGATCGCACCTACCAGGAGGCGGAATGGGGCCGCCGCCGCTTTCGCTTGGTGGATACCGGGGGGTTGGTGTTTGACGACGACAGCACCTTTCTCCCGGAGATTCGCGAGCAGGTGGGCCTGGCCCTGGCGGAAGCCTGTGCCGTGGTGATGGTGGTGGACGGGCAGCAGGGGCTCACCACGGCGGATCAAACCATCGCCTCCTGGTTGCGCAATCACTCCCTGCCGGTGCTGTTGGCGGTCAACAAGTGCGAGTCGCCCCAAATGGGCGCCGCCCTGGCCGCCGACTTCTGGAGTCTGGGGCTGAGTGAACCCCAGCCGGTCTCCAGCCTCCACGGGGTGGGCACCGGCGATCTTCTGGATCAGTTGCATGACCTGCTGCCGGAACAACAGCAGGATCAGGAGGTGGAGCCCATTCAACTGGCCATCATCGGCCGGCCCAACGTGGGGAAATCCAGCTTGCTGAACGCCGTCTGCGGGGAATCCCGCTCCATTGTCAGCCCCGTGAGCGGCACCACCCGGGACGCCATTGATACGCAAATCCAGCGGCAAGGTCACTGCTGGCGCCTGGTGGATACCGTCGGGATTCGCCGCCGGGGGCGGGTGGCCTACGGGCCGGAATTCTTCGGGGTGAACCGCAGCTTCAAGGCCATCGCCCGCAGTGACGTGTGCATTCTGGTGATTGACGCCCTGGACGGCATCACCGAACAGGATCAGCGGCTGGCGGGTCGCATCGCCGAGGAGGGGCGCGCCTGCGTGGTGGTGGTGAACAAGTGGGACGCCGTCGACAAGGACACCCACACCATGGCCGCCATGAAAAAACGCCTCTACGGCAAGCTTTATTTCGTGGACTGGGCGCCCATGACGTTCGTCTCCGCCAGGACGGGGCAGCGGGTGGAGCGGATTTTTTCCCTGGCGAAAGCCGCGGTGGAGCAGCACCGGCGGCGGGTGGGCACCAGTGTGGTCAACGAACTTCTCCAGGAGGCCCTGGCCTGGCGCAGCCCCCCCACCAGCCGCGGTGGCCGTCAAGGCCGCCTCTACTACGGCACCCAGGTGGCTACCCAGCCGCCGTGTTTCAGTTTGTTTGTCAACGATCCCAAGCGGTTCACCGACAACTACCGGCGTTACATCGAGCGGCAGATTCGGGAAGGGTTGGGTTTTGAAGGCTCGCCCCTGCGGCTGTTCTGGCGTGGCAAGAGTGAACGCCAGTCCCAGCGGGGTCTTGCCGCTGCCCTGGCGTCGTCCCCAGCCCAACAGGACGGGGACGAGGAATCACCGGCCTGACGGGTCGTCCCCCCAGCCCGTGAACTCCCGTGCCAGGGCATGGGCATCCGCAAGACGCCCGCTCTGCAGCAGGAGATCACACCGTTGGCTGCGCCAGCGGGCAATGCTGTTCAAGAGGGCCAGGAGGGCTGGATCATGGGCGGATTCATCCTTCATCGCCACCGTTGGCTGAGATGCCAGGCTACTGGCTGAGCCACGCTGCCCCTCCCCGCTGCCATGGATTGGTTACGACAACTGCCCATGGGGCAATACGTGGATGGGGAGCGGGGCTGGATCCGCCGTGTGGACGTGCGCCTCAAGCTGGGCTGGACCCTGGCGTTTCTGGTCTCCCCCATCCTGGCCAACGGGGCCTGGCGCCTTGGCCTCGTGGGTCTGCTGCTGCTGCTGACGGCGTTTTGCGGTCTCCCCTGGCTGCTGTGGCGTCGCCTGCTCCCCCTGCTGCTGGCGGCCTCCTGTGGTGTAGGGGCTGTCTTTCTGGTGATTCCCGCTGGCGCCACCGTGCCCCAGACGCCCCAGCGCCCGGCGGAAGAGGTGCGGTTGTTGCCGGCGGACGCGCCCCGCTCCGCAGCAGGGGAACCCTGGCAGCTCTGGCAGTGGGGACCTGTGGGCCGGCCGCCGCTGCAACTGGGACCCCTGGCGGTCAATCGGGCCTCTCTGGAATTGGCGCTCCGCAGTGGGACACTGCTGTTCACTCTGGTGCATAGCGCCAACCTGCTGCTGATTTCCACACCGGCGGAAGACCTGGCCTGGGCCTTTGCCTGGATCTTGCGCCCCCTGCGGCGCCTGGGGATTCCCACCACGGAACTGGGGTTCATGCTCCTGCTCTCCCTGCGCTTCTTGCCGCT
This sequence comes from Synechococcus sp. SB0662_bin_14, assembly GCA_009840445.1. GTDB lineage: Bacteria > Cyanobacteriota > Cyanobacteriia > PCC-6307 > Cyanobiaceae > Synechococcus_B. The sequence continues at coordinate 9,546 of VXNS01000014.1, forward strand.
GGTGCAGGAGGAGCTCCAGAACTTGCTGCGGGCCGTGGCCACCCGTTCCTTTCAACTGCGTCAGCTTGGTTTCAAGGGGAGCATGGCCCTGCTGTTGGGGCTGGGGGAGCGGTTGCTGGCCAACCTGCTGCTGCGCTCCGAGCAGGGGGCGGAGGCCCTCATGGCCCGGGGCGGCCAGTTGTTGCCTCCCTTGACGCTGCGCCCGAAAACACCCACGGCGGGACTGCCCAACGGTTGTGCTCTCGTGCTGCTGGTGCTGTTTGTGGCGCTGCGCTGGCAGGTGGGCAGATCCTAGGCCCGTTGGCCAGGCCACCCTTTACCATTAGGATGAGTCGTCAGGTCCATAAAATTTCTGCATCAGTGGCTGCCGAACGCTATCTCAATCATCCAACCTTCGGGTTGCTCTATTGGGTCTGCCCGACGGGAGACAGCAGAGATCTCTATGTCAGCCTCTATGCGCAGAGAATGTTCTTCCTGGTCACCATGCAAAACCAGGACGTTCTTTTCCAAACCATCCCCCTGATGGATGCCCGGGCCTTGGCTGAGCAAAACCTCAGCCGCTCGCGCCGTACAGACCCTGACGCAGCCATGGCTTGGCAGGATATTTTTGAGAAAACCTTTATCTGACAAGCACGGCGTGGCCTTGTGAAACCATGGACCACTTGACCATCGCCGGTTGTCTGGAGGCTCTTCAACACCGTTTACCCCCTGGTGTGACACTGCTGGCCGTGAGCAAAGGGCAGCCTGCGGAGGCCGTTGAACAGGCCTATGCAGCAGGGCAGCGGCACTTCGGGGAAAGCCGTCTCCAGGAAGCGGCGCCCAAGATCGCGGCCCTGCGGCAGCGTTGCCCCCAACTGGAGTGGCACTTCATCGGCCAACTGCAAGCCAACAAGGTGCGCCCCGTGGCCAAGGCCTTTGCCTGGATTCACTCCCTGGATCGTCTCACCCTGGCGCAGCGGCTGGATCGCATCGCCGGGGAAGAGGGGTGTTGCCCCCAGGTGCTCCTCCAGGTCAAGCTGCGTCCGGATCCTGGCAAGGCGGGCTTTTCTGCGGAGCAGTTGACCAGCCACTTGCCCACGCTGGTTCACCTGTCCCACCTGAAGTTGCGCGGGCTGATGACCATGGCCCCCCTGGGGCTCGACTCGGACCAGCTTCACCGTCTTTTCTCCGAGTGCCGCCACCTGTCCTGTCAATTGAGAGCCCGTTTGCCGCTAGCCGTGGCCGGGGATTTCAACCAGCTTTCCATGGGCATGAGCAGGGATTGGCCGCAAGCTGTTGCTGCCGGCAGTACACTTGTGCGCATTGGCAGCGGTATTTTTGGCGCCCCCTAGCCTCGCCAGTCGGCTGACCTACGCCGTCCGAGACAGGCAGAGCCCACTCCCGGCTTCCTTGCAAAAAGGTGGGCCTGCTACTAGAGTAAAAGTGTAGGTTATGGTCCGTCTTTTGCCCCTTGACGAGGTTCTCCGGCAGTGTCTTTTCTCTCTCGCATGCGCTCTATCGTTTCTGGCGATGATAGTGAGACCACGGAAGACGATCATGCCTACGGTTACGATCCAGATGAAAAGCTGACGGGAGAAGGGCTCCCTACAGGGAGGGATTTTCCAGAGGAGTTCTCCAGCAGCGCTGCAAGCTCAGGCCATGGCGCTTTGGATATGGTCCATGGTCTGGATAAGGAGCCCTTCACTCAAGACAACATTATTGGGATGCCGGGCATTTCCAGTGAAGTGGCCGAGGTGATTTTTATGAAGCCACGGAATTTTAACGAAATGCCACAGGCTATTCAAGCCTTGCGTGAGCGCAGAGCTATCATTCTTAACTTGACCCAGATGGACCCCGAAGAGGCCCAGCGGGCCGTGGATTTTGTCTCGGGGGGGAACTTTGCCACCGACGGTAGCCAGGAGCGGCTGGGGGAAGGCATTTTTCTTTTTGCTCCCAGTTGCGTCAAAGTCACCATGGCGGAGCCTTCCGAGCCAGTGTCGTCTCCGAAACCGTCAGCCGTGAAGTCACAGGAGTCAAACGCTCCCAATCCCAACCCTCCGACCGATAACAGTCATAACAGCCAATCGTCATCCTTCGTGCCAGAGGTGAACTTCACGCCGTTCTCGGGTGATCTGCCCCCCACCGTCTAGGGTGACGCCAAGAGACTCCGGTTCAGGCCATGGACGGTGGTAGGTGGGGGGTTCTGGGCTACGGCCAGATGGCCCAGTCCATGGTGCGGCCCTGGCTGGACAGTGGCTGCCTGCAACGGGAACAGGTGGTTGCCTGCGTCCGCGACCGCGACCGTGCCGCGGCCCTGTGCCGGCAGGACGGGGTGGCAGTGGGTGTGGATCTGCGGGCCGTGCTGACGGCGGACCACCTGGTATTGGCCTGTAAACCCCAGCAGTTGCCCACGGTGCTGGAGACCCGCGCTGCCCTGGATCCCCCTCTCCGGGAAGGGCAGGGACTGGTGATTTCCATCCTGGCGGGTGTGTCCCTGGGGCGGCTACAAGCGGCCTTCCCCCGGCGCCCGTGTGTACGGGCCATGCCCAACATTGCCTGTCGCATCAGAGCCGGGCTGACCGGCCTGGCCATGGCTGCCGACGTGTCCCCCCAGCATCGTGAACTGGCAACCGCCCTGTTTGCGGTGCTCGGCCAAGTGGAGCAGGTGAACGAGGCGCAGATGGACGCTTTCCTGGCCCTGGCCGCATCAGGCCCCGCCCTGGTGGCGGTGATGATGGAAGCCCTGGCGGACGGGGGCGTTGCGGCGGGTCTGCCCCGGGTCCAGGCCAATACCGTTGCCCAGGTGATGGTGGCCGGCAGTACCGCACTGCTGCAGAAGGAGCAGTGGTCCCCAGCCACCCTCAAGGAGGCTGTCTGTAGCCCCGGTGGCACCAGCATTGCCGCTGTTGCCGAATTGGAGCGTCGCAGCTTCCGCGCCGCGCTGATGGACGCCGTCCTTGCGGCCCAGCGCCGCTGCCGGGAACTGGGGTGAGCGCCTAACCGGCCAAGGAAGGAGATTCAAGGGGCTTTCTGGCCCAGGCGAGGTTCCTGGCCCGTGCTGATGCGCTTGATGTTGCCGCGGTGGCGCCAGACCACCAGCACCGTGGTTGCCATGGCCAGCAGCGTGTAGGGGAGACGGGCGGCAGACCCCGCCGTGCCCCAGACCATCAGCAGGGGCAGCAGGCCGCCAGCGGTCAGGCTGGCCACCGAGACCATGCGGACACTGGCCAGCACCAGCAAAAAGCTGCCCAGACAGGCCAAGGCCACCGCAGGGGCAAGGCCCAGGAGAATCCCCAGCCCCGTGGCCACCGCCTTGCCCCCACGGAACCCCAACCAGAGGGGCCAACTGTGCCCAGCCAGGGCACAGAGACCCACCGCCAACTGCTGCCACGGTGTGGCGCCCCAGCCCTTGGTCAACAGAACGGCCACCGTTCCCTTGCCCACGTCCACCAGCAGAACAGCCAGGGCCGGCCACCGCCCCGCCACCCGCAACACGTTGGTGGCCCCCGTAGAGCCGGAGCCCTGCTGCCGTAGATCCACGCCACGCAACCCTTTCACCACCAGCCAGCCGGCGGGAATGCTCCCCAGGCCATAGGCTGCCAAGAGGCACAGGAGCCAGGATGCTTCAGAGTTCAAGGGTCAGAGGGGATCACTGCCGAGGTCGTCCATGGCCAACTCGTGGGCATCGGCAGCAAAGGCGAGCCAGAGGGGAAACTGGAGGATGGGAATGTCAACCACCTGCTCGGCGGCGTCCACCAGAATCAAGGGTAGGCCATCCTGGCTTTCCAGCCGGTCAGCCCGTTCGATCAGTGCATCCGGTCGTTCAAACAGGCTGATGCCGTTGGCGCCGGGACCAAAATCCTCCCGCGTCAGACCCAGGCTGTCCTGCAACCCTCGTCGCCACTGCCCCAGACGCTCCGGCGTGCCGGCCAGCACCAGGGTTTGCAGTTGGTCCTCCCCGTAAAGCTCCGTGAGAACGGCAATGGCCGCCGCGCCAAGCAACACGTTGCGGCTGCGACTGCCCAGGCTGTTCTGCGCGCCCCGCCCCTGCTGCTGAAACAACCAGTTGCCGAGCAGCGCCCCCTGGCCGGCTTCCAGGTGGCGGCGCAACCGCCATGGCGGCCCGTAGAAGTCCGGTGTGTCCTGGAAGCCGCGGATCATCTCCTCAATGAGAGCCTGATCGGCCAGGAAGGGGCTGGCGGTACCGGTGTTCTGGCTGGGGGCTGTTGTCGTGGGCTGATCCAGGGGCGACGGCTGAACCATCACCTTCTCGGGGGTCAACTCCAGATCCTGGGCACGATCACTCAACTCCTGTAAGGCCCCCACCAGATACTCCTGAAACCCTTGCACGCGGCGAGACAACTCGTCGCAGGTGCCGGCAAAGTGGCGGTGAATGTCCTCCTGAAGTCGGTTACGCCGTTGCTCAAGGGTGTTGACCTCCGTCAGCAACCGTTGCCGTCGCTCCAAAAGCTCGGTCAGGAACACGTCTGCCGCAGGAGAAGCTGCCGGCGGAGTCCGGGGTGTTGATGCCTCGCTGTTGCTGGATGTCATGGACGTGGATTCAGGGGGCGTCAGCAGAACCGGCGGCGGCGTTCACGTGGCCAAGCCGCTGCTCCAGTTGTTGGCGCAACCCCTGCCCATCCATAATCACCGGCACGAAATGAATGCCGTTCACTTCACGGAAGTAGAGGAGAACGGGGAACGGCGTCCAGAACAGGCGCCAGTTGCGCCAGTTTTTGTAGGGGAAGCGGCGCAGCACCACGGCGCCGTTGTGCAACTCCAGCGCATCGGGACCAAACACCAGGCGCAGCCGCACACTTTGAAAGAACAACACCAGCCCCAACAAGGCCACGGCGCCACCGGCCACCAGGTTCAGAAGGCACAGCACAATACCCAGCAGCAGGATGACCAGAGGCAACCGTAGGTCCGGCGCCAGCGCCACCGTCTCCGCAGCATCCATGGTTCAGCCCAATCTTCAGGACGGAAGCCACTCTAAAGGCCGGTCCCCTCACCCGAAAAAGATCTGGGTCAGGCCCACGTTGACCAGCGCCAGCAGCACCAGGGTCATGACCACGGCGCCAGTGGTGCTGGTACCCACTTCCCTGGGTCCTCCCCTGGTGGAGAGGCCCCAGCCACAGGCGATCAGCGCGATCACCAGGCCAAACACGATCCCTTTACAGAGCATGGCGGGCACGTCTGCGGGGTCCATCCATTGCCTCACGGACTGCCAGAACACCGCAGGTGGAATTCCGTAGAACTCCGCGCAACTGATGGTGCCGGACACCATCCCCACCATGAAGAAGGCCATGGTCTGCAGGGGCGTCATCACCAGCAACGCCACCACCCTCGGCACAACAAGGTATTGCACCGGATCCGTCCGCAGCATCTTGATGGCGTCCACCTGTTCGGTAACGGCCATGGTGCCCAGTTCTGCTGAATAAGCCGTCGCCACCTTGCCGGTGATCAACACTGCCGACAGGATCGGGGCAATTTCCCGCGCCAATCCTACAGCCAACATGCCGCCAACAGCCTCTCCAAGGCCCAGGTCCGTGAGTTCCGAGGCCACTTGCACGTTGAACACGGTGCCGGCGGCAACGCCCACCAGCAGCACCACCAGAAAACTGTCGGGGCCGGCAATGTGCATCTGGGTCAGGGTTTCACTGCCGCCCCAGTGACCACGGGCCAGAGCGGCAACGGTCTGGCCGCTGAGCAACAGGCTGCTGCCCAGACGTTTGAGCCATCGGGGCGTCGTCATGTTGGCCATGGTTTGGTGAGCAGGACGGTCATCAAAAGATGGGGGTCTGTTGCGTGCTCCGCCGGGGCCAGTGGCGCATCACGATGAGACCCAGGATCAGCAGGGTTCCCGGCACCACGCTGATGCACAGACGAATCATGACAACGGCGCCGGCAGGCTGGTCCATCCCTTGGCTGGCCAGATAGCCACTCAACTCCAGCACGATGCCCAGACCGAAGATGCCCAGGCCAATGCCCAGCTTCTGGACCAGCACCATCCAGGCCGTGTAGAAGCCGGCGGGGTGATCGGGGTCGGCGTCAATGGCGTCAGGGAGCAAGGACCAGGGGATGAGGAAGGCCGTGGCGCCCCCCAGCCCCAGAAGGACGATGGTGAGCACCAGCAAAGCCAGAAACAACCCCTGCCAGGCAGCGCCCATCTGGGCGGGGAAGGGGGGCAGCACCAGGGCCAGGACAAGGGCAACACCCCAGAGGGTCACCCCCCATCGCAGGGCCGGAATCCGCCCCTGCCGCTGGGCCACCTGCCCCCAAAGCCAGAGCCCCGCCATGGCCGACACCTGAAACACCATGGGCATGGCCAGGGCCCAGTCGTCCCCCAGGTGCAGCACCACCCGCAGGAACAGCAGGGAGACGGTCTGCATCAGTTGCAGGGCATACCAGAGCAGCAGATAGAGCCCCAGCACCATGCGGAAGCGTCCGTTGGCGGCAATCCGTTGCAGTTGCACCCAGATGGTGTCCAAATGGGGGGCCGGCCGAAGGGCGCTGCGGGCAAAGGGGCTGAGGCCCACGGCGCAGACCAGGCCGGAGCCGGCAATCAGGACGCCCCCCAGCATCCCCAACCGCTCGTACCCCCCCGCCCCTTGGGGCACCAGGGAGAAGGCCAGCACCAGCCCCAGGAAACCGGCCATGAGGGATCCGGTGAAGCGGGCCGCATTGAGATGGGTGCGCACACTGGCGCTGGTGGAGAGTTCGCTGGGCAGGGCGGCGTAGGGGAGATTCATGGCGGTGTAGGCCGTCATGAGCAACACCGCCATCACGGTGTAGTAGGCCAGGCGCTGCCCGGGGGCGCCTGGGGGCACCCACCAGGTGGCGGCAAAACAGAATCCGAGGGGAACGGCAGCCCCGGCAATCCACGGCAGACGGGCGCCCCAGGCGGTGCGGGTTCGGTCACTGAGCCAGCCGATCAGGGGATCACTCAAGGCGTCCCACACCTTGATGACCATGAGCATGGCCCCTGCAAATCCTGCCGAGAGTCCCGCCACTTCCGTAAAGAAGGGGAAGAGGTAAAAACCCAGCACGGTGGCCGCCAACCCTGTGCCCGCATCCCCCAGGCCGTAGGCCAGGTAAAGACGAAGCTGCCGCCCCACTGCCAAGGTTCCACCCAAGGGATTAAGCTGCTACGGGCAGCACGCCATAAGCGGACATAGTTTAGTGGTAAAACCTCAGCCTTCCAAGCTGATGATGGGGGTTCGATTCCCCCTGTCCGCTTTTCCGTCACGGGGCGCCGGGGCGCCAATCATCAGGCTGGATCAGCCTCCAGCGAGGGAGGGCAGTGGCGACCGGCCACCATCAGCGCCAAGCTGTGGGATTCCAGATGCACTTGGTCCTGGGGCCACGAACGGGGGCATCGGGGCAGGTCGTCGTCCGCCGGGAGCGCCGTATTGATCAGACGGCGCCAGCCACTGTGGCACCTGGGCAGATCAAAGGGAATGGACTCGTGAAATGCGTTGAGGCCACACCAAAGGACCACGTCCCCGGTGGCTGTATGCACACTCCAGGCCAAAGCGTGGGACCAGGCGCCGTAATCCGGCCGGTTGAGCTTGGGGCCGTGCCACTTGCGGTACGGCTGGAGCGGCGTGGCTTCCGCCTGCTCCTGAATGAGGGTGGAGGGATTCAGCCAACTGCCCAGGGCCGCCCGCAGCCGCAGCAAGCGGCCCACATAGCGCCCCATGGCCTGCTCGGCCGGTCCGTGATCCCAGGTCATCCAGCCCACCAGGTTGTCCTGGCACCAACTGTTGTTGTTGCCCCCCTGGCTGCGGTTCACCTCGTCCCCCATCCACAGCAGAGGAACCCCCGGCGCCAGCAACAGGGAGGTGATCAGGTTGCGCACCTGGCGCCGCCGCAAGGTTTGAACGCGGTCGTCACTGCTGGGTCCCTCAACACCGCAATTCCAGGAATTGTTATGATTGTCCCCATCCCGGTTATTTTCGCCGTTGGCGAGATTGTGCTTGCAGTTGTAGCTCACCAGATCTTGCAGTGTAAAGCCGTCGTGGGCGGTGACAAAGTGGATGGAACGGCCAGGCTGCACGTCCGCCGCGGCAAATAAGTCCCGGTTGCCGCTGAGCCGCTGGCGCATGTTCCAGCAGGTGTTCTGATCCCCCTTCCAGAAGCGGCGCACGTCATCCCGGAAACGGCCGTTCCACACGCCGAAGTCCTGGGCGGGAAAGTCGGCAAGCCGGTACAGCCCCCCACAGTCCCAGGGCTCACCCGTCAACTTGAGATCCGCCAACAGGGGATCCGCGGCCATGGCCCTGAAGAGCGGGGCCTCCTTCAAGGGGGCCAGTTGGTCCCCCCGGGTTAACGCCGCGGCAAGGTCAAAACGAAAGCCGTCCACACCCAGCTCCACGGCCCAGCAACGCAGCGACTCCAGGATCAGGTGCTGCACGTGGGGACGGTTGGCCGCAATGCTGTTGCCGCAGCCACTCACGTCCTGATGGCAACCGCTGCTATCGCAGAAGTAATAAAGCTGCTTCCCGAAACCTCGCCAACTGATGACGGGACCATCGTCTCCCCCCTCAGCGGTGTGGTTGTAGACCACGTCCACAAAAACCTCCAGGTTTTCCCGGTGGCAGGCGGCCACGAATGCCCGCATCTGCTGGCGGGCCTGAAGGGGGTCATGGCCCACCACGTAGTCGGGATGGAGGGAAAACCAGTTGATGGGGGCATAGCCCCAGTAGTTGTGGAGGCCTGGGGGGCCACTGCCGGGATCAAAGCACTGCAGGGGCAATAACTCTACGGCGGTGACCCCCAGGGATTTCAGGTGGGGGAGCAGGTGACGCAGCCCCAGCAGCGTGCCCCTTTCCCCAGGGGGAACCGGCGCCCCCCGACCACGGGTGAATCCCCCCGGATGGAGTTCATAGACGACCGTCTCCCGCCATGGCCGCCGCGGTCGGGGCGCCGCCGTGAAGTCGAACGGATGGCGCTCCGTGACCACGCCCTTGAGACAGCAGTCCAGGTTGGGCCGTGTGCCATGACCGGCCTGGTGATCGTACACCTGCCAGCCGTCCACAGCCCGGGCACAGGGATCCAGCAACACCTTGGCGGGGTTGAAGCCTGCCTCCCGTGGCCCATGGACCCTGTATCCGTAACGGCAGCCAACACCAACGCCGTTGACGAACACATGCCAGACGTCACCGCTGCGATGGGCCGGTCCCAGGGGAACGATCCGGCTGGGGGCGGGGCTGTCGCCCTGGTCAAAGAGCAGCAACTCCATGTGGGTGGCCTGGGGCGCCACCACCGCAAAATTGACGCCGTCGGCGCCAACCTCCGCGCCAAGGGGGCCAGGACGACCAAGCCAAGTCGAAGTCACACTATGGTCAGGCCGCTGCTAAACCCTAAGTCCACGGCTCCGGCATCGCCACCACGTCCATGCACCCGTTCCCTGCCGATTCCCTGCCAGCGGGACGTTCCCCCCAGGAGGTGGCGGAGGGCCTCTGGGTTTTTGCCCCGAACCGGGAGAGCCGTGGCACGGTCGCCTGGCTGCTGCGCACCTCCACAGGACCCGTGCTGGTGGACGTGCCGGACATCACCCAGGCCAACCTGGCGCTGCTGTCGGGCCAAGGGGACGGTCGGATTGTGGTGACCCATCGCACAGCCCACGGGGCGCTGCGGCGGCTGGTGCAGCGCCTGGGCTGGGAGGTGTGGATCCAGGAGCAGGAGGCCTATCTGCTGCCCACCATGGCCCTGCGGACGTTTTGTCAAGAGCAGAAGCTGGGCCATGACCTGGCGCTCTACTGGACCCCTGGCCCCACACCCGGCTCCTGCTGTCTCCATTGGCGCGGTGGTCGGAGCGTGCTCTTCTGTGGTCGCCTGCTGCAACCGCAACCCGATGGCCGGGTGGCGCCGGTGCGCACGGCCCACACCTTCCACTGGGACCGCCTCCTCACCAGCCTGGCGCGGTTGCGCCAGTGGCTTGGCCCCGATGAACCTGGGTGGATTGCCTGCAGCACGGGTCTGGTTCACCTCCGTGGGGCCGCACTGGTGGACCAGGGCGCCAGCGCCCTGGCGGCCCTGGACCTGGAGACGCTGCGGGCTGCGGGCCGCGGCCCCAACCTGCCGTGGTGAGTGGCGCCAGGGGGAGGCGCGGCGGCGGTCCATGCCCTCGGTTAGCAAAAATCACCCATTGGGGGGCGCTTTTGATTGCTTCTGGGGGCAGAATCTCTTAGCGTGAATTGACCATGCCTCGGCTGGGCATTGCCCTGCTCAGCGCATCTTTCCTCTCTTCTCCTCAATGAACAAAGCCGACCTTGTCAACAGCGTTGCTGCTGATCTCTCTGATTTTGATCTGAAGCGGGCCGATGTTTCCCGTGTGGTAGAAGCAACCATTGACACCATCATCAACTCTGTTGTCGCTGGGGACAAGGTGTCGATCCTTGGCTTTGGCTCCTTTGAATCCCGTGAACGATCAGCCCGTCAAGGCCTGAATCCCAAGACAGGCGAGCCGATCCAGATTCCGGCCAAGCGGGTCCCCGCCTTTACCCCCGGCAAGATGTTCAAGGATCGGGTGCAGGAAGGAGCCTGATCCAACTGATTCGGGGACGTTTTGCACCCACCCCCAGCGGTCCGCTCCACCTGGGCAATCTGCGCACAGCGCTTCTGGCCTGGCTCCATTGCCGCCTTCAAGGTGGGGCCTTCCTGCTGAGAATCGACGACCTGGACCACCCCCGCCTCCAGCCAGGCGCGGAAGAGGCCGTTCTGAGGGACCTGCGCTGGCTCGGCCTCGACTGGGACGAGGGTCCCGACATCGGCGGACCCTGCTGGCCTTACCGCCAAAGCGAACGCCGCTGGCGCTATCACAAGGCATTATCCGCTCTGCGGCGGCGTGGATTGCTCTTCCCCTGCCGCTGCAGTCGCCGCATGTTGGCTGCCGTCTCCGCACCCCACGGGGTCACCCCCCTGTACCCGGGCACCTGCCGCAACCGTCGGGACTGGGGGCCACAGCAAGGGAAGCTGCCAAGCTGGCGCTGGCGGGCCCCCAACCGCCGCTGCCGTGTGTCGGAGATGCTCCAACCGGCGCCCGAGGGCTGGTTGCCCACCATGGTGGGGGACGTGGTGCTGCGCAGGGCCGACGGGTTCGTTGCCTATCACCTGGCCACTGCTGTGGACGAGATGGCCATGGGCGTCACCCAGGTGTTCCGCGGTGCGGATCTGCTGCCCACCACGGCTGTGCAGGTGGCCCTGATGGAAGAGCTGGGGGGAACGCCACCGCGCTACTGGCACGGTCCCCTGTTGCGGGATCGCCATGGGCAACGGCTGGCCAAGCGCACAGGAGCAGGTGGCGTCGAGGCTCTGCGGCAAGCCGGTTGGGATGCTCCGGCGGCGGTGGGCGCCCTGGCCGCCAGCGTCGGTCTCCTTGACGGGCGGCAGCGTCTCTCGGCCGCCGAGTTGCTCAGCGAGCTTGACCTGCCGCGCCTGGAAGCCGCCTGTCGAACAGACCACACCCAGCAACTGCAAGGGCTGCCTTGGGGGGAGGATGCGGCCCCCTAAGCTGAGGCTTCTTTGCTGCCGTCATCACAGTGCATCGTACGGCTTCCCAGGGGCGCGTCTTGTGGCCTGCCCTGCTGTGTGCCGCCCTGGTGGCGGGTCTTGCCCCCGGTCCCGCCATGGGGCAGCCCTACACGGACCAGCAGATTAAACGCTTGGCGCTGGATGCCCTGCGGGAATCGCCCGAGCTGGTGTTGGAGATCATTCGGGCCAACCCCGAAGTGGTCACCCAGGCGGTGGCCATCCTGCAGGAGCGTGAGCGGGTCCAGCAGGCCCTGGCCGCCCGGGCGGCCAGGGCCACCCACCGGGACGCACTGTTGCACCCACCCCATGGGCCGGTGCTGGGCAACCCGGACGGGGACGTCACCGTTGTGGAATTCTTTGACTACAACTGTGTCCACTGTCGGCGCAACAGTGGCGTCCTCCATGATTTGCTGGAGGCGGACGACCGGATTCGGCTGGTGCTGCGGGAGTGGCCCATCCTTGGGGAGGGGAGCCTGTTTGCGGCCCGGGCCTCCCTTGCCGCACAACAACAGAATCAGTATCAAGCCTTCCACCGGGCCTTGATGAACCTTCCCGGCGAAGCCTCGGAAGCCAGTGTCATGAGCACCGCCAGAACGTTGGGCCTGGACGTGAGCAAGCTGCGGCGGGACATGGCCGCGCCGGAGGTGGACGCCCATCTGGAGCGCTCCAATCAACTGGCCCGTGCCCTCAGGCTCACGGGTACGCCAGCCTTTGTGGTGGGCAACACCCTGGCGCCGGGGTTCACCAGCCTGGAGCAGTTGCAGGAGCTGGTGCAGCAATCCCGCTCCGAAGGCCTCCGCTAAGCTGCTCTTGAATCTTCCCCCCTCCTGGTCCTGTGGCTGAAACCATCTTCAGCAAAATCATTCGCCGCGAGATTCCCGCAGACATTCTCTATGAAGACGAGCAGTGTCTGGCGTTTCGGGACGTGAATCCCCAGGCCCCGGTCCACGTGCTGGTGATTCCCAAGGAGCCCATCGAGAGCCTGGCCACGGCGCCGGATGGTTCCGCTGCCTTGCTGGGGCACCTGTTGCTGAAGGCGGCCCAGGTGGCGCGTCAGGAAAAGCTGGAGGGGTGGCGAACGGTTATCAACACCGGCGCTGAAGCCGGCCAGACGGTTTTCCATTTGCACGTCCACGTGATCGGGGGCCGTCCCCTCACCTGGCCACCGGGATAGGCGTGCCGGCCCACCCTCTCCTCAGTTGACCCTCCCCGTGAGGGCGCCCCCATCCCTGCGCGCTTCCTGTTCATGCCTTTAATCCCGTCACGTCGTCAATTCGGCAACTTTCTTGCCCTCACCCGCAAGCTGCACCGCCTGACCCAGCCCTACTTCCTTCCCCTGGAGGAGACCAACGGCTCGCAGTTTCTCGGCCTGCTGGTGGCCTTGATCTTATGCGTCGGCGGTGTGGTGCTGTTTTTGCTGACGGCCCTCATGGCCGGGGTCCACAGCATTCTTCCCCAACTGACGGATACCTACCTGGGTGGCGTGGAAGGAACGTTGGATGTCATCTGGTCAAGCTGGTGGGGTGTGCTGTTTTGTGGACTGTTTGCCGTTGGTTGCCTGTCCTTTTTTGCCCTGAGGCGTCAATTGCGACGACGGCGCTGGTTGCCCTGGTTGTTGTTGGGGGTCATCATCTTCATGCTCCTGGCGGTGAACGGCATCAATGCGGGAATCACCTTCATTGCCCGGGATCTCACCAATGCTCTCATTGCCAAAGACGGGGAGGCCAGTTACAGAAACCTGTGGATCTATGCCATCTGCTTCATCGTGGCGCTGCCCATTCGCTCATCCCAATTCTTTTTCACAGCGAAACTGGGCATTCTTTGGCGGGAGTGGCTGTCCAAAAGCCTGGTTACGGACTACATGACGGATCGCGCCTATTATCGAATTAATCCCAATGACGAACAAGCTACGGATATTGACAATCCAGATCAAAGAATTGCAGATGACACCAGAGATTTTACAGTACAAACACTTGGTTTCACCTTAAGCATTTTTGATTCCATCCTGACATTTTTGCTAAACATTCTCATTTTGTGGAGCATCAGTACGGAATTGACATTTGCTTTATTTGCCTATGCCTTCATCTCTTCCACCATCTTGATTGTTTCCGGGCGAAAACTGGTGACGCTCAATTTTAATCAGTTGCGCTATGAAGCTGACTTCCGTTACGGACTGGTCCATGTGCGAGACAATGCCGAGTCCATTGCTTTTTACCGTGGCGAGAAGCAGGAACAGGAGGAAACGAAACGCCGCCTCGGGATTGTGGTGAAGAACTTTAACCTGCTGATTATCTGGGAAACCATTATCAAGGTGATTCAACGCTCCAGCTTCTACGGATCCAACTTTATCCCCTATGTGGTTCTCATCGAGCCTATTTTGAGTGGGGAGATGGATTATGGCGGTTTTGCCCAGGCGAACGTGGCCTTCAGTTTGGTGGAAAGCTCTCTTTTCTTCATTATTGCCAACATCGACGCCCTGGCCCGCTTCTCCGCCTCCATCGGCCGTCTTGCCGGCTTTCAAACCAACATCGAAGAGGCAGCCCGGCAATCCCGAGCAGCCCAACAAGCGGTTCCCAGCGGGGACGGCCTGGTGGTGCGCCATGCCACCCTTGCCACGCCCCAGACCAATCGCGTGCTGATTGAAGACCTGAACCTCAGCGTGGGGGATAACGAGCACCTGCTGGTGGTGGGGCCGTCCGGTTGTGGCAAAACCTCCCTGCTGCGCATGGTCAGCGGTCTGTGGAGCCCCAGGGAGGGGACGGTGGAATCTCCCCAGCCGGGGGAGTTGTTGTTCATTCCCCAAAAGCCCTACATGACCCTGGGCACCCTGCGGGAACAGCTTTGCTATCCCCAGCAGCCGGATCCGGCCCTGTTTTCCGACGACCACCTGAGATCCGTGCTGGAGTTGGTGAACCTGGGGGCGTTGGTGCAGCGCTATCCGGATTTCAACGTGAAGCAGGACTGGCCACGGCTCCTCTCCCTGGGGGAACAGCAACGGCTGGCCTTTGCCCGTCTGCTGCTCAATTCCCCCCGCTACGTGGTTCTGGACGAGGCCACCAGCGCGGTGGACGTGAAGACGGAACGCCTCCTCTACGACCTGTTGACGGAGCGCAACATCGCCTTCATCAGTGTGGGCCACCGCCCCACCCTCACCGCGTTTCACGACAACGTTCTGGAACTGGACGGCTCCGGAGCCTGGCGCCTGCTGCCTGCCAGTGGTTACGGGATGAGCCCGGCCTGATGGGATACCCCAACCAATAGGATGAAGGGCATCCAGAGCCTTCCCCCATGCCAGACTCTGCCGCTGCCGATCCCGGCAACCCAGCCCCGGAGGAGTCTTCTCCGCCCCTGTCCAGCGCCACCACCAACGAGGCGCCGGCCTTCGGGTGGAGCAGCTATGCGGAGCGCATCAACGGGCGGTTTGCCATGGTGGGCATTCTGGTGATTGCCGCCCTTGAACTCTGCACCGGCTCCACGGTGATTCATTGGCTCGGCTTGGGTTGAAGCCTGCAAGGCCGTGCCCCTCCCCCTGGTGAGACCACTGCCCTGGCGGGAGCCCTACGGCGCCGCCCAGCTTCTGGCCAGCCGGTGGGGCCGTGATGGGCTGGTGTTGCTGGACACGCATCCTGGTTGTGTGGACGCGCCAGGCCGCCAGCAGGACGGCGCCAGCCGGTGGTCGTTTCTGGGCGTCGGGCCTGTTCGCCAACTCTGTTGCCAAAGCTGGCCCTCCTGGGGGCCTGGCTTCTCCGCCTCCTGCGCAGAAGCGGACGAAGACGATCCCTTCACCCTCCTGCGCCAGGGGTTGCCGGAGCGGGGGAGTTGGACTCCCGCATCCGGGCCGTGCCCCTTCATGGGCGGGTGGATGGGCTGGCTCAGCTTCGAAGCGGGTGCCTGGCTGGAGCGCCACCCCCCATGGCGGCGGCCCGATCAGCCCCTCCTCTGGGCCGGACTTCACGATCCCCTGCTCTGCTTTGATCTACTGGAGCGGCAGGTGTTTGCCGTCAGCCATGGGTTCACCGGCGAGGGATGGGAGCGCAGCACCACCCTGGCGGCCCGGCGCCAGGAAACACTTGCCCACCTCTGGACTGCCCCTGCACCTCCCCCTGCTCCAGAGGAGGAGCCGGAGGCAGTGCAGGGCGCCTGGACATGGCACACCAGCGCCGGGGAGTTTGCCCGGCAAGTGGTGCAACTCAAGGAACGGATCGGGGCAGGGGACGTCTTCCAGGCCAACCTGAGCTGTTGCTGTGAGGTAACCCTGCCCAGCCCACCGGATCCCCTGGGGCTCTACGGCCGTCTGCGTCAGCAGAGTCCCGCACCCTTTGCGGGGCTGGTGGTCCATGGGGAGCATGCTCTGCTCTCGGCGTCCCCCGAACGTTTTCTCCGGGTGGGGGGCGACGGCTGGGTGGAAACCCGGCCCATTAAGGGAACCCGCCCCCGCCACCAGGACCCTGGGCAAGACGCGGCCCTGGCGGTGGGGTTGATCACCAGCAGCAAGGATCGCGCTGAAAACCTCATGATCGTGGATCTGCTGCGCAACGATCTGGGCCGTGTCTGCCGTCCCGGCACCATTGCCGTGCCCACCCTGGCGGGGCTGGAGAGCTATCGGCAGGTGCATCATCTCACCTCCGTCGTCACCGGCCGGTTGCGGGCCGACCGTGACGTGGTGGATCTGTTGCGCAGCGCTTGGCCCGGCGGCTCCGTCACGGGGGCGCCCAAGGTGAGGTCCTGCCAGCGGCTGGCGGAGTTGGAGCCCCTGCCCCGGGGACCCTACTGCGGCTCCCTGTTCCGGTTGGGTCTGGACGGCAGCCTGGACAGCAACATCATCATCCGCACCGTGATCCAGAAGGGCTGTCGCCTGCGGGCCCATGCCGGCTGCGGCATTGTGTACGACTCGGACCCAGCCGCGGAAACCCGGGAAATGCACCTCAAAATGGCGCCCCTCCTCCAGGTGCTGGAGCCCGCGCCATGAGGGAACCTCCTGCAGACAGCCTGGCCTGGTTTGCGGGGCGATGGGATGCGCCAGGGCGCCTGACCGTGCCCCTGGACGACCGGGGCTTGAACCTGGCGGACGGGATCTTTGAAACCCTGCTGTGGCGCTCGGACGGGCCAGTGTTGTGGTCGCAACACTGGCAACGGCTGCAGCGGGGCTGCGCCTTGCTGGGCCTGGCCCCTGAACCGGACCCTGGCCCGACTCAAGCCCTGGCGGCGGAAGGCTTCCGGCGCCTGGGCTCCCCCAGTAGCCAGGCGGCGCTGCGGATCACCGTCAGCCGTGGTCCTGGCCAGCGGGGGCTGGCGCTTCCCCAACCCCAACAGCCGCGCCTCTGGCTCCACCTCCATGCCGTCACCCCCTGCTTTGCGCCGGTGGACGTGATCACCAGCCGCCTGGTGCGTCGCCATGGGGACTGCGCCAGCAGCCGTTGCAAAACCCTGAACTACACCGACGCCGTCATCGCCCGGCGCGAAGCCCGGACGGCGGCTGCCGAGGACGCCCTGCTCCTCAGCAGCAGCGGCCACTACTGCTGTGGCACCGCCGCCAATCTCTGGATCCGGCAGGGGATGGACTGGCTGACGCCAGGGCTGGATCAGGGCTGCCTGCCCGGCATCATGCGGGGGCAGCTCCTGCGGCAGCCCCACTGCCGTGAGCACCCCGTCAGCCGCCCCATGCTGCTGGCCGGGGGCGGCTTTCTCCTCAACAGCATCGGTTGCCGTCCCATCCGTTCCCTGGATGGCCAGCTTCCCCGCCACCAACTGAGCCCCCAGGAGGCCGAGCAGGTGTTCAAGCAACTCCTCGTGAAGATGGTCTAGCCTGACCCACATGCGCATTGCCCAGGTTGACGCGTTCACCACCCAGCCCTTCAGGGGCAACGGCGCGGCAGTGGTGCTGCTCAGCGGCCCGGTGACGGGCCAATCCCTACAGGCCCTGGCGGCGGAATGCGCCCAGTCGGAAACAGCCTTTTTGCTGCACCTGCAGGGGCGGTGGCTGCTGCGCTGGTTCACCCCCACGCTGGAGGTGGACCTTTGTGGTCACGGGACCATGGCGGCAGCCAGGGCTTTATCCCACTGGGGGGTGTTGGCCCCTGGCCAGGCCATGGATCTCCACAGCCGCAGCGGGCCGCTGCCGGTGGAACAGCGGGGGGCGGGTTTTCGTGTGCAACTGCCCATGGGTCAACTGCACCAAGCCCCTTTGGATTCCGGATTGGATCAACTGTTGGGGACCGCCGTCCAGCAGCGCTGGACCTCGTCTCTCCGCTACGAGGTGGCCCTGGTGGAGAGCGCCTTCCCCTTGGCCACGCTGGCGCTGGACCAGGACCGCTTGCGCCAACGGCCCTGTTTGGGACTGGTGGTGATGCAGGCCGGCCACCCCGCCACGGCAGGGGCAGAATTCCCTGATTATCTCCTGCGCTTCTTTGCCCCCCAGGCCGGGATTCCCGAGGACCCGGTCACGGGTTCAGCCCATGCCCTGGTTACCCCCTATTGGTTGGCCCGCACCGGGCGCACCCTGCTGAACGCTCGGCAGGTGTCCCGTCGCGGCGGCCACCTGCGGCTGTGGCAGAGGGGCAAGGATCAGGTGGTCCTGGAGGGGGAGACTGCGCTGGTGTGGAGCGGAGAGTTGCGGGCCAACCTGGAGCCCGGCGGCCAATGGTCGTGGGAAGACCTGCTTCCTTGAGCACGTCCATGGCCCAAGAGGACGCCAGCGCAGGGAAGACGGCCCCAAGGCACCCCTGGAACCACGTGGATGGCCAGTGGCTGGCGGCGCGGGCCCAAGCTGTGGGGACAACGGCCCTGGAACAGGGGGCCCTCTGTCCCATGCCCACAACCCTGCTGAAACTCCCCAGGACGGCAGGGGCGGAGGTGCGCCGCCTGGTGGGGAGGCACCCCCAAGCCATCGCACCCCAGCGCCAAGCCAACCCTTTCCTGCCGCCGGATCAACGGTTGGTGCTGAGAACCTGGGGGCCAGCCCACACGCTCCTGCTCAACAAATACCCCGTCCGCCCCGGCCATCTGCTGCTCATCACCAACGGGGACCACCCCCAGTCGGGTTGGCTGAACGGGGAAGACTGGCGGGCAGCAGCAGCCCTCCTGGAACGCCATGACGGACTGGTCTTTTTCAACAGCGGCCCGGTGGCGGGCGCCAGTCAGCCCCATCGCCATCTCCAACTGCTGCCCAGACTACCGGGCCAGCCCTGCTTCCCCTGGGAGGCCTGGATCAACCAACCGGACGGGGTCTATCCCTGGCGGCTGCGTAAAACATCTCTGCCGAAGCGGGACGGGGACCTGGCCGCCACCCTGGCCAGAATCTACGGGCAACAGTTGGCGTCCCTGGGGCGAGGCTCCGCCAAGGAGCACAGTCAACCCCAGGGGGCCTACAACCTGCTGATCACGCCTGATTGGTTCATCACCGTTCCCCGGCGACGGGACGAACATCAGGGCGTCAACATCAATGCCCTGGGCTTTGCCGGGATGGTGCTGGTGACGGATCGCACCAATCCCGCCTGGTTAGCGGCAGGGGGTGACGTGTTGAGTGTGCTGCGGGCCGTGGGTGAGGCCCCCGCAGCCGCGCTCAAGCAGCGGGTTCCCGGCTGAGTTGTTCTTCCAGCTTGCCGATCACGGAGTTGACAGCCGCCAGCTTGCGCTCCAGGCTATCCCGCCAGCTTTTCAGCATGTGGAGCTTGGCTTGTTTGTAATGGCGGTCACGGCTGGGCCAATCCTGGCCCAGGCAGGCGGCAAAGACGGGGGGAAGCATTGGGACACCGGATGACTTGCAATGCTGTTTTAGCCAATGGCGGACCCGGTTCAGGTAGGGGTATCCACCCTCGGTTCGGCTCCCTTACCTTGCATCCACGGTGTTGTCGTTGCCGTCGGAACCCATGGCCCGGGTGATGAGTTGATCGGACACGTCCTCGAAGTAACGCTCCAGTTCGTCATGGAGTTGGCGGAACTCTGACCAGACCACCCGTTTGAAGTCCCCTGGGCGAGCACGGGCCATGATGGTGGTGCGCCGTTGCCGTGCATAACGGTAAGGACGCACACCGTGCTTGCGGCAGATGGCAATGAACAGCCGCATGGACCATCGGTCCGGGAGGGAAAACTTCAACTCCACCTCCGGTTCCTGATCCTTGCTTGCACGGTCCAGGCGGGCATGCAATCGCCCAATTGCCGCCTCCGCTGCCGCCCGTTCCCCGGGACTGCCGGCCCGCCGGAACAGTTCCTCCACCTTGGCCAGCTTCTGCCGCAGCGTCTTCTCATCAACCAGCAACGGCAGTCACCATGAGGGTTCCAGGGCAGCAGGCTACCATCAAGGTCTTGAAAGAGGCTTGTGTCACCTAATGCTGCTGAAACAACAGGATTCTTCTACCATTGGAGGATATTTGAGTGGAGAAGCCCCATTGAGGAAACCTTGGCAAAGGGCCACCAAGGAACAATCCAAAAGATGCGCAAGGTGGAGAGACCACCGGACGGCATTGACCTCCAGCGGGTGGCGCGGTCGTGTCGCTATGTCGGCAGCCCTTACCACCGTATCAGCATTGCTGGAAGAATTCAGTCAGCCTATCGTCCGGATGCAACCATCTGTCCCACGGAACTGATCAACAACCGTGGTTGTGTCGAAGCTTGGCTTCGTCAGGCGGTGGAAGCTGGTCATGCTGGTCGTTGGGGGAGTCAATATCCCCGCTACGTCTGGCACCGG
Organism: Synechococcus sp. SB0662_bin_14; assembly: GCA_009840445.1. Lineage (GTDB taxonomy): Bacteria > Cyanobacteriota > Cyanobacteriia > PCC-6307 > Cyanobiaceae > Synechococcus_B. The sequence continues at coordinate 29,749 of VXNS01000014.1, forward strand.
GATCAAGATAGAGAAACCATCTACGAAGCCCGTGAGGGGCCACGGGATTCCGGTGAATACCACGGCTACCCATTACAACCAACACAGACAGTCCAAGGGTTGCCATGACTGTCTCCTTTACTTTCGACTGGGTGGACGCTGCTCCGTCACCGGATGGAGTGATGGGGCAGACCATGGCGCAGTTATGGATTCGGGTGAACGGGGAAGCGGTGACGGCCGTGTATGACCGCAGGAACAATGCGCGGCGCGACCACGTTGTGGTTCCTCTCCTCAGCGTGGCGGAATGGGTGGTTGGCAACTGGTGCCACCTCTGGCATGAGCTTCCGGACACGACTGGGGAGATGGCCAGGCAAAAGCCCGGTTTTGAGCAGCGCCATAACTTGGCGTTTGCCGGGGACGGGTTTCTCTGGCCAAAACTGACCATGGTTCCTTCGTCGGACGCCATGGAGCAGTTGCGATGGACCCCTTGGCAGCCTCAACATGCCCGGATCGAGTTTGTGGCGGAGGGGAAGGTAAGGGTTGCCTGTGATCAATTGCAGGAGGAGTTGGGAGGAGTTGTCGAGGCCGTTCTGGAACGGCTGCGCAACTTTGGCCATCGGCAGGATTCGGTTGTCTCTGATCTCCAGGACGCATGGGACACCATCAAGGCACTTGACCCTGAAGAGGATGAGTTTTGCCGTGCGGCTGCCCTGCTCGGGGTGGATCCCTTTGCCGTTGAACAGGATATGGAAGAGGCAATCATTGCTTTCTGGCAACGCACCGAGACGGCAATTCGCGAGGACATGCTCGCCAGCCTGGACGAAGCAACCCTCCCTGGTGCTTCCCGATGGCTGGATCACACACGGGCATGGCTTGAAGATGAGGACAACGGCAACGAATGGGGAGCCATCCGCGATGGGTTGCCACCTGTGCCGATGACCACGCCTTGGCAGCAGGGCTATGCCTTGGCCAGGTCACTGCGCCGTGCTCTGAGCCATGGGGATGGCCAATTTGATTTTGCCGCGCCGGGGCAACCTGCCTTGCATCACCGGGAAACTGCCATGCCGTCCAGCCGCATAGAAGGTCTGGTCGCAGCAGGTGGGCCAGCCTGTGCCATCACGAGTCAGAGGAGAGAAACTACTGCCAAGCGATTTGTCCTCGCCCGCGCCCTCGGGGACTATATGGGCCGATCAGAAGCCGGCTTGGGCATCCTCACCTCCATGGATACGATGCGCCAGGCACGATCCAGGGCCTTCGCAGCAGAACTCCTGGCGCCGGCTGAATCCCTGCGCCCTCGCCTCGCTGATCGGGGGGCGGAGGAGAACGTAATCCATGACCTGGGCCAGGAGTTTGCTGTTTCTCCTTGGGTGATCAACCATCAGATCAGGAACCATGGTTTGCCACAGCCCTGCTCTAGCGGCCTCCCCGGTTGATCGTGGTCACCGCTGGAGCGTGTTAGGGTTGTGGCATCTCCTGTGCTTGCCGATTCCGTGGGGGAATGGGGCCTGGAGTCCAGGCCGGTCCACCCTTCCGGCAACAGCATGGCGCCTTCGCGGCCAAAGCCAAGAATTACGGGACTCAGCGGCATCGTTCCTTCTGGACTCACCCCCCAGTCGGCCCAGAGGATCGAGTTGCGCAGCTACGTGTTCCTGGATTCCCTGCAGCCGCAGTTGGCAGCTTATGCAGGCACGGTGTCCGGGGGATTTTTGCCCATTCCCGGGGATGCCTGTCTCTGGTTGGAGGTGGCGCCGGGGCTGGCGGTGCATCGCATGACGGATATTGCCCTGAAGGCCAGCACCGTGCGATTGGGGCAGATGGTGGTGGAGCGGGCCTTTGGTTCCCTGGCTCTCTACCACCTGGACCAGAGCAACGTGCTCCACTCCGGTGACGCTGTGCTGTCGGCCATCGGCAGCCGGGTGGAGGACCGCACCCACTGTGACGTCACCTGGTACGAGGTGATCCGCGCCATCACCGCGGACCATGCGGTGTTGATCAACCGCCAGAACCGCCGCGGGTCCATGATCGAGGCGGGCATGAGCATGTTCATCCTGGAGACCGAGCCGGCGGGATACGTGCTCTATGCCGCCAACGAGGCGGAGAAAGCCTCCAACATCACCCTGGTGGACGTGAAAGCCGTGGGCGCCTTTGGGCGGCTCACCATGGCGGGGCGGGAGGGGGACGTGGAGGAGGCGGCGGCAGCGGCCATGGAGGCCATCGCCGTCATCAACGCCCACAGCCGCAGCAACTGATTCAGTCAGGATCTCGTCACCAGGGGATCCATCTGGTGTGCTGACCATGGACTTTGGTGGCCGTTGCCACGGAAATTTGTGTGGATTCTCCCATCTTGCTAAGTACAACTTCTTAGTCATGGAGGGACCTATAAGCAATACTAATCACTTTGTCAAGAACTCCTGATGCCAAAACGGCCTCAAATCCCTTGACGGATGGAGACTTCAGCAGAGAAAGTCAGCCATGAACATTCCCCCCACGGAATTAGGCAATGGCCAATGAAACCATGGGCATCGCCCTAGGCATGATCGAAACCCGCGGCCTCGTTCCTGCCATTGAGGCAGCCGATGCCATGACCAAGGCCGCAGAAGTGCGCCTCATCGGCCGCGAATTTGTCGGCGGTGGCTACGTGACCGTCCTGGTCCGCGGTGAGACCGGCGCAGTCAACGCTGCTGTGCGGGCCGGTGCGGATGCCTGTGAGCGGGTCGGAGATGGCCTGGTTGCGGCCCACATCATCGCCCGTCCTCATCGCGAAGTTGAACCCGTTCTCGGCAATGGACCGACACCTGCCGGCTCCGGCATGAAGGACTGAGCTAACTCCCATCTCACGTCCCCTTTCATCACAAGCCCATGAGCAAAAAGTATGACGCTGGTGTGAAGGAGTACCGGGATACCTACTGGACTCCCGACTACGTCCCTCTCGACACCGATATTCTGGCCTGCTTCAAATGCACGGGTCAGGAAGGCGTTCCCCGGGAAGAAGTGGCCGCCGCGGTGGCCGCCGAATCCTCCACCGGCACCTGGTCCACCGTCTGGTCCGAGCTTCTCACGGATCTGGAGTTCTACAAGGGTCGCGCTTACCGCATCGAAGACGTGCCCACGGACCCCGAGTCCTTCTACGCCTTCGTTGCCTATCCCCTCGACCTGTTCGAGGAGGGCTCCATCACCAACGTGCTCACCTCCCTGGTGGGTAACGTGTTCGGCTTCAAGGCCCTCCGCCACTTGCGCCTGGAGGATATCCGCTTCCCCCTGGCGTTCATCAAGACCTGCATGGGCCCCCCCAACGGCATCGCCGTGGAACGGGACCGCATGAACAAGTACGGTCGGCCCCTGCTGGGCTGCACCATCAAGCCCAAGCTGGGCCTGTCGGGCAAGAACTACGGCCGGGTGGTCTACGAATGCCTGCGGGGCGGACTGGACTTCACCAAAGACGACGAGAACATCAACTCTCAGCCGTTCCAGCGCTGGCAGGACCGCTTTGATTTTGTTGCCGAAGCGGTGAGAACGGCGGAGCAGGAGACCGGCGAGCGCAAGGGCCACTACCTCAACTGCACCGCGGCCACACCGGAAGAGATGTATGCCCGGGCCGAGCACGCCAAAGCGCTGGGCATGCCCATCATCATGCACGACTACATCACCGGCGGCTTCACGGCCAACACCGGTCTGGCCAAGTGGTGCCGCCGCAAAGGCATGTTGCTGCACATCCACCGGGCCATGCACGCGGTGATCGACCGCCATCCCAAGCACGGGATCCACTTCCGTGTGCTGGCCAAGTGCCTGCGCCTCTCCGGTGGCGACCACCTGCACACGGGCACCGTGGTGGGCAAGCTGGAAGGGGACCGTCAAACCACCCTGGGCTTCATTGACCAGTTGCGGGAGTCCTACGTGCCGGAAGACCGCACCCGGGGCAACTTCTTTGATCAGGACTGGGCCTCCATGCCCGGTGTGTTCGCCGTGGCCTCCGGTGGCATCCACGTCTGGCACATGCCCGCCCTCGTCACCATCTTCGGGGACGACTCCGTGCTGCAATTCGGTGGCGGTACCCACGGTCATCCCTGGGGATCCGCCGCTGGCGCCGCCGCCAACCGGGTGGCCCTGGAAGCCTGCGTCAAGGCCCGCAACGCCGGCCGCGAGCTCGAGAAGGAAAGCCGGGACATCCTCACCGAGGCGGCCAAGAGCAGCCCCGAGCTGGCCATCGCCCTGGACACCTGGAAGGAGATCAAGTTCGAGTTCGACACCGTCGACAAGCTTGACCTCTGATCCCCACCATCACCCCAACCACTCGCGCAAACGGATCCATGCCTTTCAGCTCGGTGGTCGACTATCAAACCGTCGCCACACTGGAAACCTTCGGTTTCCTGCCAGCGATGACCCAGGAGGAGATCTACGAACAGATCGCCTACGTCATCGCCCAGGGTTGGACACCATGCATTGAGCATGTCCACCCCAGCGCCTCCATGCGCAACTACTGGTCCCTGTGGAAGCTGCCCTTCTTCGGCGAAGCGGAACTGGGTGCGATTGTTGCAGAGCTTGAAGCCTGTCATCGCGCCTATCCCGATCACCACGTTCGCCTGACGGGTTACGACGCCTACACCCAGACACAGGGCACAGCCTTCGTGGTCTTTGAAGGCCGCGCCTGATCCTGTTCAGCACGGCGCCAACGATTCGGCGCCGTGCTGAACCTTTTATTGCTTTCCCCCCATTCACACCGAGGCGGACATGGTTACCACGGCAAGCCGTCAATCAGCACTTGAGCGCCGCAAAGCCCTCTCCACTGCAGGGAAGGCTGCCGCCTCGCGCTACGCAAAAACACGCCAGCGCAATATCTCCGACGCCCAGAGCCCCAAGCGGGGCCGCTCCAGCGCCCAATCCAAGGTCCAACCTGCCACCAGGTCTGTCACCCCAGCGCCTCGCCCTCGCCCCACAGTCCTTTCCCAGCCTGCCGCCGTCGCCCCGCCCACGGCCCGGAGCCTGAACACCCGCAAAATTTCCAATCCCACCCGGGACCTGGCGTTGGCGCGACGTCAGGCACTCTCCAAGCAAGGCAAACGCAACGGCACCGGCAAAGACCGGATTCGCACAGAGGTGCGCCGTCCCTCCCGCACCACACCACAGCCGGTCACCGCTGACCGTCAAGATGCAAGCCACACCTGCGACTGCCAGAAGCGCCCCGGGGAGGGGGTGCAAACACTGAATAGCAATAGAACGCTGAGCCTGGCGTCTTCATCGTCTTCAGCAACGGGTCGCCGCAGCGCCGCTGAAGCCCGTCTGAAGGCGCCAAAGGCGAACAACGCCAAGAACCCCAGCCGCGCCCTGGTGCTGGCCCGCCGGCTGGCCATGTCCAAGCACGGCAAATCCGCCAATGCCCCCACCAGCGCCTCCAGTGCTGCGGTGGCCCGCCAGGGCAACCCGGAACTCTCCGGCCGGGAGTTGGCGCAACGGGTTCGGGAGCTGAAGGCCCGCTCCGGCTCCGCCGGCCAGTGCGTGAAGGGCAACAACAAGCGCCCCTGTGGTCCCCGCCGTGGCATGAACCGACCCAAAGACAACGACCAGCCCAGCCAGGCGGCTGACGCCCATTGGAAGGTGGGGGCCAGCACCACCCCGTCGGGGCAAACCGTGACCGGCACCCGCACGGACCGCTCCGTCAAGACCACCGGCAACGAAGCCAGCACCTGCCGCACCATCACCGGGACGGAATACATGGGAGCTGACGTGTTCCAGGCCTATTGCCAGAGCGAAGTGCCCTCCCGCCCCCACAAGGTGGGGGTGACCCCCACCGGCTACGGCAACACGGTCACGGGGACGGAGGTGGGCCGCTCCGTCAAAGTCACCGGCGATGAACCGGGCACCTGCAAGTCCGTCACCGGCACCCAGTACCTCTCGGGCGACCACGGTGAAGCCTGGTGCGGCAGCCCCACCCAGCCCCAACCCGCCAAGGTGGGACAGGCCCGGACCCAGTCGGAGCAGCGGGTATCCGGCGTCATGGTGGGCCGTTCCGCCAAGGTCACCGGCGATGAACCGGGCAGTGGCCGTCAACTCACCGGCTCCCAATACATGAACCCCACCCCGGAAATTGGCCGTGGACCGGCGCCGGCAAAGGTGCGCAGCTTCTCCACCCTGCGGGGTTCAGCCGTCACCGGCAACGAGGTGGGACGTTCCGCCAAGGTCACCGGCGATGAACCGGGCGCCTGCAAAAACGTCACCGGTGACGACTACGTGGGTCGCCAGCAATACGACGCATTTTGCCAGGGCCGGCCTGCCCCGGAGGCGGCCAAGGTGGGGCTGAGCACCACCAACCGCAACCAGACCGTGTCCGGAACCAGTACAGGCCACTCCCCTTTGGTCACGGGTGACGAGCCCGGCACCTGCAAGGCCGTCACCGGCACCCCCTATGCGGGTCTAGAGCAGGCCGGCAACTTCTGCAGCGAGCCTGAGCAGACCACCATTGTGGCCCGCACCCCCACCGGTCCTGGCACCCCTGGGCAACCCATGACCGGCCTGCAACCGGGAATCGGTGGCGTCATGACGGGTGCGGAGCGAGGAGCTTGCGAGCCCGTCAGCGGCACCCCCTACGTGGGCGCCGATCAGTTCCAGAGTGCTTGTGGCCAGGGAGATGGAGATGGGGTTCCGGCAGACTTGCCCCAGCCCCTGGAAGGGGCCCCCTGGACCCGCTTTACCGTCTCGTCTCCCTTTCGGGCAGCCCACACGGAGCAGAAACGGCGTCTGGCCACAGGGGTGACCGGCACCCTCTATGAGCGGGGGGGGACCCGCATCACCGGCCCCTTCGGCATGGCGGGCGGCCGGGTGACGGGGACAGAAGAGTTCCGCTTTGATCAGCGTGGCGCCAACGTGTCGCTGCCGTCACGGAACCCGCTCCAGCCACTGGCGGCCAGGGCAACCGCCTCCTCTGGCAACGCCAGCCCCGCCCCGGTGACGCCAGCGGCCCCATCCCGGGTCACCGGCGAAGGCATGGTGCAGGGGGTGCGGATTTCCGGGGACGACTGGTCCCGCAACGACCGGGTTACGGGCACGGAAGGCCCCTCGTCCCGCCGGCGTAACCCCTCCAGGCCGGGTCCCATGTCCGCCATGCATGCCTTCCAGTTGAAGCGCAACGCTGAGACGGAGGTGCCCCTGAGCCCCATTACCGGCTCCAGCGGCAACACCGACAAGGGGGCTGTGGTGACCTTCTCCGGCGGAGCCCGCGGTTGATTCATGCCTGCTCGCCGCGATCCTTATCAGCTCCTGGGGCCTACGGCGCCACGGCGTCGGCCACCCCGCCGTGATGGCCGCTCACCCGTGGATGCCCTGGCGTCACCCGGCCTCGGCACTGCTCAACCAGCACAACCGGTTGCTGCCATGGGACCCCTCCATCCCCTCACCAACCGGGAGCGGAATCAATGGCTGTGGACCTACGACAACCAGGTCAAAAGCAGCTTCGACAAGATCGTGGAGGTGCTCAAGAGGATCTCCGCACTCCAGCACGAACCGGATTTTGAGCAGAAGGCCCAAGCCCTGGCCATGGATGCCTTCGGGTTTTCCCTGCCGGAGGACGTGCTGGCCAAGGCCTGGGTGACCCAGTTGGACATGCGCAGCCTGTTTGCCTGGTGTGTGTTCGAGACCTACAAGCGCACCAGTGAGGCCTTTTTCGCCAACAATCCCCTTGGCGGCCCGGAAGACAGTGCCTTTGACGCCTTTGTCCAGGACTGTGGCTTTCACCTGCTGGACGTGAGCCCCTGTGCGGACGGCCGCTTGGCCCACGCCATCAGCTATGCACTGCGGCTGCCCTTCAGTTCCGTGCGCCGCCGCCCCTACGCCGGCGCCATGTTTGACGTGGAGCGCACCGTCACCCGCTGGATCAAAA
>VXNS01000076.1 GCA_009840445.1 Synechococcus sp. SB0662_bin_14
CCTCACGAACGCTTCCTATTCCCTGAAGAGGTCCTCCCACGTGGTAACGCTCTCTGAATCCACGGGGAGATGACCCCAACGGCAAAGCAAAGCTGACGGCTTTTCCGGTAAGCTACCTTTGTTCACTCAGCAGCAGGTGGGACGACTACTGGCCCTCCACAAGGTTCACGTCATCCCGAAAGCCTCGCCGGCTGAGACTTATCCCCCATCGGGAGGAGGTGTTTGTGTCCCACAGTTGTATCGTCGAGGGTCTGCCGCTTGCGGAGAAAGCCTCTTAACATGTCTTCGTGCTGCCTTCAGCAGCGCGAGCTGTGACAGATCGCTGAGGTTCCGATAATCACCGGACCCGACGAGAGCCCCTGGCCAGAACTCCTGGCCAGGGGCATCGTTTTCCGGCCAGTCTCCAGCCTGGCGTGTGACATACTGAGCGTGCCCACACAAGCTAGGGACTTCTCGCCATGGCGCTTGAGGAAGCCGTAATCAACACCAAACTGCAAGAGCTGGGTACGGGCTGGCAACGTCAAGGGAAGCACTTGGTTCTCCGTGGAACGTTCAGGGACTTTGTGGACGCCATGGCCTTCGCACAGACCATCACGCCTCTTGCGGAAAACCAGGGCCACCATCCGGACCTGGAGATTGGCTGGGGGCGTTGTACGGTACTGCTCACAACACATGACGCCGGTGGGCTAACCGAGAAAGATTTCAACCTGGCAAAAGCCATTGACCGCATTCGGTGAACCAAACTCTGTGACGCAGAGACAGGTTCTTCTCAGCGGAAAAACCTGCCCCACGGACAAGAGCAATCCCCGGCAGACCGGGGATTGCTGGCTTGCATCAGGCATCCCAACGCTCTGGACGGGAGGATTGATCCAGCTTGCGCAAGGAGTCTTCCCACGAATCCACGGGGGATGCTTGGGGTGAGGGCTGCTGTGGAGCGGTGCTGGGGGGATTGGCCGGTGCGGAGGAGGCGACAGGCGCAGGCTGTGGGACGGGAGGGGCGTCAAGCGCCGGAGGCGCAGCCGGAGCGGCCACTGGAGCTGGAGGCGCAATCGGGATTGGCGTTGGAATTGGCGCCGGGGCAACGGGGAGTGCTGGAGGCGCAGCCGGAGCGGCCACCGGAGCATCCTGGGAGGCAACGGAGGCTGTTGTCTCCAGTTCCAGGAGTGGAGTGGGAGATACGGGAGCGGTAGCGGATGGTTCCTTCGGCGCTTCCCCAGGGACAGATGCACCTGCCATCATGTCTTCCGAGCGATGCTTGGGGATAAGGCGAATGCCTTTCCGTTCCAGCTTGATGTCAAACTCGTCTCCTGGCTTTAACCCCAGCACAGAGGTGTAGGCCTTGCCGACGAGTAAGTTGCCGTTGAAATGCACCTTGGCAATGTAGCTGAGCTTGCGGCCTACTGAATCTCTACGGCTAGCGCTTTCTCCAGCGCCACCGAAGCTCATCCCCTTGGCTTCCAGCAGGGCCTCATAGAAGGCCGTGTAGTTTAGACGCTGAGAGCCAGAGCCGTCCTTGCGGGGGCTAACGTAGCCACATGCCCGCACCACCTCTGATTTGGGCATAGAACCCAGCTCTTTGACTTTGGACAGCAGTTCAGGACCTCGAAGCATGTTTAGACACTCGATGGGTACACTTCATATCCTAACCTAATCATCTTAGTGTTGATGCTATCTGAACTATGAGAAGATAGTTGAGATTGCCAACAGCATGGGTTCAGCGGCTGATCAAGCATCCACCAGACCCCTGGGGGTGGCCATAAGGATAAGGAAACGGACGGCCATGGGGTTTATTCTCGTGACAAAGGCCCCTGTCTGTACTGTACGGACCACCACCCTCTCGAGAGGCGGGGTACGGCTCAACCGCAGGGAACCATGGGCACTGGGGGCGTTTGTCTACATTGACTTGGGCTGAACGGATGCATGCAACCCAGGCCAGCATGGCAAAACACCTTACGACGTTAAGGGCGACCCTGGCTCACCCATGCGTCTCCCTTGGCCTGACCAGTGTTGCCGGAGCGCTGGCTGGGTTCAGTGTGGTCCCTTGGGGGGCGCCTCCGCTGCTGTGGTTGACCCTGGTTCCCCTCTGGGAGGCCGTGAGTCGCCGCTCTATTGCCCAAGGCCTGATGCCGGCGGCTGGTTGGGGTGGGGCTGCTCTACTCACGAGCCACATCTGGCTGCTTTGGCTTCATCCTCTGGACTGGCTGGGTGTCCCCAACCTGTTGAGCCGTCCGCTCACCGTGTTGCTCTGGTTGCTGGTGGGTGGAGGCGGGGCGCTGGTTGTGGGCCTTTGGTGGTGGCTGGCGCGCTTTTACCCGTTGCCAGGGTGCCGCGGTGCATTGACCCTGGCCCTGCTGTGGGGATGCGGTGAGGTGCTGCTGGCCCATGGCCCCCTGTTCTGGTTGGGACTGAGTACGGTGGCGGCGCCCCATGATCGTGCCCTGGCCGGTCTCGGCAGCTTGGCAGGGCCAGGGTTATTGGCGGCTGTTCAGGTGTTGGCGGGCTGGTGGCTCTGGCGTTGCCGTAAGGCTCCGTCAGGTGAGCGCAGTCGCTGGTTGGCCGGAGGGGCCGTCATGGTCATTGCATTCCATGGTCTTGGCCTCGTGGCCTTGGTGGACACCCAGGGGCCGCCAATTCGCATGGGGGTGCTACAACCGGTCATCCCGACGCGGCAGAAATTTACCTGGGCAGCCATGGTGGCGCTGGAGCGACGCCTCACGCTGGCCATGAACCGCGCTGTTCAACGGGGAGCGCCATGGTTGCTCCTTCCTGAAGGAACCCTGGCCCTGGATCAATCCCCTCCCACGGTGGACGGCATTGGACTGGTCACCGGTGGGTTTCGCCGCGAGCAGAAGGGGCTACGCAGCAGCCTGCTGGTGTACCCGGCTGGCGCCCGTGATGCCACCATGGCTTTGGATAAGCACCGCTTGGTGCTGCTGGGAGAATGGCTTCCATGGCGTGGACTGCTGGCCAACGACGGCCTTTCTGCGGTTGGTGGTCTCCAGCCAGGGCCAGCGGAGCGGCTTTTGGCGGGCAAGCCCTTGCCATGGCGGGCCGGAGTGGCCATCTGCTACGAAATCAGCCAGGCCCACGGGTTGGCGGAAGCTACCCATGACGGGGCCCAACTGCTGCTGGCGGTGGCCAACCTGGACCCCTATCCCGGGCTGCTGCACCAGCAGTTTCTGGCCCTCGCTCAGCAACGGGCCATTGAAAACGGCCGTTGGCTGGTGGTGGTCAGCAACACCGGCCCTACAGCCCTCATCAACAGCCAAGGGAAAATCACGGCGCAACTGGATCCTGCCGTGGTGGCCTCCACCGTCTGGGACGTCCCCCTGGGCACAGGGCTCACCCCCTATAGCCGCATAGGGGACTGGCCTCTCGTGATCTCCGGCCTGCTGTTGGCGCTCAACCGCCGCCCCATGCACCAGCCCTCCAGCCCATGAGATACCCCACCAACCACGGCAGGCCTGGCTGGGTGGTGACGGTGATGAATGGAGCCAAGGAGACTCGAACTCCTGACCCCCTGCATGCCATGCAGGTGCTCTACCAACTGAGCTATGGCCCCGGTGGGATGTTTGGGGAGCACTCCCCAGGTCCCGTTAAGGCATAGATATAGCAGATCCTTGACCGGATGCGCAAGGCCTGCCTAGCGCCATCCCCCACGGCCTTGGGTGGGGCTGCTTGCCTTTGAAGAAGGCGTGATTTGCGCTGGTCAAGGGAGCCGTCAGCAAAGGCGTGGTGAGCCGCACTTGGCGCCGCGGTGAAGGGGGATTGGCAAGCATGGCGCAGCCACAGCCCGCCGTGTTGACCATCGACGGCGCCGCGGGTATCGATGCGGCAGTTAAGGCTCTCCAGGGTGAGAGTCTGCCGATCCAACGCTGTATCCTTCACAAGCACCGTAATCTTCTGGCTCACGCTCCCAGTCGGCTCCACGACGGGTTGAATGCGGACCCAATAGGGACATGATCTTCCATGCCCCTACTGGGTCCGCACGTGCAAGAGCGGCGCACAGCCTTCCTGTGAAACGGCGACTCAAACGGTGCGCCGTTACCGACAGCCTTGCGGAAGACGGTGAGCGATTGTTCGACTTCATCCGCCTGCATCCGGCCCTGTGGAAAGCAGTGCGCTACCAACGCCATTGAACAGCTCAACAGGGAGTTCAGCCACCGCATCAAAACCCGGACCCTCCTCTTCCGCCATCTTCCTTCCAGACACACCCGACATGGGCGTGCGAGCATCCCTTGACCATCGGGGAGGCGGATTACTGCATCTGTTCCTGAACGGCTGGGACAGGTGCTTCGTCAAGAACGACAAGCTGAATGCGCACGTCGTTTGACCGTGCAGCAGCCCAATGGTAGACACCCGCAGGCAACGTCAGGATGCTTCCGGCTGGATAGACGGTCTCCTTCGTGGGGTCGACTGTCTTGCCGTCGCCCCATGACAGGTCCCCTGTCAAGACTGTCAGAAGCCGAAGGCCCCTGGCCGTAGCATGGGGTGGAACCACGTCACCTGCCCGCAGGTCAAGCAAGGCAACAACAGGTGTTCCCCCATCTGAAACCGCAAGTGCCGTCAGATAAGCCACCCCGTAAACCTGTTTCTTGGGGAGAGAATGAATATCGAGAAGAGAGGTCTGTTGGGCTACAGACGCCAGAGGGACCATGCCGATCAGTGCAATGGAAAGAAAATGTACCATCCTGGCAACACATTGCGAAGGCCATGACGGTTGCCCAGGGGATATGTTGCGGTCATTTCGGTTCTGATGGCATTGAAGCAATTTTGTCATCCAAATTATAGGGACTTACACAGGAGGATGGTGCCGAAGCGCCAAAACCCCTGGCCAGTACTTGCCGTTGGCGGTCATCTCATAGATCTCAATCTGGTCTCAAGGGAAGCCGAGTTGCTGGCGCCACCCTCAAGCCCAATCACCGTCGAGCATGGCATCCAACGTTGTCATGCCAATCGCTTTACACAGGGAAATGATTAGGTGGCCTAAATCGCTTCACCTTCAGTATCGCCATACAAGCTCTTGCTGAAAAGCCTGTGCTGGAGCGGCTTTTCTACGACGTTTTGCGATGGAAACCCTGAGTCCAAGCACATGGCCTTGTCGTATTTATTATGTGTGCATGTATTGTATCTTGTTTATAGGAGTAAAATGTGTCTCCCCGCTAGATTTTTTGATATTCTATCTTTAAGTTCGCCCTTCGTCCTCTTTTTACATGTTCCTGCACCAGCATGTTTTGGCTTCACCACCAAAAGGTTTGGCCAGTTTTCTGGTCTTGGCATTGGGTTTAAGCCTATCGGTTGGTGGGCCAGCCCAGGGCCAGGAGCAGCCCGATACATCCGACGTCGTCGTTGAGTTGCCGGAAATCAAGGTTTTTGGCGCCGCCTGGGATGGGCGCAATCTTCTTGAAACCCCCAGTGCTGTTACGGTGATTGATGGGGAAGACATGGATCGTCTTCAGCCTTCAAACTATGAAGACCTGCTGATTGACGTACCTGGCCTGGTGATTCAGGGTGGGCGAGGTGTGGCCCAGGAGCCCAATATCCGCGGCTTTCAAGATGAGCAGGTTGTGATTCGCGTCGATGGGGTCCGTCAAAACTTTAACCTCCAGCACCGCGGCCGCTTTTTTGTGGATCCATCTCTATTGAAGCAGGTTGAAGTCCTGAGGGGAGGGGCTTCCGCAATGTTTGGCTCTGGAGCACTTGGTGGTGTCATTTCCCTTGAGACCAAGGATACCAGTGATATTCTCAAGCCTGGAGAGACATGGGGAAGCCAGGTGAACGTTGGCTTTAATAGTCAAGGGAGTCAGACATTGCGGGCTGTAACAGCAGCTTTTGCGCAGGAGAATCTGGATATGGTTGCCTTCTTCTCGCAACGTTTAATGCCAATCGATCCTGAAGATGGTAATAATGTTAAAATTCTAGATTCTGCTGTTGATAATTTGAATGGAATGGTCAAAATGACCATGGTACCAAACGATGATCATAAACTTTCAATTGACGGGAGAATCTACACTGACAGTGGCCAAGTTCCAAATACCGCAAACCAAGATACGAATGTAGAAAATGACGAAGATAATAATAGAAATAGGGTGGCAGACCGTAATCTTGATCATCAGCAATACAGAATCAAGTGGAACTATACACCATCTAACAATGAATTGATCAATCTATCAACATTAGTCTACTATAACGAAACTCGTGTAGAAGAAACAAATTTAGGCTTGGATACTTCGAGGGATGGGGGAAGATTCGATACGACCAAGATGGCAACCATTGGTGTTGATATAACCAACTCATCTGACATCAATTTTGGTGAGATACCTGTAGCGCTTGCCTATGGATTGGAATTCTTCAAGGATGATCATCGCGCCACTCGTGATGAAAATGACCGCCCTGAGTCTCCAACTGCCCAACGCTCCTTTTATGCCGGCTTTGCGCAAGCAGAGCTGAGTCTTTCACCGAAGTTCACTTTGAGTTCTGGTTTGCGCTACGACGCTTTTACGCTTGATCCTCCAGATCATATGGAGAGTGGTAAAGAGTTTCAACAGCGTAAGGAAAGCTCTTTATCCCCTTGGCTTGGCTTGAATTGGCAACCTTTGGACCATCTGCAGTTCTTTACGATTGTTTCCCAGGCTTTTCGAGCGCCAAGCTTAACTGAAATGTATGCTCAAGAGACACATTTCATTGGTCCAGTATTTGACGAGGGCCAGGTGGTTCTGAGACAAGTTCCCGTTATCGGCAGAGATGGTCAGCCGGCTATGCGTCCCGTTATCGGCCAAAATGGTCGGCCCGTTCTCGATCCGATTACGAATCGGCCCCTAACGATGCCTGTTACACGTCCCGCTGGTCCTGATTTGCAACCTAATGTATTTCAACCAAATGAAGATCTCAAATCTGAAAAAGCAACTCAGATTGAAATTGGTACACGTTACCAACGTAGCAACATTATAGCATCAGGAGACCAATTATTACTTTCTGCAAATGCTTACTATATCGCTGTTGATGACTATATTGAAAGTTTTGTCAACAATGATATTAATAATAATATCACATCAACACGCAACGTTAATGCAGAGCTATCTGGATTTGAGGCTGAGATGGCCTATAATGCCCGATCCTGGTTCACCTCTGCCAACCTCACGATTCCCCGTGGCAGTGAAGAGGGAAGTTCAGGACAACTGTACAGTATTCCCCAGGATCGCTTCTCTGTAACCCTTGGCCTGAGACCGGATCCGAAATGGGAGGTTGGCTTGCGTTCCACCGTGGCTGGTGAGAGAAAGATCAACGATAACGAGAGTGACTCCCGCAACACTGACAGCTTCGTAACCTTTGATCTATTTGCCAACCTCCGACTTGGTGACGACCCTTCCTCGGACGCTCTTCTTTCGTTTGGCATTGACAACATAACCAACCAGAAATATAAACTTCATCCCAATGTTTTGCATAGCCCCGGTAGATCCGTTAAATTAAATACACAATTTAACTTTTGAATTATGTTGTGTATGTCTTCCACGGCACTTTCTCAATTCTTGAAAACTGCTTTTCGTTTTCGCGACAAAGCCGTTTCTGTTCCGTGGCGCCAGCTTCGGGCTAGCCAATTCATGACAGCAGCCGTCGCTGCGATGGCTGGCTTTCTCCTTCATGCTCCAGCCCAGGCCCAAGACTTGACCAGGCGGATTGTTGTGGCTGGTGGAGACCTCACGGAGATCGTTTTTGCCCTTGATGCTGAAGATCAGCTTGTCGGTGTTGATCAAACATCCACATGGCCGCCGCAAGCACAAGATCTTCCCCAGATTGGCTATGTGAGACGCCTATCTGCAGAAGGCATTCTGTCTCTGGATCCCGACTTGCTGATTGCCGCCCATGATGCCGGCCCGGATCTGGCGTTGCAGCAGCTTCGGCGGGCTGGTGTCCTGGTTGTGCAGGCGCCTGACGTGGACGGCGCCGACGGGGTGATGGCCAAGATCGCCCTGGTGGGGGAGATTCTCAATCGAGAAGATGACGCCCAGGTCCTTGCGGCGCAGTTTCAAGCCGATCTGGCTGCCGTGCAGGCCAAGGTGGCAACCCTGACCCGGAAACCTCGGGTGTTGTTCATTCTTTCCATCGCGGGCAACGCGCCCATCGTCGGTGGCCACGACACCGCCGCAGACGACATCATCCGTCTTGCTGGCGCCACCAATGCGGCAGCAGCCGTCAGTGGCTATAAGCCCATGGGCCGGGAAGCCATTCTGGCGTCGCAGCCGGACGCGCTGTTGCTGATGAGTCACCATGCCGACACGTTTGGCGGTGCAGACGCGATCCTGATCCGTCCTGAATTCGCCCTCACTCCCGCCGGTCAAGCTGGTCATGCTGTGACCATGGACGGCTTGCTGCTGCTGGGCTTTGGACCCCGCACCCCTCAGGCCGTCGCCCAACTGGTGCGGGCCCTCCAGCCCCGGGCCGCTGTGGAAGCCGGTCTTTAACCCATGGGAGGACGTTGGAGGATGGCAAGTGTCCGTCGGTGCCAGCAGTTATGGATCATCGTTCTGCTGTTGACAGTTGGTTTTTTGGCCGTGGCTGCCTTGACGTCAGGCCCTGTCGCCATCCAACCCGACCGCCTGTTGGCCACCCTTCTCGGCCAGGGGGACACGATGGAAACCGCTGTCTTTTGGGTCATTCGTTTGCCGCGGCTCCTGCTTGGCCTTGCCGCCGGCATCGCCTTGGCCCTCTCCGGCGCAGCCCTGCAAGGCATCCTGCGCAACCCCCTGGCGGATCCGGGCCTCATCGGCATCACCGCTGGCGCCTCCCTTGGCAGTGTCACGGTCATTGTTCTCGGAGAAGCCGTTGCAGATTCTTTGCCAACAGCACTCAGACCATGGCTCTTGCCGATTGCGGCTTTTCTGGGCGCGGCCCTGGTGATTGCGCTTGTGTTTTCCCTGGCGCAACGCGACGGCACAACATCTGTGGCAACCTTGATTTTGGCCGGTGTGGCGATTAATGCCACAGCCTCTGCAATCATCGGAGGATTGGTGTATATCAGCGATGATGATCAGTTGCGGGATCTGACGTTCTGGACCATGGGCGCCCTGGCTGGGGCCGGCTGGCCTTTGGTGCTCATGGCTGTTGCCCTGACTGCCCTGTCGGCTCCCCTGCTGGTGGGGCAGGCCCAGGCGCTGGACCTGTTGCAGTTGGGAGAGCGGGCGGCATTTCACACGGGCCTGGACGTGGAGCGTTGTAAGCGCCGTGTGGCGTTGGGAACAGCGATCACCGTTGGCGCCGTCACCTCGGCCGCTGGTCCCATTGGCTTTATCGGCCTGGTGGCTCCCCACTTGGCGCGCCTCGTCTTCGGACCACGCCATGCCGTTCTGCTACCAGCCGCCGTCCTCATGGGAATTGCCCTGGTGCTGGCGGCGGATCTTGCAGTTCGTCTTGTGGCGCCCCCGGCGGAGCCGCCCCTGGGTTTGGCCATCAGCCTGATCGGGGGACCGTTTTTTCTTTGGCTGCTACTGCGCAGCCCGATGAATCACGAACAAGGGAATTAGTTGTGCTGGAAGCTGTCGATGTCTACGTGATGCGGGGGCGACGGCCCGTTTTGAAGGGGATCAGCCTACGGCTACAGCCCGGACGGATCACCGCCGTGATTGGCCCCAACGGTGCTGGCAAGTCAACGGTGTTGGCCTGTCTTTCGGGGGCGTTGATGCCTGGGCGTGGCACACTCCGCTTGGCTGGGGAGTGTCTGCATCAGTTGTCTGCGGCTGAGCTGGGGCGTCGCCGTGCTGTTCTTGAACAATCGCCAATCGCCCCTGCCGGATTCACGCTGAAGGTGCTGGTGGCGTTGGGAATCCCCCGCCAAGTGCCGCCGCGGCAAGCCCAGACACTGGTGGATCGGGCCCTCAAAGCTGTGGGCCTGACCGAGCACGCTCAGCAGACGATTGATGCCTTATCGGGTGGTGGGCAACAGCGGGCCCACTTGGCCCGTGTCCTGGCGCAACTCTGGGCGGGGCAGGCCTTGGGTGGCGGACATTGGCTGCTGTTGGACGAGCCCACGGCCCACCTGGACCTGGCCCACCAGGCCGCCGTCATCCGCATTGCCCACCAGGTGGTAGCGGAAGGTGTCGGGGTGGTGGCGGTGGTCCATGACCTGACCGTTGCCGCTGCTCTGGCAAGTCACGTTGTCCTGATGCAAGGTGGTTGTGTGGTGGCCTGGGGGCCAGCGGATCAACTTTTGCAGCCCATGGTTCTGGAGCCCGTGTACGGCCTTCCCCTGTTGCGCAATGAACCCACAACTGGAAGAACAGCAATTATCCCCCTCTTCCCTGTCCTGTGAAGACTCAAGCGTGGCGCCCTAAAAAGTGCAGAACATTTATAGAGCGATCACCAGGAAAGAGAAGAATAGCAGAAAGAAAATGCTTGGCAAAAATGTTTGGGGATTATGACCTTTAGTCACATGGGCCTTGGTCAGGGGGGATTGAAGATGGTGGACGAGTAACAAAGTGGTACACCCTATGCCCTGGTCCGGCCTCTCTCAATTAGGTTTCAGCAAATTTCACCGCTTCTTGATACTTCTCTACCAACCTTTTCACTAAGGACAAGCTCATGACTGCTGACGCTCTTTAGGCTTCTTCGTCCGAATCTAAGGTGCCCTTGGATGGGTCAAGGCAAGTGTCTCAAGATGCTCCTGGAGAACAGGTTCAGCCCATGCGGCAGGGGGAAGAGCCAGCCTTGGCCCCCTTCCTTCAGTTGCTGGATCACCATAATTGCTGCACACCCCGAGCAGTTGCAGCCTCTCCTGACCACGGATCTGAAGGCTCACCTGGAAGACCTGGTGGGGTCTATTGACGTGGATCTCAACTCTCCCCTTGAGCCTGATGATGAAGAAGAGGAAGACTGTGAAATCCTGTGAGTCTCCTCTGGATTATCAATGGCTGGGCCGTTTATGCCCATCCCCAGTTTCTTGGCCAGCGGGATAAGTTGATCAGACAAGTGGAGCGCCTTTGGGCAAGGGCTCGCGAGCAAGGAGATCCCGATGGCTATCTCGAGAAAAGGGCCAGCAAGCGCTTGGCGGCCATCATCAAACTCACAGAGGAGGTGATCCCAAGCGATCCCGGCCATGCCAGCTTTCGACAAGGTTTAACGCTAGGTCCAGATAGGTCCAGAATACAGGCATTGGCGCCGCGCCAAGTTTTGCTAACAGTACAGATTGTTCTTCCGCTTCCACCAGAGCAGCAGAATGATTATCTTGGGCTGGTTCAACGACGAGACCACCAAAAGAGGACCTATGGCGCAAAATCCGATGCCTATCACGTCTTTCAGGATATGTTGAGACGGGGATGTCCTCCCAATGACTGGAATACCCTTGTTGCCGAGGCAAATAGATCTTAAGGCTTTGGCACGCTCATACCATTCCTGTAGTTGATCGTCTGATCTGTCGGACAGTTTGCGTCGATCCCCGCAAAAGTCCGCACCACCGGCACATCAACCAACTCTTCTTCCATCCCAGTGGATAAGGACGGCGACCCACTGTTCTGTCTTGCTTGCCATAGAAAGATTGGAGCAGTTCCTCCAACTCCTCCCAAGACACCTCCTCCTCCCTGTCCTATAAAGACCCAAGAGTGGCGCCCTGAAAATTGCAGAACCTGTATAGAGCGATCACCAGAAAGGGGCAAGGGTGAGTGTACCCATCCTACCTGCTGCGGTCTGCCGCCAGCTTACCCTACACCCATCTCCTCCTCAAGACAGACCACCATGCCCCCCGCGCCAGACCGCACCCCGTCACCAGCCCCTTGGCGCGGCAGCTTGTTTGCCCAGGATTTTCTGGGCGGGCCGTTGGCGGATTCCCCGGCCTGGGAAGCGCTGGGGGAGGGGGAATTGGCGGCGGTGGAAGCGGGTTTGCGGGGGATTGTGGAGCGTTTTCCCCGGCAGCACCAGCCCAACGAGGCCACCACCGAGGACGAGTTGATCTGGCCCGTGTTCCAGTGCCTGGGCTGGCGGGATTTCCTGCGGCAACAACGGCTCAGCAGCCGGAAGCGGGAGGACGTGCCCGACGGGGTGTTGTTTGCCAACGAGGCGGCCAAGGTCAAGGCGCTGGAGCAGGACGAGGAATGGCGATGCTATGGCCATGGGGTGGCGCTGGTGGAAGCCAAGCGTTGGGGGGTGGCGCTGGATCGCAGTAGCCCTCAGCAGCGGGCGCCGGCCGGCCAGGTGTTGCGCTATTTGCGCCGTGCCGACGACCTGACCCATGGCGCCCTGCGTTGGGGGATTCTCAGCAACGGCCAACGTTGGCGCCTCTATTACGCTGGCGCCCGCTCCGTGGCGGAGGAGTTTTTTGAGATCAACCTACCGGCAGTTTTGCGCCATCAGGACCGCCATGGACTCAAGTTGTTTGTGCTGTTGTTGCGTCCCCAGGCGTTTGTGCCGATTGCGGCTGGCCAAAGCCTGCATGAGTGGATTCTGAACGAGGGTCGCCGTTACGGGGAACGGGTGGCCGCCAACCTCTCGGATATGGTGTTTCACCAAGTGTTTCCCAGGCTCGCCAAGGCCCTGGCTGCTGCCGTCGAAGGCGCTGGCCAGCCCTTGGATCAGCCCTCCTCCCTGGCCCAGGTGCGTGAGGCTGCCCTCACCCTGCTCTACCGCCTCCTGTTCATCCTCTATGCGGAGGATCGCGGCCTGTTGCCGGTGCAGAACCTGCGCTACGATGATTATAGCTTGCGTAAGTGGCGCGATGACGTAAAACGCCGCAAAGACGCCAAGGATGTTTTCTCCACCCGGTTTTGTCGCTACTGGTCCCACTTGCAGGATCTTTGCCAGGCCATTGACAAGGGGGATCTCTCCATTGGCCTGTCCCCCTATAACGGCGGCCTGTTCAACGCTGCCCAAACACCCCTACTGGTGGCGGTGAATCTCAACGATCAGGTGATGGCGGATGTGCTGGCGGCCCTCTCCTTTGATCGCACAACGGGAAACTACATCAATTACCGGGACCTGAGCGTTGAGCAGCTTGGCTCCATTTACGAACGGCTGCTGGATCACGAGCTGGTGCATCAGGACGGGACCGTCACGGTGCAACCCAACGTGTTTGCCCGCAAGAAATCGGGCAGTTACTACACACCGGATGCCCTGGTGCGGCTCATCATCAAGGAAACCCTGACGCCCCTGGTGGAGGGCCGCAGCGCGGAAGAGATCCTGGCGCTCAAAATCTGCGATCCGGCCATGGGCTCCGGCCACTTCCTGGTGAGCCTGGTGGACTACCTCAGTGACCGGGTAATTGAAGCCATGGCCGCCACCTCGGAGGACGATGAGACAGAAGCCCCTGGCGCCGCCGGGCGGAACGGAGCAACGGCTGCGGTGGCGGAGCGCATCGAGGCCCTCCGCGCCACCATCCGGGGAAATGCCCGCCGCGGCGGCTGGGAACTGGAGGAAAGCCAGTTAGACGACCGCCACATTGTGCGGCGTCTGGTGTTGAAACGTTGTGTCTACGGCGTGGACAAGAACCCCATGGCGGTGGAACTGGCCAAGGTTTCCCTCTGGCTCCACACCTTTACCGCCGGGGCGCCGCTGAGTTTTCTGGACCACCACCTGCGCTGTGGCGATAGCCTCTTCGGCTGCTGGGTTGGGCAAGCCATTGAGCAAGTCATGGATGCTGGTGGGCTGGTCCTGGAGCGACCCCTGCGGGAAGCCACCCAGGCAGCCCACGCCATGCACGCCATTGAGGAGTTGACGGATGCCGAGATTGAAGAAACAGAAGCCTCAGCACAATTTTTTGCGGAACTACAAGAAGCCACCGGCCCACTGGCAGCATTCCTCTCCCTTGCCCATGCCTTGCAATGGCTGGATCTTGCCAAGAAAGACAATAAGGAAGCTCGCAGTAACTTCCTTGTTGGACTTTATGGCAATCCTGTTGCCGTTGCAGAAGGTAAAGAGCCGGTGAAGAATGACGAGCATGGACGCTTTGCCCTGTTGTTGGAGCAGGCGCGGGCTTTACTGGCTGAGGAGGGGTTCTTCCACTGGCAAGCGGCGTTTCCAGGTCTCTGGCATGACTGGACAGGGGAGAACAGCGGCGGCTTTGATGCCGTCATTGGCAATCCCCCCTGGGAGCGGGTGAAATTGCAACAGGTGGAATGGTTTGCAGCGCGGCGGCCCGAGATTGCCAAGGTCCAGCGGGCTGCGGATCGCAAGCGCCTGATCCAGAGATTGAAGAACGCCGGTGATCCCCTGGCCGGCGCCTTTGCCCAGGCCGAACAACAGGCCAACGCCACGGCCCGCATGGCCCGTTCCTGCGGAGATTATCCCCTTCTCTCCGGGGGTGACGTGAATTTCTATTCCCTCTTTATGGAGCGGGCCATGGCGTTGGTGAAACTCCAAGGCATGGTGGGGCTGCTGGTACCCTCCGGCATCGCCTCGGACAAGACGGCAGCCAGGTTCTTCCGCCGTGTGGCCACGGAAGGGCGATTGCGCGCCCTCTACGACTTTGAGAACAAAAAGATCTTTTTCCCGGACGTTCATGCCTCGTTCAAATTCTGCGTCTTCGTGGCCAGCGCCAGCGCTTCAGCTTCTTCTCCCCCTGCCCGGTGCGCTTTTTTCCTCCACAGCACGGCAGAACTTGCCGATTCCGAACGCTGCTTTACCCTCACCCCTGAAGACTTTGCCCGTGTGAATCCCAACACCGGCACCGCCCCCATCTTCCGTAGCCGCCGGGACGCGGAACTTACCATGGGGATCTATCAGCGTCTTCCCGTTTTGGTGGATCGTTCCACAGGGGAAGAGAAGAAGGCCTGGCCGGTGAAATATGTTCGCATGTTTGATATGACCAACGACTCCCACCTGTTCCGCACCAAAGAGGAACTTGAGGAGCGGGAAGGGGCCTTTCCTGTTGGTGGAAATCGTTGGGATAGCCCCAGTGGAGTTTGGGTGCCGTTGTATGAGGGGAAGATGGTGCAAGCTTTTGATCATCGGGCGGCTTCAGTAAAGGTCAATTCAGACAATCTTAATCGCCAAGGACAGCCAGTTCAAAGCTCTTACGCTGAGCTATCTGATCCGGACTTCCTTCCAAATCCAAGATATTTTGTCCAATCAGAACAAATTCGCTGGATGTCAGGGCATGATTGGTCAATTTGCTTTAAAGATATAACATCCTCAACAAATATGCGCTCTATGATTGCAAGCATGTTATCAATATCAGCAGCCGGACACAAATTGCCATATCTATTTATAGAAAATGAATATAATGAGAGATCCTATCTTCTTCTTGCAAATCTAAATTCCATTGTTTTTGACTATTGCGCTCGTCAGAAGATAAATACAACCAGCTTTACTCTGTTTCTACTGGAACAACTCCCTGTCGTGCCGCCGGAACGTTATGAGCGTGAGTGTTTCGGATTAAAGACAGCGGCGGAGATTGTGCGAGCCGCTGTCCTGGAACTCACCTACACCGCCCATGATATGTCCCCCTTCGCTCGCGACATGGGCCATGTGGATGCGGCGGGCGAAGTGCTACCGCCTTTCCCCTGGGACGAGGCCCGCCGTCTGCATCTGCGGGCCAAGCTGGATGCTCTCTATTTCCACCTCTATGGCGTCACCAACCGGGATGATGTGCGCTACATTTACTCCACCTTCCCCATCGTGGAGAGGCAAGATCAGGATAACTATGGATGTTATCGTTCCCTTGAGCTTTGCCTGGCCTACATGAATGCCTTGACGGCGGGGCAGCCGGATGTGGTGGTTGAGGGTTGAGGGGGGTGTTGGGGGTGCCTCAGTGGAGTTTAGCCAATGACTTGCCTGTACAGAGGGTGACGCCGTTGATACCGGCTTCTGATGGCTAAACTCTGTACATTGACGGGAAGTGACCGTTTTTGAGGTCTTTTCAACAAGCTCCTAAGGTTCATCAAGGGGTTCATCAAGGTCCGCAGCACAAATCTGCTGTAGATAGGCGGGGATAGCGACGACGGCTGCTGAGGATTCAGCAAAGGTTATCCGTACAGACAAGCCGAACACGTTTAAGAGGTAGATTGCACTTTTACGGGAGGATTGATTGAACTTCCGAACTAGAGAATTCATGTCGATTGTACCTGCAGAATCAGAGAAATGATGATTAAATATATTCGCCAACTTCAAAAGTGCTCCTTCAAAAGCCTCGGGATCCAGAATCATGAATAGCCTGGAGAAGGCATCATGACTGGGAATATCATGCTTCAACTTGAGGAAGGTGCGCAGAAAATCCCTATGGACCTTGCTGAAGTTTTCCATATCCACACAGGTTTCATGCCCACAAATCACCGCGACGACGGCCAAAGTAAGCATTTCGGCAAAGTCGTGCTTGGTTGCATTGCTCTTACGGGGGGCTTCCAGGTCTTGAAAAAGCTTAACGATCCGAGAAGCCATGGTGTCAGTTCATGATCAGCTTGACGAGATTGTGGATGAGGTTGGCGGCTGTGTCAAGGACCAATCGCATGCTATAAATTACACTCATCCTGCAGGAGTCAGTTGAACGGCTGTGGCCTTCAGTTCCGGCTGCTGGGAGACGGGGCAACCCAGGGCGTGCATCAGGCCGTTCACCTCACAGGCGCCGTCCTGGCTCCCTCCCCAATGCATGGGCAGAAACACTGAGCCTGGGCGGATTTGATCCCGAATGGATACCCGCGCCGTGACTTGACCACGGCGAGAACGGATGAGGGCAATGGCCCCGTCCGCCACCCCGGCCACGGTGGCATCCACGGGATTCACTTCCAACAACGGCTCGGGGTGCATGCGGCGGAGACGCTCCAATTGCCCGGTGCGGGTCATGGTGTGCCAATGGCCCAAATAGCGGCCGGTGGTGAGCACCAGAGGGAAGCTCCTGTCAGGGGGTTCCGCCAGGCCACCCGGCTGATCCACTGTGAAGTGGGCCCGACCCGTGGGGGTGGGGAAGGCGCCCTTCTCGTAGAGCCGGCGACTGCCGCGGCCGGGGGTGGCGCCAGCCGGGAACGGCCATTGCTGTGGTCCTTCCCGGCGCAACAGGTCATGGCTCAGGCCGGAGGTGTCGCACACACGGCCAGCCGAGAGCGCTACAAACTCTCCATACACCTCTGCCGCGGACCCGTAGGAAAACTGCTCGACGAAACCCAGTCGTCGTCCCAGTTCCGCGAACACCTGCCAATCCGCCCGCGCCTCCCCCGGCGCCGCCCGAAACCCTGGACAAAGGGTGACCCGCCGCTCGGAGTTGACCATCACCCCGTCTTTTTCGCTCCACTGGGCTGCGGGCAGCACCAAGTGGGCGTAGCAGCTGGTTTCCGTGTTGCTGTAGGCCTCACTCACCACCACCAGGGGACAGCGGGCCATGGCCGCCTTCACCTTCTCCAGTCGCGGCATGCTCACCAGGGGATTGGTGGCGGCCACCCACCAGAGATCCAGGGCGCCGGCCTCCATGGCTTCAACCTGCTGCCAGGCGCTGAGGCCGGGTTTTGCAGCGATGGGTCCCAGCTTCCATCTGCCTTCCACCTCAGCCCGGTGCTGCGGGTTGCTCACCTGGCGGTAGCCGGGCAGCAGGTGGGCAAGGCCACCCGCCTCACGGCCGCCCATGGCGTTGGGTTGCCCCGTCAGGGAGAAGGGCCCGGCCCCTGGGCGGCCAATCTGCCCCGTCAGCAGGTGGAGATTAATGAGGCCGGACACGGTGGCGGTCCCCTCCACCGACTGGTTCACCCCCATGGACCACAGGCTCAGGGCCGTCCGACTGCGGGCCCAAAGGCGCGCCACCAAGCGCAGGTCACTGCTGCTGATGCCACAGATGGACGCAACCCGGCTTGGCGTCCAGTCCTGCAGCAGCTTGGCGTAGGCGAAAAACCCGTCTGTACACCCTTCGATGAAGTCGAAATCCAGGGCGGTTTGCCGCAGCAACAGGTGGCCGATGCCGTGCAGCAGCACCAGGTCCGTGCCGGGTCGAATGGCCAGGTGCAGATCCGCCGCGCTGCTGCTGGCGGTTTGACGGGGATCCACCACGACAATCTGAAGATCCTTCTTGCGGCGCCGTTTGCGGCGCCGTTTGGCCAACCGCTGGAACAGGACCGGGTGGCAGTCCGCCATGTTGGCGCCAATGAGCAGGGCCAGGTCGCACTGATCCAGGTCCTCGTAGCAGCAGGGGGGACCGTCGGAGCCCAGGCTGCGGGTATAGCCGGCCACGGCCGAACTCATGCAGAGGCGGCTGTTGGCGTCAAAGTTGTTGGTGCCCAGCGCCCCCTTCAGCAGCTTCTGGGCCATGTAGTAATCCTCGCAGTGAAACTGCCCCGAGCCGTACATGGCCAGGGCTTGGGGACCCTTCCCGGCCAGGGTGGTGCGAATGCGTTCCACCAGGATGGTGAAAGCCCTGTCCCACGTGACGGGCTGCAAGGGCAGATCCAGGCGGGGGCGATAGAGGGGACGGGTGAGGCGACCGTTGTCCAGGGTTTGCCCCACCGTGGCCCCTTTGATGCACACTTGGCCCAGGCTGGAGGGATGATGGCGATCCCCCCGCACTCCCCACACCGGGGTACCGTCCTGGCCGCGAAGGGTGGCGCGCCCCTTGGCGGCGGGGGGCAGTAGCTCCAGGCCACAGCCCACACCGCAGTAGGGACATTGGGAGCGCAGAGGGGGGTCCATGGCGCCAACCTGGGGCAGGGTGCTCATAGGGTGCTCATAGGGTGCTCATGAGGCGCTGGCAAGCTCTCCCTCATGGAGCTCGGCGAAGGAGCCTTTGGGTTCCCTCAGGAAGAACATGCAGAAGAAGCCGACGATCAACCCGGCAATCCCCAGCACCTGAAAAAAGGTGCTGTTGGAAGCGGCCACCACAGCGGGGGACGGGTCTGCTCCACCCCCCATCCACCCGGGGAGCAGGGCAAAGATGGTGAGGTAGGCGACGGCCCCCACGTTGCCGTAGGCGCCCACCAAACCGGCCACCTGGCCAGTGACACGGCGCTTCACCAGGGGAACCATGGCAAAGGTGGAGCCCTCGCCAGCCTGCACGAAGAAGGAGCAGAACATGGTGAGCGCCAGAGCCAGGAGAATGCCGGCCGTGCCGGTGAAGGTGCCTGGCTGAATGAGGCTCATGAGCAGATAGCCCACCCCCAGGCCAATGGTGAGAAAGGCCATGGTGTTTTTCCTGGAGCCCATGCGGTCGGAGAGGAGACCGCCCCCTGGACGCGCAGCCAGGTTCATGAAGGCATAGGAGGAGGCCAGGATGCCGGCCAGGGCCTTGGGCAGGTCGAAAGTGGTTTCAAAGAAGCTGGGCAGCATGGACACCACCGCCAGTTCCGAGCCGAAATTGACGATATAGGTAAGCTCCAGAATGGCCACCTGCTTGAATTCGTAGCGATCTTCCTTGGGATAGGCCTTTTTGCCGGTGACCAGTTGCCAGTTGGTGCGAAGAACCCCCCAGGATTGCATTCCATACCAGATTAGAATGGCCAGCAGGGTCATGGGATAGGTGGCCTCGGTGAGGAAACCCACGCTTTTGAGACGCCAGGCCAAAACTGCCAGGATGCCTGCAAAGGGAACGTTCATGCCCATGAGACCCCAAAAGTCCCGCATGGACGTCACCTCCAGGCCAGCGGTCTTGTGGGGTCGCTGATAAACCTTCCCGGGCGGCGTATCCCGCACGCTCAAGAAGTAGAACACCCCGTAGACGGCGGCGATGATGCCGGTGAGGGCAATGGCTCCGCGCCAGTTGAGCACTACGTCGCCAATCCGGGCGCCACCGGCAAAGCTGAGCCAGCCCGCCACAATCACCAGGGTGAGGGCGGAGAACGCAGAGCCGAAGTTGCCCCAGCCCCCGTAGATGCCTTCCGCCAAACCGATCTCCTTTGGGGGGAACCATTCCGCCACCATGCGAATCCCGATCACGAAACCGGCCCCCACAATGGAGAGCAGCAGCCGGGCCACCACCAATTGGCCAAAGCTTTGGGCCGTGGCAAACATGAGGCAGGGGATTGCCGCAAACACCAGAATGGCGGAATAAGTGAGGCGCGGTCCGAACTTATCCAGCAACATGCCGATAATCACCCGTGCCGGCACAGTGAGGGCAACGTTGCAGATGGCAATGGTGCGGATCTGTCCCAGTTCCAGACCCATATCCTCTCTCACGGTGGTGGCCAGGGGAGCCAAGTTGAACCACACCACAAAGGTGAGAAAGAACGCAAACCAAGTGAGGTGCAGTGTTCTGTACCTCCCCTGGAAAGACCAGAGTTCACCAAGCATGGAAATGAGCTGTTGATCAAACCCTGGCTTCAGGAAAAAAGCGACCAGGGGCCTAGCTCGGTGCACAGGGCTAACCGATTGTCATCATGCAAACAACCCATGGGATTCAAGAATGTGGCTGTTGTTACATGATCTTGAGGGAACAATGAATGATCCTCTTGATCATCTGTGCGGCGCCCGTTGCGGATGCCTTCCCTGTCTTGTTCTGAGCGCCCCCTGGCGGCAATTCTCTCCGGTGGCCGAAGCCGTCGCATGGGGCGCGACAAAGCCCTGCTGCCCCACCCCCATGGCGGCAGCCTGCTGCAGCACACCTGCGCCCTGGCCCTGGCCACCGGGCTGGAGACCGTTTGCCTGAGCCGTCCCCACCAGGGTCACCGCCAGCACCTGGCCACTGCCGCGGTGCTGCGGCAGGTGACCGTTCTGGAGGAACAGCCCCCTTGGGAGGGTCCCCTGCTGGCCCTGGCCAAGCTGATGACCGCCTGCCCCGGTCGATCCATGGTGCTGTTGGCTTGTGACCTCCCCAACCTCAGTCCACCTCTGCTCAGCGCCCTGGCTGCCCCCCTGCCGCCCCGTCATGTGCGCCTCACAACCGACGGCGGCCAACAGCAGCCCCTGCTGGCCGCCTACGGCGCTGATCTGGCGGCCACCCTCCACCAGGCTGTGGCCGCTGGCGTGCGCAGCTTTCGCCGCTGGCTGCCCAGTCTTCAGGTGGAGTGGCTACGGGTTCCCTCCACAGCGCTGGTGAACCTGAATCACCCCCAGGACCTTGCCGCCACCCATGACCACAGTCATCCATGATCAACTGGGGCGAGCCTTTGGGGTGTTGCGACTCTCCCTCACGGCCCGCTGTAACCTGGCCTGCCGCTATTGCCGCCCCGAGAACCAGGATCCCCAGACCCTTCTCACCCATCAACAACGCCTCAAGCTCGTTGGCGTGGCGGCCCGGCTGGGTTGCCGCCGCCTGCGGCTCACGGGTGGGGAACCCCTGTTGGCGCCAGGCTTGGCGCCCTTGATTCAAGCCGTGAAGGCCTTGGACCTGGTGGAAGAGGTGGCCCTCACCAGCAACGGGGTGCTGCTGGATCGTCCCCTGGCCCACCGCTTGAGGCAGGCGGGCCTGGACCGGATCACCATCAGCCTGGATGGGGCGGATCCCCAGGCTGTGCGCCGCATGGGGGGGGGGCACAGTTTTGAACGAGTGGTGGCAGCCGTTGGCCATGCCCAGGCCGTCGGTCTTCCCGTCAAGATCAACATGGTGGTGATGGCCCACGGCAACGGGGACCAAGTGGTCCCTATGGCGCGTCTCTGCCGGGAACTGGGGGTGGAGTTGCGGCTGATCGAGTACATGGACGTGGGGAACCGCAACGGTTGGCGGCCTCAACAGGTGCTCACTGCTGCCGCCATGACCGCCCGGATTGCCCGCCGTTGGCCCCTGCAACCCGTGGGTCGCCAGCCTGGCGCCACTGCACGACGTTGGCGTTACGGGGATGGGGGAGGATTTGTGTCCACCATCGCTTCCATCAGCGAACCGTTCTGTGGTGATTGCAACCGGTTGCGGGTGACCGCTGACGGGGTGGCCTATACCTGCCTCTTTGCCAGCCGGGGCACGGACCTGAAGCCCGCTCTGGACCCCCGGCAACCCGATGCCGTCCTGATGCGGCAACTGGTCTCCCTCTGGCGGCGGCGCCAGGATCGCTATAGCGAGGAGCGGGCTTCTCGACAAGCCAAACCCACGCCACGGCCCAGCCCCGCGGAAATGGCCTATATCGGTGGCTGATCCGTGGGCTCCCGCAGCCGCGGCAGCAGTTGCACCAGGTTGCAGGGGCGGGTGGCGTCGTCCAGTTGGGCGCGGATCAGTTGGTCCCAGGCGGTGGTCACCGCATCCACGGATCCCGGCAACACAAACAGGACCGTGCCGTTGGCCACGCCCGCCAGGCAGCGGCTTTGCAAACTACTGGTGCCGATGGATTCAAACGACACCACCCGGAACAATTCGCCAAAGCCGGTGATGGTTTTGTCGAGAAGGGGGGCGACGGCCTCCGGCGTCCCGTCCCGTCCCGTCAAGCCGGTGCCGCCAGTGCTGATCACCACCGCCACCCCCGGATTCGCGATCCAGCCGCTGACCACGGCCCGAATTTGGTAGCGATCATCCGGCACCAGTTGCCGGTCCACCAGTTCGTGCCCCGCTTGGTGAATGCGCTGTACCAGGAGCGCGCCGGAGGCATCCTCCGCCATGGAGCGGCGATCCGACACGGTGAGCAGGGCAACGGGAAGACAGGCCATGGGCAACTGTGGCGCCACTGATGATCCAGAATGCCCCAAGCTGGAATGCCCCAGGATTGTGTCCAGCCCCGATCAACCCATGACCACGACCACCGTGCGGGTCCTGTTGTTTGGCCGGTTGCGGGAGGAGCAGGGCTGGTGCGAGCGGCTGGTGGAGTTGCCCCAGCCCGTCACCACGGTGGCCCGGCTCCAGCAAGCCTTGGACATCCACTGCCCCGGCCTCCGCTGGGCTGTCAACCAGGACTTCGCCACACCGGATCAGCCGCTGCACCCCGGTGACGAACTGGCCTTTCTGCCCCCCATCACCGGAGGGTGAACTCCCGGCTAGCCTGTCCTCTCCGAACCGTGCCACCGAATGTCCTTTTCCCTGGAGGCCTTGCCGCACGCCGTCAATCAGTTGACGCCCTCCTTGGGTACCTGTGCATCTTTCGCTCCTCTTACGTCGGCGCCACTGGCTGTGCTCAATCCTGTGGGGCAGTTGGTTGGTGCTGGCGGACCTGTGGTGGTGGTGTTGCTGGGAATGTCGGTGTTGGCGTTGACGGTGATGGTGGCCAAGGTTTGGCAATTTGCTTCCCTTGAGCTGAATCAGTTGGGGACTGTGCGCCACATGCTGGCCTTGCACCGGTCGGGGGACTCAACCCAGGCGTTGTCCGTGGCGCGGAACTGCCGTAACCCTGCTGCCGCTGTCCTGGCCCAGGCAATACGGGGCCAGTGTCACAATCTGCCAACAGCCATGGTGCGGGAGGAAGTGGAGCGAGCCAGCCATGCTCTTGTGGTCTCCCTCAGGGCCAATCTACGGCTGCTGGAGGTGACGGCATCCCTGGCGCCCCTTCTTGGCCTTCTGGGAACCGTCCTGGGTATGATCAGGGCCTTTCAACAGATTGCCCAAGCTGAAAACACCATCAATCCCTCCACACTCTCAGGGGGAATTTGGGAAGCACTGCTCACAACGGCTGTTGGCCTCAGCGTTGCCATCCCTGTCGTGGCCGTGCTCAACTGGCTGGAGGGTCGGGTTGAACAGTTTACCCATGGATTGACCGACGTGACCACACGGGTGTTCACCACCGACCTGTCCCAGGATCAGCAGGTCACCCCATGACGTTGTTCGTCCCACCGTTTGCGAGCCGCCGCCGTTCGAGGGCTGCCGTCAGCCTGACGCCGTTGATTGACGTTGTCTTTATCCTCCTCATTTTCTTTATGCTGGTGTCCAACTTGCAAAGCACCAATATGATTGACCTGCGTGTGTCTGATAGAAATTCGACGCCAACGCAAGCGGAAGACAGGGCGTTACTGGTGACCATCTATCGGGATGCCCTGGAACTGGACGGCCAACCTGTTTCCCTGGGGCAGTTGCGGGATCAAGTGGCGCTTCAACCGCAACGCCAAGTGGCAATTCAATCTTCAGACGGGGTATCGTTGCAACGAATCGTGAATCTCCTGGATCAACTGCGTAGCGTAGGGGCCAGTCAGGTGTCCTTCCTGGAAGCGGCAACGGGAGAGTGAACCGATGTACCTTCAAAGGCGACGCTACATGAGCCTCCACGGGGGAGGCAACAAGAATGACGACGAGCGGGTGCTGCCACTCATTAATATAGTGTTTCTTCTGTTGATATTTTTTATGCTGGCGGGAAGGCTGACAGCGGAGCAAACGAACATTGAGCCGCCGCTCTCCACCAGCCGGGATTCGTCTTCCCCCCAGGCCGTGACCCTGTCCATGGATCCCCAGGGCCGCCTTTTCCTCAATGGGTCGATGGTGCCTCAGGATCACTTGCGGCTTGCCCTGGCCCGGCATCCCGACGTGGGGACCATGGATTCACCCCTGGTGCTGCGGGCTTCGGCAGCGGCAGAGGCTACCAAGGTGGTGGCTGTGATGGGCCGCCTGCGGGATGCCGGGATCGACCAGCTTCAGCTTCTGACCATCACAGACAGCCGTTAACGCTCCATGACGCTCACCCCACATCTATGGACCCTGGCGTTTGCCACCGCCCTGGCCACCCATGTCCTGGCGGCGGTGCTGTTGCCTCGGATCCTGTCCAGGCGCCAGAACGATCCCCCTCCCCCCAAGCCCGTTCTGGTGTCCCTCGCCACCGCACCCGCCCGCCCCGCTCCTGCGGCAACCCCACCGGCGCCCGTGCGGCCCACGCCGCCGGTGGCCAGGCAGCCCGAGCCCGAGCCGGAGGCGCCACCAACACCGGAGGTTGCGCCACCCCAGCCCGCACCCGTACCAACAGCGGTCAAGCCGATGCCAGTGGCCACACCACCGCAAGCGCCGTCCAGGCCGCTAACAGCCGCTGTCAGCGACGACGACAGAACTCCCGCCCAGGAGACGCCTGCCAACACAACCACAGCGGTGGCGCCCACGCCTGCCCTGGATACCGTGGACCTGGCCCGATTACAGAACCAGTACGGCAAGGCTGCGCATCTCTGGTTGAACAAACACAAACGCTATCCTTCCCGTGCGCAATACCGGGGGGACGAGGGGACAGTGCTGGTGACGTTTACCGTGAATCGCCATGGTGAGGTTTTGGAGTATAGTCTGGAACGCAGCAGTGGTAATGCTCTACTGGACAAAGAGGCTTTGGCGGCAATTAGACGAGCCCAGCCTTTGCCTGTTTTTCCCGAGGACCTGGCAGAAGTTAAAGAGACCATCACCGTACGTGTCCCAATACAATTTCAGTTGCGCTAAGATCTCGGTTTAACAGGTTTAACGATGAACAGTAACATTGTGGCCGTCAGCGGCGCCAGTGGCCGGACGGGATTGCGCATTGCCGAAGAAGCCCTGGCCCGGGGGCGGGCCGTGCGGCTGTTGGTGCGGCCAGCCTCGAAATTGCCCCCGTCCCTGGCCCGTTGCGACATCCGGCGCCTGGACTTTGGCCGGTTGCCCCAGCTTGTGGAGGCCCTTCGCGGTTGCCATAGCCTGGTGATGGCCACAGGGGCACGGCCATCCGCCAATCTCTTCGGGCCGTTTCAAGTGGACACCCGGACTGTGGGACGGCAGGTGCAGGCCTGTCAAGAGGCCGGCGTGGGGCGGGTGGTGCTGGTGAGTTCCCTGTGCAGTGGCCAACTCTGGCACAATCTCAACCTGTTTGGCCTGATCCTGGTGTGCAAGCGCTGGGGAGAGGAGGCTCTGGAGCACAGCAGTCTGGACTGGACCATTGTGCGGCCAGGGGGCCTGAAGGAAACAGAAGCCAATCTGGAGCAGCAGGAGTTGGTGGTCAGTGGCGCCAATACCCAGCAGCAGGGCGTCATTCCCCGCCGCCTGGTGGCCCGCTACTGCCTGGAGTGCCTCGACACCCCCGACACCATTCACCAAGTGTTGGAAATCACCAGCCAGCCCCGCCCGGCGCCGTGACCCGGCATCCCCGTTCTCCCACCACGGCAGACTGGGGACCCCAGCAATTCCTCCGATCCCATGGATCACAGCACCGGCAAAACCACCCCCCTCCATAACGCTGCCCAAGAAGCCGGGGCCCGCTTTGGTCCCTTTGCCGGCTGGATCATGTCTTTGCAGTTCGCTGGGGTGGTGGCGGAGCACCGGGCTGTGCGCAGCGCCGTCGGGGTATTCGACATCTCCCATATGGGGGTGCTTACCCTGCGGGGACCGGCGGTGAAAGATGCCCTCCAGGGCCTGGTGCCCTCGGATCTGGGGCGCATTGGACCAGGGGAAGCCCAGTACACGGTCCTGCTCAACGAACAGGGGGGCATCCTTGACGACCTGATTGTCTATGACCGTGGCCTGGTGGCAGGGCGGCATGAGGTGGTGGTGGTCGTCAATGCCGCCCGCTGCGCCGCGGACACCGCTTGGCTGGAACACCATCTTGTGCCCAGGGAATGCACCGTCTCCGACCGCAAAGGCGACGGGGTGCTGCTGGCCCTGCAGGGTCCCCGGGCCGTGCCCCTGCTGGAGCGTTTGCGGGCCTGGGACCTGAAAGGACTGCCCCGTTTTGGCCATCGCCAACTGGACTGGGGTGATGAGCAAGTGTTTCTGGCCCGCACCGGGTACACCGGTGAGGATGGCGTGGAGATGCTGTTGTCCCGTGAAGGGGGGCAACGGCTGTGGCGGGAGTTGCTGGAGCACGGGGTGCAGCCTTGTGGCCTGGCGGCCCGGGACACCCTGCGCCTTGAGGCTGCCCTCCACCTGTACGGCCAGGACATGGACACCAGCCACACCCCCCTGGAGGCCTCCCTGGGCTGGTTGGTGCATCTGGAAATGCCCCATCCCTTCATCGGTCGCGGGGTTTTGGAAGCCCAAACCCGGACGGGTGTGCCACGACGATTGGTGGGCCTCAACCTGCAAGGGCGCGCCATTGCCCGGCACGGCCATTCCATCCTGGACACCACGGGGGGCATCATCGGGGTGGTCACCAGCGGCAGTTGGTCCCCCAGCCTGGGCCATGCCGTTGCCCTGGGCTACGTGCCCCCCGCCATGGCCAAACCCGGCACGGACCTGTTGGTGCAGGTGCGGGGCCAGCAGGTGGCCGCCCGTGTGGTGCGCCGCCCCTTCTATCGCCGTCCGGCGGCATCCCTTGCCGGGTGACGGGTTGAAGCCCTAGAGTTCCTCAAAGGCAGTTATTTTGCGGCAAAGGAGGCAACTGTGGAGCCCATCCCCAACGCCATGGCCTTCTTCGCCCGCAGCGCGGGCCGTTGGCGTTCCCAGCGCACCAGCCATCATTTACTCCACCGCCGCACCGAGGCAGGCACCAGCCACATCGAAGTGGTCACCCTGACTCCGGAGGACGAACGCCTGGTGGCCATTGCCCGTCTTCACGGCGAACCCCCCGAGGCCGTCCGGGGCGGCTGCCATGTGCGTTGGCTAGGGTCCATGGCCTGGGACCGGGCCGGGGAGGATCACCAGGGGGAGACGGTCTTTGCCCTGATTCCCACCGACGACCACGGTCGCCAGGGGAAGCTGCTGCGGGACCGCGGCTATGCCGAGACCGCAACGGTGGCGGGACAGTTCCGCATGGATGACGAGGACGGCCTGGAATTGACCACCACCTACGAGACCATGGGTAGCCGGGAACGCTTCTGGTTCGTCAACCCCCACGTGCGTCTACGCACCAGCACGGTGGAGGGGCTCTCCAATACGGCGTCCTTGTCTGTTGAAACCCGGATTCAAGGCGCCAGTAGACCTGAACCGACACCCGGTCCACCACCGGACACGGCCCTGCGGCAGGCCGCCCTGGGCTGGTGAGCAACGTTAAGGACTGTGATTCCACCGCCCTCTGCCGACCATGTCTCAGCGGATTGTCCCCTAGCATCCAAGCCGTACCGAGCCGGTGACCCGTGGCACTTCCGCTTCTCAGCTACGCCCTTGAAACCCAGAATTCCCGGGTGAAAGACTACGGGGGTGCTGATGATGACCAGGCACGCATCTTCAGCACCCAGAAGGTGCTCAGCGATGCCGACTACACGGCCCTCATTGAAGCGGCCTATCGGCAGATTTTCTTCCACGCCTTCAAGTATAGCCGGGACGCCTTTCTGGAGTCCCAACTGCGCAATAACCAGATTACGGTGCGGGATTTTATCCGCGGCCTCCTGCTCTCGGACACCTTCAGAAGCTCCTTCTACCGCTTCAACAGCAATTACCAGGTGGTGACCCAGATGGTGCAGCGGGTTCTGGGACGGGATGTCCATGGCCAGGCGGAAACCATTGCCTGGTCCATCGTCATCTGCAACAAGGGCTTGGCGGGTCTGGTGGACGCCCTGCTGGATTCCCAGGAATATGTCGATAACTTCGGCTACGACACGGTCCCCTACCAGCGTCACCGGGTGCTGCCGGGGCGGGAGTTGGGGGAAACGCCGTTCAACATCAAGTCTCCTCGCTACGAGTCCTACTGGCGCGGTATTCTGGGCTTCCCCAGGGCCGTCTTTGTCGGCACTGCCACCAAGAAGTTGCCTTCCCGAGCCAGTGCAAGTCGTGGCGGTAACCCCAACGACTACCGCGCCTGGGTTGGCGCCGTGGGGGCAACCCGGTGTGTTGCCGGTGGCAGCACCAACACCTCCTTCGATTACATGAGCAAGGTGCGCTATCGCAAGGTCTGAGGCCCGAGGCATGGGGATGGGGGATCACTGTTAGGGAAGCCTCACCGATGGCGCTGGAATGGTTGTGATTTCGGCAAAACCTCTCCACAGTGATCCCAAAGTCTTTCTTTAGAGATGGCTGACCTTCCTCCCCTCTCCTCCCTGGCCCGCCTCACCCTGAGACAACTCCGCTCGATTGCCAGCCAACTGGGCGTCACCCTCTACAGCCGCAAAAGAAAAAGCGATCTGGTTCAAGAGATTGGCCAGCATTCAGATGCGGAGGATCCGGCGTCACACCAAGCCTCCGGATCCAACGGTTCCCAATCCGTGCAGAAGAACGGCGTCGCTGCTGCCCCTCACTCCCCCATCAGCCAGGCTGTCCCAAGGACCTCTGCGCCCCAGTCTCGCCCCGAAGCAGGGGCATCGACAGTTTCCGAAGACAATGACCGTGTTGTCTTCTTGCCCCGTGACCCGGAGTGGGGCTACGTCTTCTGGGAGATCTCTCCGGAAACACGCAAAGCTGCGGAGGAAGCTGGAGCCCAGCAACTGTGCTTGCGGGTCAGTGACGTGACAGGCCTGGGGGAAGGCGCCGCCCATCCCCACACCCTCCAGGAGGTGCCTGTGGATGCCAACGTCACGGATTGGCATGTGCCGATGCCCCTCAGCAATCGGGATTACCGGGTTGAGCTGGGTTTCCGGCTTGAGGATACCGGCTGGTTGTCCGTGGCGTTCTCCGCCAAGGCAAGGGTGCCTGCAGCCAGGCCCAGTGAGCGGATTCTGGATCAGTTTGTGCCGTTTTCCCTGGATACCGCCACCCCCATCCCCCTGCCCACTCCGGAGGAGATCCCTCTGGACAGCACCATTCATGAGCGGCTCTACCAGGTGGCCACCGGCTTCTCCCTCCGCAGGCAAGGGTCGGAAGGGTTCCAGCAACCGCTGCCGGAGTTTGGAGAACAGGGGGAGCAAGCCGGCTTCTCCGATTCCGCCGCCGGCATCTGGGCCAGTGGTCGTACGGACTCCGGCGCCGGGCTGGCGCGCCAGCGCTCCTTCTGGCTGGTGGCGGATGCCGAACTCATTGTCTATGGCGCCACGGATCCTTCCGCCTCCCTTACCATCGGTGAAGAGCCGGTGCCCCTCACACCGGAAGGCACCTTCCGCATTCAGGTGCCCTTCCGCGATGGCCAGCAGCACTATGCCATCAAGGCGGTGGCGGCCGACGGGGAGCAGAAGCGTGAGGTCACCATGGCCTTCCAGCGCACAACCCCCTGCGACAACACCAACACCGCTGCAGACGCTGTAGGGGAGTGGTTTTGAGACTGATGTGGAAACTTCTCCCCCTGGCGGGGGTGATCATCGTTCCCCAGGTGGTGCCACGGTTGATGGTCCACCTGGGAATTGGCGTAGGCGTGGCGTTTGCCGTTGTGGCGGTTTGTCTGTGGTTTGCCCTGCTGGTGAGTCGGGCCCGGATGCCTGGGCATTGAGATAGAGGGTCCGGGTGGGGAAGGCAAACTCGATGCCTTGCTCTGCGAACATTTGCACCAGGGCCACGTTCACCTGCTGCTGGGCATCAAGAGCTTGTACGTAGTTGTTGGTGGGGATGTTGTAGCAGAGTTCAAAATCCAGACTGCTGGCGCCAAATTCGACGAAGTGACAACGGTCGAAGTCGGCATCCTTCACCCCCTCCACAATGGCCCGCACCATGGTGGGGATCCGCTCCAGAGCCTGAGGGGGGGTGTCGTAGGTGACGCCGAAGCGGTAGATGCGGCGGCGGCGCTCCATCACGGTGTAGTTGGAGAGGGTCTGGTTGGCCAGTGATGAGTTGGTCATCACCACCAACTCCCCGTCCACGCTGCGCAACCGTGTGGAGTGGATGCCCACCTGCTCCACCTTGGCCCAGGTGCCGCTGTCGCCCACGTGGAGAAAATCTCCGTTGCGGAAGGGCTTATCCAGCAGAATGTAGATGTATTCAAAGAACTCGGCCACAGGTTTTTGGAGCGCCAGGCCGGCGCCGATGCCACCGGCGCTCAGCAGTGCCCACAGGGCCCCCAGAGGCACACCGAGGGACTGCATGTAGATCACCCCGCCCAGCACCCAGACCAAGGCCCGCAACATGGGTTTCAGCGCTGTAAGGATCTCGAAACCGGCATCGTCATCCCGATCCCTGGCGAGTCGCTGGAAGGCACTGGTGAGCAGCCGCACCAGGATGCGGTTGACAGCCTGTACAAGCACCACTGCGGTCACCAGCCCGGTCAGCGCTGTAACGATCCGGTCACCAATGCCCTCATAGGGAATCCCTTCCCAGGCCCAGACCACCACCGTCATGGAGAACATGGGAACCAGGGCCTTGTGGGCTGTCTTGATGATGAAGTCGTCAGTGGTGGTGGCGGTTCTCCGGGTGAGCCGTGTCGCCACGGCCAGGCCAATGCGCCCCAGCAGCCAGACCACCAGCAGCCCGCCCACCAGCTTGGCCAACGCAACGGGCAGGGCGGCAATCAACTCCTGGGCAGGCATGGAATCGCAGCAAAACCGACGCTCAGCCTATTCCCGCCACCAGGACGGAAGAAACTTTTTAGGCTGATGGGCGCATATTTTGGGCGAAGGTCCCTTGGCGTCTTCTGTCTTGCAGGCTGAGCAGCCACTGCGTTACGACCACGGCAGGGACCTGCTCTGGCTGCTGCTGCGGCCATGGCGGTTGATCAGCCGTCTTCTGGTGCTGTTGATGCACTTCACCGGGCTGGCGGTGCGTCTGGTGACCCAGGGGAGCAGCACGGACCACGGGGTCCAGAGCCGCCTGGCCCAGACGGTGTTGAAAACCCTCACCCAGCTTGGACCCTGTTTTATCAAGGTGGGCCAGGCCCTCTCCACCCGCCCCGATCTGGTTCCCGGCGCCTGGCTGGATGAGCTCACCAAGCTGCAGGATCAACTGCCGGCCTTCCCCCTGGAGGCCGCAAGGGAGATGGTGGAAACGGACCTGGGGCAGCCCGTGGACAAGTTGTTCCGCACGTTTCCCCGGGAACCCGTTGCCGCCGCCTCTTTGGGGCAAGTCTATAAGGCGCGACTCAACAACGGCCTCTGGGTTGCGGTGAAGGTGCAGCGGCCCGGTCTGGAGGCGGTGATCCGTCGGGACCTGGTGCTGCTGCGGCTTCTTGCCATGGTGTTCGGCCCTGCCCTGCCCCTCAACCTGGGGGACGGGTTGCCGGCCATCGTGGACGAGTTCGGCAGCAAGCTTTTCGAGGAGATCGACTATGACGCCGAAGCCCGCCACGCCCGCCGCTTTGCCCGGCAGTTCCGCGATAGTCCAACGGTGACGGCGCCGGCGGTGGTGGCCAGCCACAGTAGCCAGCGGATTCTCACCACCATCTGGCTGGAAGGCCCCAAGCTTCGGGATCCGGAGGAGCTGCGCCGCCATGGCCTGGATCCCACCGCCTTGATTCGCACGGGCGTGACCGCGGGGCTGGAGCAGTTGCTGGAGCACGGCTTCTTCCATGCGGATCCCCATCCGGGAAACCTGATTGCCCTGCCTGGCCGGACAGGGGACAAGGGTCATCTGGGCTACGTGGATTTCGGGATGATGGACGAGATCAGCCAGGATGACCGCCTGATCATCACGGACTCCATCATCCATCTGATCAACAAGGACTACGAGAGCCTGGCGGACGATTTTATCCGCCTGGGCTTTCTACGGTCCGACGTGGACCGGCGGCGTATTGTGCCCGCACTCCGGGAGGTGCTGGCCATGAAGCTGGCCAACGCGGTGAGCGACTTCAACTTCAAGCAGGTGACGGATCGCTTCTCGGAGTTGATGTACGACTACCCCTTCAGGGTGCCCGCCCGCTTTGCCTTGATCATCCGCGCCCTGGTGAGCCAGGAGGGTGTGGCCCTGCGACTGGATCCGGATTTTCGGATTGTGGGTGTGGCCTATCCCTACGTGGCGCGGCGGTTGCTGGCGGCGGATACGGCGGAGCTGCGGGACAAGTTGCTGGACGTGCTCTTTGACCAGGAGGGGCGGCTGCGGCTGGAGCGGCTGGATAGCCTGCTAAGCGTGGCCCGGGACACGGGGGATGGGCAGGACGTGCTGCCCCTGGCCAGTTCCGGACTCCGTCTCCTGTTCACGGCGGATGGCCGGATGTTGCGCCAGCGCCTGCTGCAAACCCTGGTGCGGGATGATCGACTGCAGACTCAGGATCTGGTGGGGCTGCTGAGCCTGCTGCAACGCCACTTCGGGGCCGCCGACGTGGCCAAGGGTCTGGCCCAGTCCCTCTGGAAACGCCTGAATCCCCTCGCCGTCTGAGGTGACCCCTGTAAAAGGTGCCCTACACTACAACCCACTGGATCGGCACTGTGCAGTATGGGTGAAAATCTTCTGAGTCCAGAGCTGCAGGAGCAACTGGACATGTTTCTTATGGCCCCCTACCACTGGCAGAGCCATCCCCCCTATGCCCTCAGCGGGATGGGGCTTCTGGTGGCCTTGTTGTGCGGTTTGACCTTTGCCCGCCAAATTGGCCGGCGCCTGGAGGATTGGAAACAGGATCGTCTACCCCTCTTGCCCCTGGAGCGCCCCACAACGGTGATTCCCTATGGGGGCATCGTGGTGGGGACCGTCCTGTTCATTGGCGCCGGTCTGCAAGTGTTCGGCTTTGGCGCCGGGAGCAGCTTTTTCCTGGCTCTTCTTTTGGCGGTGGTCACCGGCGCCGGGCTCTGGCAACAATTGGAGGACCTCATGAGGCAAGTGGAGAAAGGCACCTTCGCCGCCGCTGATTTCGACTTTTTTGACACGCGCCGCTGATCACCGCTTTGGTCATCCAAGCCCCCACGCCGTTGGCCCCTTCCAAGCTTCTCCTGGTGGAAGACGATGACACCATCCGTGAAACCATTGCTGAAAGTCTGACGGCTGAAGGATTTCTGGTGGACGCCGTGGCCCACGGCAACGGGATACTGGAGCGTTTTCAGGACACGCCGGAGACCAGCGCGTTTGATTTGATCCTCCTGGACCTGATGATGCCGGGTGCCCATGGTCTTGGTCTCTGCCGCGATCTCCGACGTCGGGGCTTCACCACCCCTATCCTGGTCGTGAGCGCCAAGGACTCGGAAACCGACCGGGTGGTGGGCCTGGAGGCAGGGGCAGACGATTATCTGGTGAAGCCCTTCGGGATGCGGGAACTGGTGGCCCGCTGCCGGGCGTTGCTACGCCGCTCCAGCCGCACCATCCATCAGCCTGCCGTGGAGGTGCTCAAGCATGGGGAACTGGAGCTTTACCCCGAAGAGTATTGCGCTGCCATGAAGGGGCTTCCCCTGAATCTGTCCCCCAAGCAATACAAGCTGCTGGAGTTTTTCATGCGCTATCCCCGCCGCATCTGGAGCCGGGACAAGCTGCTGGAGCGGATTTGGGGGCCGGACTTTATCGGCGACGTCAAAACCGTGGACGTTCATATCCGCTGGCTGCGGGAGAAACTGGAGGAGAACCCCAGCCAACCTGTGCTGATCACCACGGTTCGTGGCTTCGGGTATCGCTTTGGCTGAAGCCGTGG
Organism: Synechococcus sp. SB0662_bin_14; assembly: GCA_009840445.1. GTDB lineage: Bacteria > Cyanobacteriota > Cyanobacteriia > PCC-6307 > Cyanobiaceae > Synechococcus_B. The sequence goes on from VXNS01000076.1 coordinate 34,011, forward strand.
CCCTGCTGCTGGGGGTGGGCCTGGGGCTGCTGGTCCCGTGGCTCGTGCAGCGGCAGCGCTCGTCAAGGCACCGTTTACCCCTGGACCACCAGATGATCCAAAACCGCTACGCCCTGCTGGCCCAGAGGGAACAGCAGGAGCGCTGGGTCAGCGACGTGGTCCATGAACTCAAAACTCCCCTCACTGCCCTGAGGCTGGTGAGTGAAAGCCTGGCGAACGATTGTAATCCCCGCCAAGCCAGGTTGATGGAGCGGTCGCAGAAGGAAATCGTTCGGCTCCAGAGCTTGGTGGAGGGTTTGCTGGAACTCTCGCGGTTGGAGAACACGCCGCTGCAACACCACACCACGCCCGTGACGGTGGTGGACCACGTGAAGACGGCCTGGCAGGTTCTGCTGCCCCTGGCGGAGCCACGGCATGTGGACCTGACCGTCACCAGCCCCAGCCCGGCAGTCACCGTTCCCGCTGACCCATCCCGGCTGCAACGGGCCTTGCTGAACCTGCTGGACAACGCTCTGCGCCATAGCCCCAACCACGGCACCATCCAGGTGAAAATCGTGACGGACCAGACTTGGCTCAAGCTGGACGTGGCGGACCAGGGGTCCGGTTTCAGTGAACGTGACCTTGCACACGTTTTTGAGCGTTTCTATCGGGGTGACGCCTCTCGGGCGCGGGTCAGCAGCTTGATGATCGGCAGTGGATTGGGGTTGGCTATTGTGCAGCAAATTGCCACCACCCACGGGGGCACCGTGCGGGCACTCAATCGCCCCGAAGGAGGGGCGTCCGTGCGGCTGATCCTGCCCATGAACTCACCCGTGTCCTCGGAGACGCGGCTGACGGCAGGCCTCTGATATAACTTTATCGTAATGCCTATGAAACATGCCCTTCGACGACCTGATCAACGTTATTGAGGCGTGCAAAGAGCGCATCAGGGTGTACCGCCAGTCGCTCCAGCAGAACGAAACACGCACGCGAGTGGCGTTGATCGACCCCCTGTTGACCGCGTTGGGATGGGACGTGTCCGATCCCGGCTTGGTGACGCCGGAATATAGTGTAGGCCAAAGAAGGGCCGACTACGCTTTGAACGGGTCGGATGCCATACCCGCGGCCATGGTGGAAGCCAAACGTCTCAATTATGCCCTCAACGAAGATGAACGCATGCAGATGTTGAATTATGCAAACGCGAGAGGGGTGCGATATGCTGCTGTAACTGACGGTGACATCTGGGAACTTTACGAGGTATTCAAATACGCGACTTTAGAAGATCGTCGCCTGCTCAGCGTGAAGATCACTAGTACACCTGCCCACCAACTGGCCCTGCAACTGTTGCTGCTGTGGCGGCCAAATCTGGCTTCGGGAGCACCCGTACCAGCCCAGGAGCCGGTCTTGGGGACAAGGCGAGAGCCGGCGGCAACCACAGAAGTGTTTCATCCACCTTCCCATCCACCTGTAGATACACCGTTGGTCCAGCAGCCGAGTTCTGCGCCAACTTCAGCGACGACCCATCAGCCCAAGCAGCAGCGCAGTTCACGTAGTTTTAAGGCGCAGTACTGCGTTGACGGGCAAACCTGGCGGGAATGCCCCAATGCCACAGATTTGATGCTCTCTATCGTGGAGTGGTGCGGACAACAGCATAGGGATGGAGCAGATAACTATTACGAAAACCTGAGTCATATCTGCCTTCGTGGTGACCGACCAATTCTCGTTAAGGAGAGAGTCACGGAGGTGGCGGAGAGATGGTATTCTGGGAAAGAAGTGAATGGATGGTATATCTTTAATAATTTGAATAATTCTGCAAAAAGAGAAATGATTGAAGAAATCCTGAGGGCCTGTATTAGACAAAACGGTACAAGTCCTGTTCCAGACCGGGACGTTCAGGTGAAAATGCCCAATGATTAAGGAGAAGATCCCCCCCTCCTGCGCAGCTTCTCCCACCAGGCCAGCCGTTTGATGATTTCCCGTTCAAAGCCCCGTTCGATGGGTTGATAGAACCGTTGCCGTTCCATGGCGTCCGGGAAATAGTTCTGCCCCGAGAAGCCGTCCGCAGTGTCGTGGTCATAGGCGTAGCCGGCGCCGTAGCCAAGATCTTTCATCAATTGGGTGGGTGCGTTGAGGATATGGGCCGGCGGCATGGGGGATCCTGTGGTCCGCGCCGCCCGCTTGGCGGCGGCAAGTCCCCTGTAGACGGCATTGGATTTGGGGGCGGTGGCCAGGTAGATGGCGCATTGGGCAACCGCCAGTTCACCTTCGGGCGATCCGATGCGATCATAGGCGTTCCAGCAGGCCAGGGCCTGGGGCAGCGCCTGGGGGTCCGCCAGGCCGACGTCTTCAGAGGCGAACCGGGTCAAGCGTCGCAAGATGTAGTGGGGATCCTCACCACCCGCCAGCATCCTGGCCAGCCAATACAAGGCGGCATCCACGTCGGAACCCCGAAGGGATTTGTGGAGGGCGCTGATGAGGTTGTAGTGCTCTTCACGGTTTTTGTCGTACACAGGCGCCCGTTTC
>VXNS01000036.1 GCA_009840445.1 Synechococcus sp. SB0662_bin_14
ATCGGTTGGGGGGGTAACTTCCGGTAAAAACGCCAACGGGTTTGGTGTGTCCCTAAACCCACCCATCCCCTTCGCCAAACGTTAAAAATTTTTAAAAAACCCCCCCCCCCCCCCGAAAACCAAAGAAAGCGGGTTTTTAGCACTTCGGCGGCAGGGCTGAGCCTGCCTCCTGCCAGTGTACCAAGTGGCACAGGACCGCTACGAGCGACCCATGGCGCTCAATCACGGCTGGCATTAGCCGGTAGACGTTCAGATCTCCACAGGCAGGCATTGCCGCCCTTACCTGCCCAGCCAGGTCTTCACGGGCCTGGACGGGCGTGCTCTTGTCTGGCGATGGGTGGGCGTGCTCTGTACTCCCCGACCGAGAACAGTCAGAGCCCTTTGTGTGCTTTGCCCTGGGTTTGGGCCAAAGCAAAATTTGGCGATTTCAAAGCCAACCTGACCCATCAGGAAACGATTACTGACTGCCCAACGGGCATCTCGAAAGGATTGGATTTTTCCTCGCTTGGAAAAGTCTGGGTAGCTGCGGCTACACATCCCCCTCCACTATCCATAGCACCTTATGGCTTACACATTCCAACCTCTGACCCGCTTTTATTCCTCTTCATTCCCATGAAAGATTTACCTCTGTCTCACTGGTGTTCTATCCAATTTTTGCCGCTCTTTGTCGCTTTGCTGGGCTACGTCCTGATTCTTGGATTCGCTAAGCCTGCAGAAGCGAGAATGAGGTTCTGCAATCATTCTGGCCAAAAGTTAGCTGTATCTTGGGCGTGGAAAGATACTGATAACGACTGGAAATCCGAGAGTAGTTATATATACGATCCAGGAGAATGTAGTAATGTTTATTCTTCTCCTCTAAGATCAAGAATTTATTATTACTATGCAAAAGCTGTCAGTGGCGGAACAACTCATGGTGCATCAACAGGAGCTAATAGAAGCTTCTGCGTTAGCAATCGTTCATTTGACATTGTATATGATGGTACTAATGTGCCTTATTATGATCTAAATCACAAGGCCGCTGGTTGGAAAAGTACTTGTTCAGCACTCGGAGAAGGAACTGATTATGTATATCAGCTAAGAGATTTTCGCCAGATCAATACAGGACGATTTGGTTTTCGTTGTACAGTTTATTTGGAGCAAAATGGAAGATCTAGTTATGACTGCTAAAGAAATCTCTTCGGGCACCTCGAGAAATTGCCGTCCCCCCGCATGGAAAGGCTTACTGGCCTACGAGAAATCCCTCTACAACTGACTTTCTCATGGTGAGACGGCAGCCCTCCAGGAGGCTTTACCCGATTTTTTGAGGTGCCCTTCATCACCGCTCCCTCAACAATTTTTCATCCACCAGAATTATGATCCAAGACCCAACTCAACACGAAGCCTCATCTGTCGCCTCTGAATCGAATCAAGCCACCGTCAGTCAGCCTGATTCTACTCAGAAATCTTGTTACAGAGCGGCACTATGGCCAGCATGGGTGCAAGCGATAGCAACGGTATTTGTTGCTGTACTTGGACTTGTTGCATTTATCCATGTGGATCATAGGTATTGGAAAAGGGAGTGACGAACCGGCAAAATCAGATGCCAGGCAGACGTCAGGAGCTTCCCTGGGAGGTGAGGAAGCGGGGGAGGTGGAAAAGAGAGAATAATTTGTCCCAAAAGAGCATTACAAAAGCCTTTTCAAGAGATGTTTATTCGCTTACTCGATTTTCCACAGCAGCTCCTTAGCTCCTTTCCCCAGCCAACCCCACCCCCACTCCCAAACTCCAACCCCCACTCTACTCATGACCCTCTCCCCTCTCCAGAAATTCTCCCGCACCGCTCTGGTCCTCCCTCTCATTCTGCTGGCTTCCTGCGGCGGGAGCGATGACTCTGATTCCGCCACTGCTCGTTGCCTCAAAACCCACAGTGGAGACTGCTTGACTGAGCCTGAATTGGCTAATCGAGCAAGGCAGCTAACCACCGCAATCCGCAAGAATCTTCGGAGCAGTCCGGGTGGCGCTCAAAATTGGGCCAGAGACGCGGTGAACGCCTATGAAGGCTATGCTCATGTTCATCTCATGAGAGGAGGAACAGCAGGGGCGTCACCTGGAGCAGGGATTCACATTGGCATCCTGGACACCGGGATTGACCTGAAACACCCTGACTTCGCTGGAATGGGGACCGGATCACGACAGCTTCAGGAAGGAGCTAAAAGGGAACCACTCTTTTCGGAATCCCATGGTACTGCCGTGGCCAGCACAGCGGTGGGTTTTAACAGCGGTATTGCTTGGGGGGCAGACATGACGATGTTCTCGGCAAAGAATCCGGATCCTGGCCGCGGCGACTACGTGCCGCTGACGGCAGATCTTTACCAAGCAGCTCTCAATGAGAACCTGGATATCTTGAATATGAGTCTTGGTTATGGCCCCGGCCAGATTGACCGCAGGTCCTTTTCTGGCAACGTAGGAGCGATTAGCTCAACTTGGACTGAGGCTCAAGTACGTGATTTCTACGGATCCAATATACTCAATGTGTGGGAACAACCAGATGCCTCTGAGAAAACGATCCTGGTCTGGGCTGCGGGAAATAATCACGGCAGGAATCGTTTCAATGCACATTCCCCCAGTCTTGACGCCGGCGCGGTGCGTTTCATACCAGAACTACAGGGCCACTGGGTAACAGTTGTTGCGACTGACAGGAGTGGAAATATCGCGGGTTTCTCAAACCGTTGTGGCATTGCTGCACAATGGTGCATCGCTGCTCCTGGTGAAAGGGTTCGAGTTGCTGCTTATGAGCCTTCTGGACTAAACACAAATGCTTACCAAGAGCAAAACGGCACGTCTTTTGCGGCGCCCATGGTTAGTGGCGGCCTGGCTGTAATGAAGCAGTTGTTCCGTGGTCAACTCTCCAACACACAACTGGTGAGCCGGCTGTTTGCCACGGCCAAGAAGTCGGGCGTCCACGGCAATTCGGCCGTCTACGGCCAGGGCCTCATGGATTTGGGGGCCGCCACCAATCCCTGGGGAACCCCCGCCTTCATGGGCGCCGGCTCCTCCCTGGGGAACTCCGACGGGGCCGGCATGGCCACCTCCTTTGTCTCCCTGGGCAGCGCCCTTGGGGACAGTTTGCCCCAATCCCTCCATCAACAGGAAATCGCCGCCTTTGACGGGCTGGGCGCTCCTTTCTGGCTCGAGGCCAGCAACTTCACCGTCCCCTCGGACGGCGCTTCCGTCGCCACCCGCCTCAACCGCTTCCTGGCGCCGCCCCAGCGACCCGCCATCCCCGAAAACTGGCAGTTCGACTTCCAGGAGAAGGCTACTGCCACGGAGACCGGTCACCTGGCCCTCACCCATGGCGCTTCTCGTTTCACCGTGGCCGGTCCCCAGGGGACGGCCGCAACGCTCTTCCACAAACCCCAGGACCTGGAAGGTCTGACCCTCTCCTGGACTCCCACCTCCCTGCCGGCCTTCACCATGGAAGCCGGCTACCTCAACGAGAACCAATCCCTGCTGGGCAGCCGAGGCAGCGGCGCCTTCGGCCAATTCTCCGGCCAAACCCTCTTCCTCGGCGCCGGGCTGGACGCCGCGTTCGGGGATTGGCAACTGGCGGCAGAGGGAGAAATCGGCCAGGTGAATCCCTCCCTCTCCCACAGCCAGTTCATCGATGCCATCTCTCCCCTGTCCACCAGCGCCTTCCGCCTGGCCGCCAGCCGCCCCTTTGTCAAGGGCAGCACCCTGCGCTTCTCCCTTTCGGCGCCCCTGCGGGTCCACAGCGGCGCCGCCAGCCTTTCCCTCCCCACCGGCCGCACCCAGGGGGGCACGGTGGTGGGCACAACCCTCTCCGCCCCCCTGGTTCCCAGCGGCCGGCAACTGGATCTCTCCGCCCAACTGGACCTGCCCCTGGCTGGCGGGGATCTCTCCCTGGGCGCCACCCGCAGCACACAGCCCCGCCATCAGCAAAGCGCTGCACCGGAGTGGACCTTCTTCACCGGCTATCGCGCCACCTGGTGAGCAATCTCTCCTGAGGGCCTGCAAGGGCTCTGCCCAACAAACAGCTTGTGTCACCTATCCCACTCAAGCCTTTCTTTTGCCATGATCCCCGTTCGCCAATCGGTATCTGCCCAGCAAGACCAAGCGGATCAAAAGCCCGATCTCACGCTTTTCACGGAACTCTCAATTCCTGCTTCCCGTTACCCATCAACAACGAACAAGGCGGTGTTCGGACTCCCTGCTGTTTTCTTTGGCCTTGCGCTTTCACTCGGTCTTATCGGCAATGCAGCGCTAGCCTCCTGTACCTGTGATGAGCAGATACTAGGGAGGGAGTACTGTGATTCATACCTTGCACAGTGTCGTAGATATGTGACCAGACTAGAGGAGGTGCGCAAGCAAGCTAATAATTATGGCTGGGATGTATGTAACGAATCTTCAGGGAGTGTTTATGCAGCCTATGCCTCTGCTTACCCAGGATACGGCTACACAAGGAAAGGCTGGACTACAGTTAGTCCAGGAGGTTGCAGAAGGATACTGACTGAATCCATGACAGATAAAAATTATTATATTCGCATTGAAAGATCCGATGGAAGTAGTGTTACGAGAACAGAAAAGTCATTCTGTATGTGGCCGCCACAAAGCAACGGACAAACATATGAAGCTTCCTCGTCCACGTGTCGTAGTTGGAATGTGGGCAGTAAGTCTTTTCAAGAATTGCCAAAGGGCAATGGCTTTATTACTACAGTCCGCTAGTTTTCTGCTACTGACCTCCCTCCACAAGCTCTTCCAGATTGCGGTCAATCGACACGCATCATATGATGACCATGGCATTCCTGGCTCCACCACCATCAGCGCCACCAACATGGTCCTGGCGCTTTCAGCGGGTAGGTCGCCGGGCCGGCGTTCTGGCCCTCAGCCTAGCCCTCGGCGTGCTGTCTTGTGCAGCCACGGGCGTTGCCCGGGGTGAACCCGGCAGGTCCCGTCTCTTTACGCCTCGCAGCCTGCGGCGTGTCGGTCCTGCCGTGGTGCGCATCGACGGCGTAACCATTGAGCCCATTGGCGGACGCCCTTTCCCTTCCACTTCCATCACCCTGGAGCGGCAGAAATCTGATCCGTTTTTTCCTGATCCCTTCTTCCAGCAATTTTTCAACCCGCAACCCCACCAGAAGCAACTGGGGGCCGGGGTCGTCTTTACCGAGGAGGGGTTGATTCTCACCACCGCCCGGACGGTGGAAAGGATGGACTACCATCTGGACCTGCATTTCAGCGACGGCCGCACCCTGCCCGGCAAACTCGCGGGCGTGGATTTCGTGGCGGACCTGGCCGTGGCGAGGGTGGTGGCGGCGGCGCCTTTTGCCACGGCCCCCTTGGGGGATTCCGATAGGCTGAAGGTGGGAGATTGGATCGTGGCCGTCGGCAAGCACCCTTCAGGAACGGATAACACGGTTGCCACAGGCGTGATCAGCCGCCTTAACCATCACCAGGGCGCCCCTGATCAACAGTTGGAGACGATCCGGACGGACGCAGCCGTTGATCACAACAATGCTGGCGGACCTTTGGTCAATGTTGCGGGTAGAGTGGTCGGCATCAATACCCTGGCCCGCAGTGGCGAACCAGCGGATCATCAGGGGTTTGCCGTTCCCATCAACACGGCTCGCGCCGTGGCCGAGGAGTTGATCCGCACGGGATTGCGTCATCCCACTGTGGGCGTCAGGTTGTGGTCCCTCACCCCTGCCCTGGCGCGGGAATTCAACCAAAGCCCTGACAACACCGGCTTCCAGTTGCCGGAGCGCCAGGGAGTGTTGATTGTTGATGTCCGCTCCCGGAGCCCCGCCGAGCACGCAGGATTGCGGGCTGGAGACGTGGTGCTCACGGCCGCAGGCAGCAAAGTCGCCAGCCCGGTTGAACTGTTCCGGGCGGTGGCGTCCACAGGCGCAGGCGGGCGGCTGCAACTGGGCATCTGGCGGCAGAATCGGGTGCAGAAGGTCACGGTTGTGCCTGAGGAGATGGCGGAGCAGATGCGCCGAGCCATGCGGGCCACCGTCACGCCCCTTCCTTCTCCTTCTCTCCCCTGACCTTTTAGCAATGTTGAATCTCCCCCAAAAAATCAGGTCGGTTCCCGTGACCCTGCCCCTGGTCATGGTGTTTTCCCTGGCGCTGCCTCTGGTTGCTTGCAGCCGTCCGACTTCTTCCCGGCCGTCTTCTTCGCCAGAACAGGTGACGGAAACGCCGCGGCAGGAATCCGTGCAAGCACCGGGCTTGGCAGCCCGCAACCGTACGGCGTTGCACGTTGCGGCGGCAGCAGGGGACGTGGAACAGGTGAAGCGGCTGATCAACGCAGGACATCCGATCAACGCGCAACACCCGTCTGGTAGCCTCACTCCACTGCACAAGGCGGCCGGGGAGGGGCGCGCAGACGTGGTTCAGGTGCTCGTTGAGGCCGGGGCTCATCTCAATTACAAGACGGATAACGGCCAAACGCCTCTGCACCTTGCCGCTAAAATCGGTTCGGTAGAGATCTGTAAGCTGCTCATTGAAGCCGGAGCCAATCCCACGCTGATCGATAAAGACAACACAACTCCAAGGGGTATTGCAGCACAAGAAGGGCATACAGAAGTGGCTGAACTTTTCCCGGAGGACAGATTCTCTCGGAAGACAGAAAACGACTCTGTTGTTGATTCTGACTTGTACAATGCAGTATCGAATGGCCACACGGAAGTTGTGAAGACTCTCATTGCAGAAATGAGAAAGGGGAAACACTTTGATGGCTATTATGGATGGGATATGAATACAGTTGGCAGAGAAGACGGGAACGACAATACCTTACTTCATGTAGCTGCCGCCAACGGTGATGCACAAATCGCCAACCTCCTGCTTGAAGCCGGGGCCTCTGTGACGGCTAAAAATAACCACAATAAAACCCCCGTTGATCTTGCCCACGAGCACGGGCATGAAAGCCTGGCACAGCGGCTGGAGCGCGTTCCCCAATTGCTGGACGCGGCCGCGGCTGGTGACGTGGAGCAGGTGGAGACCTTGCTGGCGGCCGGCGTCTACGTCAATGCCCACCAGTTTCCTGGGCGTCCTGTGGGCCCAACGCCGCTGCATCATGCAGCCGAGAAAGGATACGCCCCCATGGCCAGACTTCTCGTTGAGGCTGGGGCCAACGTCAATGCCCGCGTCCCGGAGCATTTTTACAACACTCCCTTGCATTTGGCCGCTTTTAACAACAACCACACTGCCGTGGTTCAACTCCTCGTCGCGGCCGGGGCAAGCCTCGATAAACGGGCTAAGGACGGTAGCACCCCCCTGCTCCTGGCCACAGGAAACAAGAGCGGGAATCCGCAACCGGCCAGGCTGCTGATCCAGGCTGGCGCTGACCCCAACATCTCCAATCGCTACGGCAGAACGCCGCTGTTCCGGGTGGTTCAGAACGGGGAGGCGGAGCTTGCCGATCTCCTGATTCAGGCCGGGGCAGACGTGAATGCTGCTGATCGTTTTGGCGCCACCCCATTGACATTTGCGGCAGAAAGCGGTTCAGTCGAAGTTGCTGAAGCGCTCATCAGCGCTGGCGCCACCGTCAATCCTGACCCCAGCAGCTTGCCCACACTGTATGACGGCAATACACCGCTCCATGCGGCAGTAGGCGGAAGGAATCCCGCCGCAATGGTGGAGCTTCTGATTCAGCACGGGGTCAACGTCGATGTCATGGATAACCATGGCACTGCGCCGTTGCACACGGCAATTCGTTCCGGTGACGTGGCCGTGGCCAAGGCTCTGATAGAGGCGGGGGCGGACGTGAACGCTAAAAATGTTAACCATCAAGGGGATTCCGATAACTCCCCCTTGCACCTGGCCATCCATGAAGGCCATGGCGATCTGGCCAGGCTGCTCATCGAAGCGGGAGCCGATGTTCAGGCCAGAAACCATGCGGGCAACCCCCCTGTGCAGGTGGCGGCCTTTGCCGGCCTGCCGGAGGTGATCAAGTTGCTCGTTGAGGCCGGCTCGCCCGTCAACCTTCAGGATCAGGTGGGGGACACCCCGTTACACGATGCAGCCTTGAAAGGCCAAGTCGAAGCGGCCCGGGTTCTCCTTGAGGCTGGCGCGGACGTACACGCCAAAAACAACGCAGGCAAAACACCCCTGGACCTTGCCCGGCAACACGGCCACGAAAGCGTGGCCGCAGTGCTTCAGGCCGCCGGTGGTTCCTAGCCGGCCGCCCCGTGCCAGGGCAAGGTGGTTTTCCTTCGTTCTTCTTGGTCAGGGTTCGGGTTTAACATGGGAGCAGTGCCTGGGCTTGGAGCTTGTTCACCCACTTCCTGGATAAGCTTGCCGATGACGTCCGGGCGCGCTCCGGTGTTCCCCTGCCCGTGCCCAAGGAGTTGGCGGAATGCCGTTCTACCCGAACCGAAGGGGTGATTCGCAGTTGGGCCTGGTCCCTGCCGGGGATTCGCCGTCTGCGGGCCACCCGGCTGGATGCGGGCAACGTGCTCCAGGTGTTCAATGCGGTGGCCTTCCCGGAAACGGATCGTCAGCAGCCCTTATTGGGCATTGACCTCTTGCAATTCGGGTTGCGGGACAAGCTGGTGGCGGTGATGGATTTCCAGCCCCTGCGCCAGGATCCCGACTACCTGGAGCGCTACATGGGGGGTCTCAAGGTCCTGCAACAACGTTTCCCGGCTTTTGCCCGGGGGGAAGAAATGCGCAGCTACGACGCCAACCGCTACTTTTCCCCATGGCTGCTTTTCGCCCGCGGCCCGGCGACTGAGCTGAAGGATAGCCTCCAGAACGCCTTTGAGCTACTGCTGAGTGCTTACTGGACACTCCACGATGCCGAGCAGCCCGACCCCCGCCAGCGGGGGAAGGTGGAAGCGCTGCAGCGGGACTATGCCCGCTACAGCGTCCAGAAGGATCCGGCCCACGGGCTCTTTGCCAGTTATTTCGGGAAAAGCTGGGCGGATCGCTTCCTCCACGAGTTCCTCTTCCCTGAACCCATCCCCACCAAGACCACCCCATGACCTGGCTCTGGCAGCCCTATCTGGACCACGCCCGGCAGCGCCTGCAAGCGCGGCTCCCGGACCTGCGGCCCTATCCCATCCCGGAAGGCTTCCGGGAGCGACGGGCGGAGACGGGATCAAAAGCGCGACCCGTCCAGGTGGTGACCCGCAGTTGGGCGGTGCAGGCCCGGGGCATCCGCCAGGCCCGGGCCGCCTGTGTGGCCGCCGACCCCGTGCCCCAGGTGCTCAACTTTGTCATCAATCCCGACCACCACTACGAGCTGCCCTTTTTCGGAGCGGATCTGGTGACCCTGCCGGGTGGTCACTTGCTGGCCCTTGATCTCCAGCCTGTACTCAAGCAGGACGAACGCCATACGGGTCCGGTTTGGGAGCGGCTTGCGCCTATTTTCCAGCGCTGGCGTTCCCTGCTGCCGGATGGGGGACCCATCCCCACGGAGGCGCAACCCTACTTCTCGGAAGGTTTCCTCTGGACCCGCCTTCCCCTCAGTGAAACCACCCTGCTGAAGGAGGCGGTCTTCCCGGCGTTTCAGGAGTATCTGGAGTTGTATCTGGATCTGGCGGTCGCGGCGGAGCCGGTGCAGAACGAGCGGGCTCGGCAACTCCTGGCAGGACAGCGGCGCTACACCGACTACCGGGCCGAGAAGGACCCGGCTCGAGGGATGCTCAGCCGCTTCTATGGCGCCGAGTGGACCGAGGCCTACATCCACGACTTTCTTTTTGACCTGCCCCGATCACTTGATGTTTTAAGCTGAGCGGTTGTCTGCAATCGTCCTTGAATGTCGGAACAGCAGATTCCTGCCTTTTTAGAGCGCGTCAAGACAGACGAAACCCTTGCGGCGGCCCTGTTGGACGCCAAAACACCCGCAGAGGTCATCAGGCTCGCCGCCACTGCCGGCCTGGACTGCACCGCGGCCGAGATCAGCCAGTGGCAGGCCACCCGGGCCGTCTCCAAGCTGGTGGACAGCGGCATCTGCGCCAACGGCTTGCGCTGGCGCAGTCTCCATGGCCCGGGTGGGCTCCACGTGCAGATTGTGGGGGCCAGCACCAGCTTCGGGCTGTGGTGTCCCAGTTGCTGAGGAGTTGCCGAGGGATGAAGCCCAAGGATGAAACCGGGCCTTCAATCAGTGGCCTGCGGTTGAGCCAACGGCCACCACCACGGTGAGAAACACCCGCACCAATTCAAAGCTCCCCACAACAGACAGGGCAAACCCGAACTTTCGGGCCACAGGGGGCACGCCGTTGGCCCAGGCGGCAGAAACCCGTCCCCCGGCAGACCACTTGGTCACGGCCGCATCCCGCCAGTAGGCGCCGTAGCGGGGCAGGCTGATGTTGAAGGGCACGTTGCCCATGGGGCGTCCGGACAACAGCCGCCGCCGCTGGTAGGGAACGGTATCCACCCCAAAGGTGTTCACGTACTCGGGGGAATTGAGCAGGGCATCCACCAGACCGGCCAACCCCTCTTGGCAAAGAACGATGGACCAGGCAATTTTCTCCTGCTCCCCGTTCACTTCCCGACCGAGAAGGCGCTGCACCAACTGGGCGGCCACGTCGTAGTTGGAGTTGCATTGGTACACCCAGCGCTGGAAACGCTCCGAGAGACACAGGCCGCGCATGAGTTGTTGCACGTTGATCTGGCCGTTCCTGAACTGGGATTCCAGGAAAGGGTCCCGATCCGCCGCCATGGTGTGGAAAAACAGTTGGCGATAGGCTGCATCAATTAGGATATCGGCGTCACTGACGCTATCCATGCGATGGCCGCGAGGTGCCAGATCTTCCTGGGCAAACCCGGCAACATGGGCATTCATGGATGTTGCCGGATAGGGCAAGAGGCCAAGGGTCATGGAACGTGAGGCCGCAGTGGGCAAATAAGAAGCAAAAGCAGTGTAGACCGCAGGAACCTGGGGCACAGGCTCTGCCGTAGATATGCACAAGCAACTTCAAAGCGCTGAAAGAGGGGCATGGCGGCGTTCACCCCGTACGGCTGAGTCAAGAGACACAGGCCACCCATCAACATGGAGACCACCGATGACTTCAAAAATGTTCAGAAAGCGCAGCAACCGCTACACATCATCAAGGGTTATGTTCATTTTTGTAATTCTAGCTTCAAACTCCGTCTTACGTGGTAGAGAAAATTTTGGCACTCCCTACAGGAGCTGCCATGTCCTCGTCTTCAATTCGTCGCTGCCAAGTGTGCCAGGCCTGCTGGATTGGTCCCCATCTCTTCTGGGCCACAGGCGCCCGGGGCGACAATCTTGACCTGGCCGGTCTGGTGTGCAATACGGAGTACGGCGGCGGCGGGCACTGCGCCAATCCCGCCAGAGGCCGGGTGGGTGGAGACACCTGGGAGCAGCGGGAAGCCTGGATCCGGGGGGTCGCCCTCCCGGGAGAGGTGGCGGCCTGAGCGCCACGTCCCCACCGCTTAGCCAACGAGCCCCTGCACGGCTCTCCCCAGGGTGTCGTAGCACTGCTCCAGTTGCTCGTCGTTCATGGACAGCGGCGGCAGCAGGTACAGCACGTGACCCAAGGGTCTCAAAAAGACCCCTGCCTCCAGGCAGGCGCGCTGAATCTGCAGCCCTGCCTGGTGGAGGTAGCCGGGCTGGTCTACCCGCAGATCAATGGCGGCGATGGTTCCACAGAGGCGTGGATGCTCCAGGCTTGCCAGCCGCGCCAGCGCCTCCAGATGGGGGCGGTGCCGCTCCGCAAAACCCTGATAGCGCTCCGGCTGGGCATTCAGCAGGGTCAGGCTGGCGTTGGCGGCTGCACAGCCCAGGGGATTGGCCGTGAAGCTGTGGCCATGGAAGAAGGTGTGCCGTGGATCGTCCGCCACGAAGGCCTGGTAGACGACCTCCCGCGCCAAGCTCACGGCCATGGGCAAAAAGCCCCCGGTCAATCCCTTGGAGAGGGCCACCAGATCCGGCTGAATGCCTGAGCGGTGGCTGGCGAACAGTGCTCCGGTGCGACCAAAACCCGTCATCACCTCATCGGCGACGAGCAGGGCGCCTGCGGCCTGCACCCGCTGTGCCACCTGTTGCAGAAAGGCGGGGCGCACCATGGCCATGCCCCCGGCTCCTTGCACCAGGGGTTCAACGATCACCGCCGCAGTGGGGGTCTCCAGCAACTGGTCCAGGTGCTGTAATGCGGCCTGCTCCCGGTCTTCCACCGTGTCGTCACCCCACCACGTGGCTGGGCGCCGGCAGCGGGCCACGGCGAAAAGCAGGGGATCGAAGGGGGTGGTGAACAAAGAGCGGGTCCCCAGAGCCATGGCGCCAAAGGTGTCGCCGTGGTAGGCCCCGTCAAAGGCGATCAACTGCTGGCGCGGCTCCCCCCGGTTGTGCCAATACTGGAGCGCCATCTTGAGGCACACTTCCACGGCGGTGGAGCCGTTATCGGAGAAAAACAACCGATCCAGACCGGGCCAGGCCCGGCAGAGCCGTTGAGCCAGAGTGGCCGCAGGCTGATGGCTGAAATTGGCAAAGATCACCTGCTCCAGCTTTTGGGCCTGGTCGGCGATGGCCGCAGCAATGGTGGGCTCCCCATGGCCGTGGAGGGTCACCCACCAACTGCTGATGCCGTCCAGCACACGGCGACCGTCTGCCAGTTCCAGCCAGGGGCCGTGGCCGGCGCGCACCATCCGGGGCGGATCGTGGAGGGCCTCCTGGGCAAAGGGATGCCACAGGTGGGGATGCCAGTGGGTGTGGGGAAGCTGCTCAGGTTGCTGGGGAGCGCCTCCCACGGGGTGAGGAGAGCCGAGGGCCACCTTATGCTTCTTCCCCTGATCCCGACGTGGCGTCACCCCAGAGTTGCTTCAGGCGTCGATCACGACCACAGCTCCAGCGGTAATACCTGTAGCGAACGGGATGGTTTTTGGCGTAATTCTGATGATAATCCTCGGCGGGATAAAAGGTGGCGGCGGGAAGAACAGGTGTGGCAACGGGCTGATCGGTCAACCGGGCTTGCACCTCGTCCAGGGATGTCTCGGCCACGTCCCGCTGTTGAGCTGTGCCCACGAAGATGGCGCTGGTGTATTGCTCACCCCGGTCACAAAACTGACCGCCGTTATCGAGGGGATCAATGTTGCGCCAAAACGCCTGTAGAAGATCCTCCAGGGGAAGAACCTGGCTGTCAAAGGTCACCTCCACCACCTCCCGATGGCCGGTGTTGCCGGAGGAGACCTGGCGATAGCTGGGACTGGGCACGTGACCTCCGCTGTAGCCGCTGACCGCCTCCACCACCCCCGGCAGCTTCTCCAGGTCGCTTTCCAGACACCAGAAGCATCCACCCGCCAGCACGATTGTTTCCGTGCTGGCGGGGGTCGGCTGTTCAGAGGGTGTGGCGCCCTCCTGCGCCAGGGCGGCGCCACCCGGCAGGAGCAACAGGAAGAGGCTGGCGCCAAGGAACCAGGTGAAGGAACGGTGCAGGGTCATGGACTGGAGGAGGATGGTGCTGCGCCCCGGCTCAGGGGAAGGATATCCAGAACGGCCCGCGCTGCCCGCCGGGCCACACCAGGCTCCCCCAACGCGCTGCGCAGGCGCCCATAGCCGTCCAACATGCGCTGGCGGGTCGTGTCACCGGTGAGCAAGGCATCGCCATGGTCGGCAACGGCAGAGGAGGTCAATGCATTCTGAAGCAGTTCGGGGACAAGCGGCTCGTTCAGCACCAGATTGACGGGGGAAATGAAAGGAACCTGGAAGTTCAGCACGTGATTGGCCAGCCAGGCCGTGGGTCGGCTGAGGCGATAACCCACCACCTGGGGCACGCCATGGAGGGCCAACTCCAGGTTCACGGTCCCGGATTTGGCGAAGGCCAGGTCGGCCGCGGCAAACAGTTGCGCCTTGCGCTGGCGAGCCTCCCCGGCATCCAGCACCGTTGCCATAAGTCCCGTGGTCCGCACCTGCCGGCGCATGGCGGGGACAAAGCTCTGCCGGGCGGCCGGGATGACCACCTGCAGTGTGGGGTGGCGTCGTTGGAGCCGCGCTGCCCCCTCCAGCAGGGGCGGCAGGAGGTAGCGAATCTCCTGGCTCCGTGAGGCGGGCAGCACCAGCAGCAGCTTGCTGTCCTCCCCCAGGTTCAGCCCTGCCCGAGCGGCAGCGCGGTCGGGTCGATGATGGATGCCGTCCATCAGGGGATGGCCCACCCAATGCACCGCCGCTCCACGCTCCTGGTAAAACCTGGCCTCCTCGGGGAAGGCCGCCAGGATCTGACTGCTGAATCCGATCAGTCGGGTGGTCCCCCCTTCCCCCACCCGAAAGGCCCACTCCTGGGGGGCGATGTAGTAGCTGATGGGCAGGTGCGGATTCATCCGTCGCAGCTTGAGGCCCAAGTTGACGTTTGGACCCATGTAGTCAATGAGCACCACGCCGTCCAGGGGCGCCGTCCTGATCCATTGGTGGAGTCGAGCCTGGAGCCGCAGGGTGGGCACCACGAAGGGGAGAGCTTCCCACAAGCCAATGGCGCTCAAGGACGTGGTGTTGGCCAGTAAGTGGGCGCCGGCCTGCTCCATTTGCGGTCCTCCGAGGGCATGGATGCGGAGGGGCAGGCGGCGGTCGGCAGCTTCTTCCCGCAACGCCTTCACCAGCCAACCGCCTTGCAGGTCCCCCGAGACCTCGCCCGTGCTGATCAGCAACTGCACGGGGACTACGGCAGGGGTTTCAGCCACGGGCGGCGGGGAGGGGACCACGGCGTCCCGCAGCAAGGGCATGCTCGATGAAGTGCAAAAAGGTGGCGGCAGGACCATGCCATGACCGGTTGCGACAGTGCTGCAAGGCCTGGGCCATGGTCATCTCGCTGCGATAAAAAATCTTCCAGACACTCTGGAGATCCTGCAGGTAGGCCGGACCGTGGATGGCGGCAAGACCACTGCGCTGCAGTCCCACTTTGTTGAGCCCCCGCACCCGGGCCGGGTGGCCTTCCACCATGCAGTAGGGGGGGATATCCCGGTCCACCCGGCTCATGCCCCCCACCATGGCCAGGGAGCCAATCTGCACGAACTGGTGAATGCCCAGGGCGCCGCCGATCACGGCGCTGTCGTGGATGCTCACGTGACCAGCCACCTGCACCGCGTTGGACATGACGATGCCGTTGCCCAGGGTGCAGTTATGGGCCACGTGACAGTAGGCCATCAACAGGTTGCCGTCCCCCAACCGAGTCGTCTGACCCTGCTGCGTTGCACGGTTCACCGTGACGTATTCCCGGAAGGTGTTGCCATCGCCAATGCGCACCTCCGTGTCGCAGCCCTGATATTTGAGGTCCTGGGGAGCCAGTCCCAGACAGGCGCCGGGGAACACCCGGTTGTCCCGCCCCATGGTGAGGCGCCCCTCGAGAACGGCATGGGGGCCAATCCAGCAGTTGGGACCAACGGTTACCCCGGCGCCAACGACGGCATAGGGACCAACCATGACCCCGGCGGCCAGGGAGGCTTCCGGATCCACGACGGCGGTGGGGTGGATTTTGGTTTCGAGGAGGTCCGTCGTCGGCATCTCAATCCAGAAGAGAAAACATCAGTTCGCCCTCACAGACCAGCTCGCCGTCCACTGTCGCCCTGCCCCGCACCTTACTGAAGCGCTGGCGCCGGATGCTGACCAGTTCGCAGCTGATGCGAAGCTGGTCGCCCGGCACCACGGGCCGGCGAAAGCGCACTCCGTCAATGCCGGCAAAGACGAACAACCCTTTGGGGAGGTTGGGCATCTGCATCACGATCAGCCCCCCCACCTGGGCCATGGCTTCCACAATCAATACGCCGGGCATCAGGGGTCGGCCAGGGAAGTGGCCTTGAAACTGGGGCTCGTTGATGGTGACGTTCTTGACGGCAACGGCCCGCTTGCCCGGCACCTGCTCCACCACCCGATCCACCAGAGCAAAGGGGTAGCGGTGGGGCAGCAGGTTGAGGATCTGCTCACTGCGCAACTCCTGGTTCAGGGCGTCCACCTGGGTTGCATCGATCCGGGTTGCGTCGGGAGTCGTGGTGGGGGATGGGGTCATCGGTTGGGTGCGGTGGGGGATGCGGAGCAGGGCACGGCCAGCCGTGCGGCCAATTGGGTGTGGAGGGCATGGCCGGCGCGATAGGCGCTGACGTGCCCCTGGGGAAAGCATCCGGCCAAGGCCAGATCCCCGATCAAGTCCAGCAACTTGTGGCGTACGGGCTCGTTGGCGAAACGCAGGGGGGGATTGAGCCAGCGGCGGTCATCACACACCAGGGCATTGTGTAAACTCCCTCCTTTGATCAGACCAGCAGAGCGTAGGGCGTCCAACTGGTTCCGGAATCCGAAGGTGCGGGCTGGGGCCACCTGCTCCACGAACTGCTCCGGGGTCAGCTCCACTTCGTAAAACTGCTGGCCAACGGCTTGCGAAGGGTAGTTGACCGCCACGCTGAACCGCAGGCCTTCATAGGGGAACGCCAGCACATGGCTGTCACCGGCCCGGATACAGATCGTCTCCCGCACGACGGACCGGGACCGTTGGCCCTCCAGGGGCTGGAGACCCACAGCAGCCACTGCCTCCACCCAGGGCAGGGCCGAACCATCCAGCAGGGGAATTTCCTGTCCCTCCACGTGAATCTGCACGTCGCTGATGCCTACGCCTGTCAGGGCTGCCAGCAGGTGTTCCACGGTGCGCACCAGACCCGTCGGCAGTTCCACTGCGGTGCAAAGAGGCTGCTCCCGCACCAAGTGGTGGTGGAGGGGTACGGGGGAAGCATTGGTGAGGCCCATGCTCAGCCCCCCTGACGTGCTGGGCGCCAGGGTGACGCGGCTGGTGAGACCACTGTGGAGGCCCTTGCCGGCGAGGGAGACCTCGTCGGCAAGGGTCCAACGGCTGTGGTAATCGGCAGGCCAGAGCATGGTGCCGGGGCCTCCTAGAACTTCCAGCCCACGCCGAAGTTGAAGCCCCAGTCGTCCTTGTGGTTGCCTTTGGCCGCCTCCAGGCGCAGTGGCCCCAACGGTGTGTTGAGGACCGCACCGGCGCCATAGCTAAAACCACTGTCCGGCTTGTCCAGCAGGGCTCCGGGATTGCCCGTCACGTTCGACTGGGATCCCAGCACACTGCCGGCATCGGTGAACAGTGCGCCGCTGACGATCCCGAAGATGGGGAAGCGATACTCGATGGATGCTTCCCCGAAGGTGGTGCCAGGGCCGATGGCACATTCCGAGAAGCCGCGGATGGAGGTGGAGCCACCGAGGCAGAAGGATTCATAGGGTGGCGCATTGCCTAGAAGGGCGCCACCTGTCACCTGAAACGCCAGCGTCTGAGGGCAGTCTTCCTCTTCCCCGTCCCCCGGACGGCAACCCCGATAGATTTTGAGCAGGTTTACGGGAATAAAATGGGCAAAGCTCACCTGGGATCGATTAAACGTTGGCGACCCTTTTCCGATGGAAATATACTGCTCTGTGGAGAAGCTGGCAAAGTTCCCGCTCGTGGGATTAACCTTGTCATTCAAGGTATTATAGAGAATGCCGAGACGCAAACCCGCCAAAATATTTTTCGACTCACAGTCGTGACCCACACAAAAGAAGTTATCGGTTGTTTCCTGATCCTTGGCGGGTCCCTTTGCGTAAGCCTTGGCATCGCCGTCCGCATTCTGAATGGTGACTTCCTGGAGGGCCAGACCGGCGGAAGCCGTCCATCTGGTGTCGTCAGCATGGGGATTCCCTCCATTGAGAGGTCGGACAAACTGGAAGTTTGCTCCATTCCGCTGTAGGCGGACCGAGTCGTCATCTGTCTGGTAAAGATTATGGATTTCACGGTCGGGTCGCCTGCCAAGCTCGGTAGAGACTTCAGGATTATTGACATCGTTCGTCAAGAATACCCGATTTGTCGTGGAGGCTGGAGCCCGATGATAATGCTCAACTACTGCGATATCGTCTCCCTCATCACTCCGAAACTGCAGAGGGATTTCCCGGCTGAGAAAAACGTTCATCCGAAATGCCGTGCGATAGGGATCGCCTTTGATCCAGGGATCGTGGAAGGCAAGGTCCAGCAGCACGCCATACTGGCCATAGGTAATCTGTGACGTTGTTCTCCAGGCCCGGCCAAGCAGGTTGTCTTCGCTAAAGGAAATCTGGCCGAAGATTCCCTGAACATCGCTATAACCAAGCCCACCGGAGAGGGAGCCTGTTTTGGCTTCCTGGACTTTCAAGACCAGATCCACGAGGCCGGGATCACTGGGAATTGGCCGCAGGGAGACGTTGATGTCGGAAAAGAGACCTGTGCCGTAGAGACGCTCCAGGTCCTGCTGCAGGGTTCGGCGGTTAAACCGATCTCCCGACGTGGTGGACAACTCGCGGGTGATGACCCAGTTCTTGGTGCCTCCGCGGATAGGCTCCCCATCCTCGTCGGTGGTTTCGCCACTGTCATCGGTGAAGGCAATCTCGATGTCCGCCACCCTGCCTTCACGAACCGTGAGGACAATCACCCCCTCCGGGGTGATGCGCGTTGGCCCCAACACCCTGGCCAGGGAGTAGCCCTGCTCGGCATACCACTCCTCCAGCCTGGTCAGGCGGTCCTGCAAGGCCACCAGATTGATGGTCTGGCCCTGGTCCTCCGCGAAGGTGTTCTGCAACACCTCCTCCGGCAGCAGCACGTTCTGCTCCTCCAACTCCACGGCGCTCAGCACCGGGTTGGGGGTGACCGTCACCTCCAGGCGCACCCCCAGGGGGCTGTCGGTGGGACTGACCCGCACGTCACTGAACCAGCCCGTGGCATAGATGGCGGTCAGGTCTCTCTCCAGTTGGGAGCGAGTTGTGCTGCCACCGGGCCGCACCTCCATGGCGTCGTAGGCCACGGTCTCAAGGCGGTCCCGTTCCGGGTGGTCCTCCAGGCCCACGATGACCACTTCGGCGATGAGCACCTGCTGCTCGGGGGCAATGTCCTGAACGGCTCCGGAAGGAGCCTCCTGGGGGAGAATTTGCTCCCGGCCAGGATCGTTCCGGCTCTCCTCCTGGGTCGCAACCGACGGGTCCGTGGCCTCCCCCTCTTCCGGCACACTCTGGGCGAGGTTCAGGTTATCCGGGACCTGGACCGGCTGGCCGCTGACGGCGGCGTCGCCCAAGGCCGGGGGCCGCAACTGGGCAGGCCAACGGGCTTGAGCGAAGGACGGCGTGGGCAGTGCCATGCCGAAGAGTCCCGTGGCGGAAAGGGTGGCCAGCAGGATGGGGGCACGGCGAGGCAGGGAGCAACTCATCACGGAAGACCACAGAACCATGGGATTGAACATGCTTGACGGACATGGTGTGACCCGAGTCATAACCTGACCCTGGAGTCAGAGTGCCGGGGTTTGAGACCAAGCGCCTGGAGGCGTTGATTGACGGTCCCGTAGGCATCAACCAGTCCACCAAGGCCCTGACGAAATCTGTCTTTATCCAGAATACGCTCCGGGCTGTCGGGGCTCTGCCGCTGATCCCAGAGACGGCAATTGTCCGGGCTGAGCTCATCGGCCAACAGCAGTTGACCCGAGTGGTCCCGGCCAAACTCCAGCTTCAGGTCCACCAGATCCAGGTCAACACGGCCCAAGGCCTGATGCAAGGCGCTGTTCACTTGACGGGCCATGGTCTCCAATTGCATCCGCTCCTGTGGGGTGACGATGTTCAAGACAGCCAGTCTGGCCTCACTGAGGAAGGGATCCCCCAAGGCGTCGTCCTTAAAATAAAGGTCCAACAGGGGCGGCGCCAGTGGCTGCCCCGCAACGGTGGGAAGCTGCCGCAACAGAGAGCCCGCCGCACGGTTCCGCAGGACCACCTCCAGAGGGATCATGCGCAGGGACCGGACCAGCATCCACCCATCCCCCAGCAGTCCCTGGAAATGGGTGGGCAGCCCCCCCTGCTCCAGCAGGGTGAAGAGTTGGGAGGAAATCCGGCAATTGAGTTGACCCTTACCCGGCACGTGAACCTGATGCCGACCGTTGGCTGCGGTGGCCGTGTCCTTGAACTCCACAGCGCAAAGCCGGGGATCGGCCGTGGCATACAATCTCTTGGCCTTCCCTTCATGGAGCAGGGGGCCAAGGACAGGGGTTGGGGTATCCATGGTCAGTACATGCAGCGTCAGGTCGGGCAGACCACGCTAAGAGGCAACATCATCTATTCACCGGCGAAGACTCCAAATCCATGACAGCAAACATCCTGGTGATTGGCTCGGGGGGGCGTGAACATTCTCTGGCCTGGGCTTTGGCCAGAAGTCCAGGGGTCCGGAAGGTTTGGGTGGCCCCAGGCAACGGGGGCATGGTCAGTGCCCCCACAGGGGCGGCGGCGGCCATTGCCGTGGCCTCGGTGGCCGCAGAAGACAGGACGGCGATCCTCGGCCTGTGTCGAGACAAGGCCATCACGCTGGTGGTCATTGGCCCCGAGGCGCCTCTGGCGGCAGGGCTGGCGGACGATCTGCGGATCCACGGCCTGGCGGTGTTCGGCCCTGGCGCGGACGGGGCCAGGCTGGAGGCCAGCAAAGCCTGGGCCAAGCAACTCATGACCCAAGCCGGTGTGCCCACCGCCCCCAGTTGGGTGGTGACCAACCGGACGGAAGCATTGGATCTGCTCCACCGTCGGGGACGTCCTCTGGTGGTAAAGGCCGATGGGCTGGCAGCAGGGAAAGGGGTGACGGTGGCCAACACCATGGCTGAGGCCGAAGCCGCTGTAGATCGGGCCTTCGCCGGGGCTTTTGGCCGCGCCGGGGAGCAGCTTGTGCTGGAGGAGCGCCTGGAAGGCCCGGAGGTGTCGGTGCTTGCCCTCTGTGACGGACGGGATCTGGTGCTGCTCCCCCCTGCTCAGGACCACAAGCGCATCGGCGAAGGGGACACCGGACCCAACACCGGCGGCATGGGGGCCTACGCACCGGTCCCGTTCCTGGATCAGCAGGACCTGGAGCACATGCGCAGCACCGTTTTCCTGCCGGTGTTGGCGGCGCTTCAGGCTCGGGGCATCGACTACCGCGGCGTCATCTATGCGGGCATGATGCTCACAGCCACGGGACCCATGGTGATTGAGTTCAACTGCCGCTTTGGCGATCCGGAGTGTCAGTGCCTTTTGCCCCTGCTGGAGGGCAATCTGGCTGCCGTGCTTCAGGCTTGTGCCCTGGGTCAACTGGGGGAGGCTCCGCCTCTGACCACCCGGAGTTCCGCAGCCTGTGCCTGTGTGGTGGCTGCCGCCGAAGGTTATCCGGGCTCCGTTCGCCGTGGCGACCCCATCACGGACACCGGCCGCCCAGGCTCACGGAGCATGGTGTTTTACGCTGGCGTGACCCGTGGGGAAACGGGACAACTCCAGACCGCCGGAGGGCGCGTTTTGGCCGGTGTGGGTCTTGGTAACGACTTTGACCAGGCTTTTGACCAGGCCTACACCCGCTTGGGCCAAATTGACTACGCTGGCAAAACGGTCCGGTTCGATATTGGTCACCAGGTGCGTCGACGTTGAGAAGCACCGCAGTTAAAGAAAGCACCACGTCATGGACACTCTGAAAGCGCTTCTGGCTGCGTTGCGGCAGTGGTGGTCGGAGTTCACGCTTCAAGCCAAGCTGCTGGCCCTGTCCACCCTCGTGGTGAGCCTCATCATGACGGGTCTCACGTTCTTCTCCCTGTCCTCCATTCAGGCGGATGCCCGCCTCAGCGACACCCGCTATGCCCGGGACGTGGGCCTGCTGCTGGCTGCCAACGTGACGTCCCTGGTGGCGGAAGGGCAAGACCGTCAGTTGGTTACCGTGGCCAACCGCTTCTGGCGGCAAAGCAACAGCATCCGCTACATCCTGTTTGCCGACCCCGAGGGGGTGATCTATCTGAAACTGCCCCTCGACAACACGGATGAGGACAGCGCCCTGCTTTTGAGGCGCCGCCTGGAATTGCCGGACAGCGTCTACGACCACGGAGGGGATCCCCTGGTGCGTCAGCACCTGTCCCCCGATGGGCAAGTCACGGACGTGTTCGTACCTTTGACCGCCAACGGGCAACGTCTTGGCGTCGTGGCGCTGGGCCTCAACCCCAATGAAGTGGTGCTCAATACAACGGCCTTGACCCGCAAGGTCACCATCTCCGTATTTATTGCTATCTGGGTGCTGGTGATTTTGGGGGCTGTGTTCAATGCCCTCACCATCACCCATCCCATCAAGGCATTACTCCACGGGGTGCGCAAAATCACCGCCGGCCAGTTTTCCACCCGCATTGCCTTGCCCATGGGCGGTGAACTGGTGGAGCTGCTGGAGGGATTTAACGCCATGGCCAGCCAGCTTGAGGTGTACAAGGCGGCCAACATCGAGGAGCTGAAGGTGGCCAACAAAGAACTGAAGGTGGCCCAGGCCCAGCAGCAGTCCCTCATCGCCACCATGGCGGATGGGGCCATGCTGCTTGACGACCGGGGTTGCGTGGTGCTGGCCAACCCCACCTCCCAGCGGTTGTTCCGTTGGGAGGCCCGCAAGCTGGTGGGGGAGCCGCTGGTGAATCTGCTGCCCGAGTCCTTGTTGATGGACGTGGGGGAAGCCCTGCAGCAGGTGTTGGCGGGTGAACATGCCACCCGGGACATCCGTTGCAGTTTTGGGTCCCCCACCCGCACCCTGCGCATTGTGCTGGTGGCGGTCACGGACACGGATGCCAGCAGCAGGGTCCTCAAGGGGGTCACCGTCACCCTGCAGGACCTGAGCCGGGAGGTGGAGCTCAATGCGGCCAAGAGCCGCTTCATCAGCAACGTGTCCCATGAGTTGCGGACACCGCTGTTCAACATCAAGACCTACGTGGAAACCCTCCATGATTTGTGGACGCAAATCAGCGACGAGGAGCGCAGCGAATTCCTGGCCACAGCCAATGCGGAAACGGATCGCCTGACCCGATTGGTCAACGACGTGCTGGATCTTTCCCGCCTGGAGTCGGGTCAGGAGTTTCGTTTTGAACCCATGGAGTTGCGACCGGCCCTGGAGCAGACCCTGCGCAACTACCGCCTCAACGCCTCCGACAAGGGGGTGCGGCTGCTCTGTGAAGTGGAGCCAGGCCTGCCCCGGGTTCAGGCCAACTTCGATCTTTTGCTGCAGGTGCTGGACAACCTGGTGGGCAACGCTCTGAAATTCACGCCGGACGGCGGCGCCGTTTGCCTGCGGGCCTACCTGTGGCCCGACTCCTGCCCGGTCCCCGAGCTGAGCACTGTCGTCACCGTTAACGACCTCACCTCCCGGCTGCCACGGTTGCGGGTGGAGGTGTCCGATACGGGATGCGGGATGAACGAATCGGATCAGGCCCAGATTTTCGAGCGGTTCTACCGGGCGGAGAACACGGTCCACACGGAACAGGGGACCGGTCTTGGCCTGGCCATTGTGCGCAACATCATGGAGAAGCAGGGCAGTATCCCCAAGCTGGTGAGTGAGCCCGGCGTGGGAACCACCTTCTGGTTTGAACTGCCCCTGGAGGGCAGCGACGACGAAGAATTGGCCCTGCTGGCGGAGCGGGTCCAGGCGGACACCACCACAATCACTCCGCGGCGTCGCTCAGGTTGACAATGCGGCCAAGGCTTTTGCGCTCATCGTCGCTGATGCGGCTGGGGATCCCGCTGATGATCCGCTCAAAGTCCTTGAAGGAGTCCTTGATCTCGGCCCCCGTGCTGCTAATGAGGAACTCACGGATGCCCTTGTCATGCCAGGAACCGCGCATCTTGAACACGTTGATGGCCCGGGACATTTCACCGCGGATCTCCACGTACTGCAGCAGCAGGATTGAATCGGTGATGGTGGAGATGTGGGAGTCGGTGATGGAATGGCTACCCATGAACTCTTCGGAGGTGTTGGTGAACAGTCCGGTGATTTCTTCCTGCTTCACGTAGCCGGTGACCCCGATGACGAACTGGCGAAAGGCGTTTTGACTCACGCCCCGGGCCAGGGCCGAGAGGGAGTCGATGGCGATCCGGGTGGGCTTGAACTGCCCAATGGCGGTCTTGATGATCTGAAGGTGGTCCTCCAGGCCCGTGGATTCGGGATAGGCGCAGATGATCTTGATGAGCCCGTTCTGCTCCATCTGCTCGAAATCCATGCCCCAGCTTGTGGCGTTGCGCATCAACTGGGCGCGGGACTCCTCGTAGGCAAAGAGGATGGCCCGCTCTTTCATCCGATAGGCATCTTCCAGGAACTTGCTCACCAGCAGGGTTTTGCCGGTGCCTGTGGGCCCGGTGGCCAGGATGATGGAGTCTTTGAAGAAACCGCCACCGCACATCTGGTCCAGGCGGGGGATCCCCGAACTGATGCGGGTGTTGGAGGAGCGGGACGTGAGCCGCATGGCCCCCAGGGCAAAGACGTTGACCCCCTGCACCCCGATGGTGAAGGGGAACTCCCCTTTCATGTGGCTGGTACCCCGCAGCTTGAGGATTTCACAGGTGCGCCGGCGCCGCTCCCCCTCCAGCACGTTCCGCAGGATGACCACGTTGTCGGAGACAAATTCCTCAACCCCGTAACGGGCGATGGGACCGTACTCGTCAATGCGTTCCGTGGTCATCACCGTGGTCACCCCGATTTCCTTGAGCCGGGCGATCATGCGGAACACCTCAAGGCGCACCACCGAGACGGCGTCGTATTGCTGAAAAACCGCCGTCACGGAATCAATGGCCACCCGCTTGGCCTTGTACTTGCGGATGGCGTAGTTGATGCGCTCAATCAGGCCGGACAGGTCGAAGCTGCCCGCCATATCCTGGCCTTCCGGATTGGGAGAGGCGTCCAGTACAAAGAGCTTGTCCTGCTGCACCAACTCCTGGAGCGACCAGCCGAAGCTGCTGGCGTTGCGCAGGATGTCAATGGGGGACTCCTCGAAGGTGACAAAGATTCCCGGCTCCCCGAACTGCTTGATGCCGTTGTAGAGAAAGTGGAGGGAGAACACGGTCTTACCCGTGCCGGAGGTGCCGCTAATGAGGGTGGCGCGACCCGTGGGCAGCCCCCCATGGCAGATGTCGTCAAAGCCCTCGATGCCGGTGGGCACCTTCTGAACATGGCCGAACCCCTGACTGCGGGGATCCGGTGGGGAGGGAAGCTGACTGGTCATGACCTCAGATTGCCTCTTCCGAGTCAGAATTCAACACATCCTCCGTGGTCAACTCCTCGAAGAGGAGATCCAGACCGATGAGGACGCGCTGGCGGTCCGAGAGATCACCGATGATGCGTCGCACCGGGGGCGGCAAAATTTTTGACAACGTTGGTGTGGCCAGGATTTTGTCCTCTTCGGCAAGCTGGGGGTTTTTCAGCACGTCAATCACCTTGAGGGCATAGACGCCTTTGAACTCTGTTTCCAGGATACCTCGCAGGGTTTTGAGCGCTCGCATGGAGTTGGGTGTGTTGCCCGCCACGTAAAGCTTGAGAATGTAGGTTTTGCGAGGACTCATCGAGCGGTTTCGGGTGATCTGGTCGGCTGGGGGCTGGGGGGACCCAGGGTCATGGCATGGCGGTACCGCTCGGTCAAGCGTGCCATGACTTCAATGAGAGCCAGGCGGTAATCCTTCAGGAACGCGGTGCTGTGCCCTTCCATTCTGAGTTGGGTGGCCAACTGGTCCATGACCTGAATGTGGATCTTTACCAGCAGTTGGGCCGGCACGTCCGCAGAGAATGCAGTGGAGACCACCTGCTCCAGCGTCTCGTCCACGGCCTCCGCCTGGCCAAAGTAGACCCTCAGCAACGCCCGATAGCGCTGCCTGAGGCCCTGTAACACCGTCTGCTGATCCGGCTCCGACAGGTTGCACAGAAAATCGCGACGATTCCGTTCCACCATTGCCTCAACGCTCCACTGGCCAGGACAAGGCAACACCAACTGTGGACGGGTCAATTCATTCTAGGGTGTAGACTATTCCTTTACCGGTCAGCACGTTTGGCTTGCAATAGGGCTTGTTCGCGAGCCCAGCCAAGCTGCGCCTTCATTTTCGTCCATGTCTTCCTCTTCCTCCTCAACGTCCCCCTCAGGCAAGGCCACCGCTACAGACTCCTCCCCAGCCCCCGACCCCGTTGGCGCCTACGCCATCGTCGAGGCCTGTGGCAAGCAGTTTTGGCTCCAGCCTGGGCGCTACTACGACCTGGACCGCCTTGATGCCGCCGTGGACGACACCTTGCAACTGGATCAGGTGCTCATGGTGCGTTCCGGCGCCGGGGTCACCGTGGGGACTCCCTACGTGGAAGGGGGGCGGATCAACCTGACGGTTCTGGCCCATCGCCGCGGCCCCAAGCTCATTGTCTACAAGATGCGCCCCAAGAAGAAAACCCGCAGCAAGCGGGGGCATCGCCAGGCCCTCACCCGGGTGCGGGTGGACTCCATCACCGTGGCGGGTCAGCCCCTCGCCTGAAGACTGCCCCCCAACCTTCCTTTCCTTCCTTTTTGCAGTTCCATGGCCCATAAGAAAGGCACCGGCTCCACCCGCAACGGCCGGGATTCCAACGCCAAGCGGCTTGGCGTCAAGCGTTACGGCGGTGAGCGGGTCCAGGCGGGATCCATCCTGATCCGCCAACGGGGCACCGCCATCCTCCCCGGCGAGAACGTGGGCCGCGGACGGGACGACACCCTCTTTGCCCTGGTGGACGGTGTTGTCGGCTTCCAAACCATTCGCCGCAAAGGCACCTGCCGCAAGCGGGTTCAGGTGGTGGCTGCTGCTTAGGGGCTGGTTGCCTGCACCTGTTGGTGCCAGCAATCAGGCACCGGAGCCAAGGGACTCTTCAGCGGCGCTGATCTCCACCAACTCCTGACCTTGCCCCGGGATGTTCAAATAGCGTCGCAGCCAGCCCACCAGCCAATAGAACGGCAAGGTGTCCGCCAGGGCGCAGAGGAATTTGAAGAGGTAGCCGCTGAGGATGAGCCCACCCAGTTGGGGCAGGACGGGCCGGCCGGGCTCCAGGGGCAGCACGTCGCTGCTCAGGTGGGTGACGATGATTACGGCGCTGGTGTCCACCAGTTGGCTCACCATGGTGGAGCCATTGTTGCGGAGCCACAGGTAGCGGCCACGGGTGAGGCGTTTCCAGGCGTGGAAGAGGCGCACGTCCGTGAATTGGGCCGCCAGATAGGCCACCATGGACGCCATGATGATGCCCAGCGTAAGCCGCTGCAACTCAAAAAACAGGGGTTGGCGGCCTGCCGCATCCACGGCAGGCAGGCCCGTGGCGGGGTCCATCTGCTCAAATCCCGGCAGCAGGCCCCCAAGCCAGACAATCAGCAGAATCCAGATGTTCACCAACAAGCCCACCCACACAAGCTGGGAGGCGCGCCGTTCTCCCCAGATCTCGCTGATGACGTCCGTGCAGAGGAAGGTGACGGGATAGGAGAGAACCCCCACTGACACCACAATGGGGAACGGCCCCAATGTGCCCAGGTTGATGAAACGGCTCAGCCCCAGGACGTTGAGCAATCCCATGCTGCCCAGAAACAAGCCCGACAACACCAGAAAGGCAAATTCGCGGCGGGCCTGTAGCTGATGGAGGGAAGGCATACAGTGGCGATGAAGCAGTTTTTCAGCCAAATATAGGCACTGATGAAATTGAAGTCGCCATGACGGGGCTGAGGGGTTTTCTCGTTCTTGACAAGCCTGCAGGGTGTACCTCCCATGACTGCGTGGCCCTGGTGCGGCGCTGTCTGGGGCTGCGGCGCATTGGCCATGGGGGCACCCTGGATCCGGACGTAACCGGTGTACTGCCCATGGCCGTGGGCAGCGCCACCCGCCTCCTGCCCCACCTCAACGGCGACAAGGCCTATGAAGGAACCATTGTCCTGGGTCTATGCACCAGCACCGACGATCTCTCCGGTGCTGTCTTGCAGCGGCGGCCTGTCCCTGCCCTGAACGGGGCGCACCTGGAGCAGGCTCTGGCCCGCTTCCGTGGCGCCATTCGCCAACGGCCACCGGCGGTCTCCGCTGTCCGTGTGCAGGGTGAGCGCCTCTA
This sequence comes from Synechococcus sp. SB0662_bin_14, assembly GCA_009840445.1. Classification (GTDB taxonomy): domain Bacteria; phylum Cyanobacteriota; class Cyanobacteriia; order PCC-6307; family Cyanobiaceae; genus Synechococcus_B. The sequence goes on from VXNS01000036.1 coordinate 27,831, forward strand.
CGCCAAAGCCAGGCGGGGCGAGGTGGTGGTGGCCCCGGAGCGTCAGGTGATGATCCATGCCTTGGCGCTGCGGAGCTGGGAGCCTCCCCAACTCACCATCCAGGTGCGCTGCAGTGCCGGCACCTACATCCGCTCCATTGCCCGTGATCTGGGGGAAGTGCTGGGCTGTGGCGGCGCCCTGGCCAGCCTGCGGCGCACGGAAGCCCTGGGATTCGGCTTGGAGCAGGCCGTCACCATCCCCCGGTTGCAGGCCCATCCGGCCCCCGCAACCCTGGTGCAGGATCCCAGGCAGCCTCTGCTCCGCTTTTATCCCCAGCATCAACTCAGCCCAACCGACCACAGCCGCTGGCGCTGTGGTCAGGCGCTCCCGGTCTCCACAGCCCTGCCGGTGGGGCAAGTGGTGGTGGCGCTCAACCCGACCGGCGCCCTGGCCGGTATGGCAGTCGTCCGCTCATCAGGACAATTGCAGCCCAAGCTGGTGTTGGAGCCCCAGGGTTGAAGGCGGCAAGCTGGGAACAACCTGCCGCCGCAAACGCCATGCCCTGGTACATCAAGACCGAACGGTTCCGTGCTCCTGCTGAAACCATGGGACCGCACCTGGCTGCCCATCGCCGCTGGGTGGGGCAGCAACAGCAGCAGGGCCAGGCCATGGTAAGTGGCTATCTGGTGGATGACCATGGTCATCCAGGGGGCGGTGGGCTGCTGGTTCTGGAAGCGGAGACCCATGACGCGGCCATGGCCTTGATCCGGCAAGATCCCATGATCCGCTCCGGCTGTGTGGACTGGCAGTTGCAGGGATGGATTCCCGTGGTGGGGGATCTGGGTTTGCGGCCTGCACGGGATGGGTGAAGCGCTTAACCGGCAGCAGCGGATTTCTGCTGGTGCTTCAGCGCCAGCGCCGCCACCAGTGCCGCCACCACCAGCAGATTCACCAACGCCACCAGTCCCCCCAGGGCGGAAAATACCCCCAGCCGCACCTTGGCCTTGAGAAGGAGGCCCAACAGCAAGACAATGGTGAGCTTCAGCTTCAACAGCAGAGCCTTATTGAGTAGGCAGAACAAGGGAGCCATGGCGCCAAATGGACGTAAGTTCATTCTGGCAAGGCGGGCCTGGGGCTGGGGGCCTGCTTGGGATTGCCCATCAAGACCTGGCCGCCAGCAGGCTCTCCAGCACCCGATCCAGCTTATCGCTCAAGGCCCGCAAGTCTTCCCGTTGCCTGGCCTCGCTAGCCTTGATCTCCTCCCTAAGCCTGACCTCGGTGTCCCTGATCTCTTCGGTGAGCCTGGCTTCGGTGTCCCTGATGTCACCTTTCAAGGACTGAAACCCCACCACGCCAACACTCACCAAGGCAATCACCAAGGCGGTGATGATGGGGCTCGCAATCGCAGGCTCCCTCCATGGCCGCCGCCATGGGTCCCGGGCTGGAGGAACCGCTGCTGGAGGGGCCTGGACCTGGGGTTCGGTGGTTGTTGTGCTGGAGGCCATGGCGCCACGGCTCAGGGGGTGACCTGTTCAGCTTAGGGTCATGGGAGCGTCCGTCTGGCCATGGGTTCTGCCAAACTGCCCTGATGCCCCTCCAGCTTCCGGACTTCACCCCCTTACCGGCGCCGCCCCGCGCCTCGGCGTTGTTGGAGGTGCCGGTGGCCCGGTTGCGGCCCACCCAGATGTGTGTGGGCCTGGCCGAGGTGCGGCACCGCATTCAAGAGTTCAAGGAGGAGCCCTTGAAGGAGCGGCGCGCCTATCTCAAGCGCAAGCCTGTCCCCCTGGTGCGCAACGGCGCCGGTCGTCTGTGGATGGTGGATCGCCACCATCGTCTTCGCGCCCTGTTGCAGGTGGATCCGGAGGCCACGGCCTTTGGCTACGTGGTGTTGGAGGTGGCCACACCAGAGAACCGCCCCACCCTGCAGGCGCTGCAAGAGCGGGGCTGGCTCTATCTCTACAACCGCCGCGGCCACGGTCCCTGGCCGCCGGAGTACCTGCCGGAACACTTGAGCAAGTTGCAGGACGACGCCTACCGCAGCCTGGTGTGGCGCCTCAAACGGGAGGGCGCCATTGCTGCGGCCCCGTTGGCGCCCTTCCATGAATTTCGCTGGGGGGCCTGGTTGCGCCGTTGTTCCCTGCCGGCGTTTCATTCCCTTTATCTGGAGCCCGCCCTGCCCACGGCGCGCCATTTGGTGTGCTCCCCGGCGGCCTCAGTCCTGGCGGGGTGGCAGGGGCGCCGCTGAAGATGAAGACCGGGCATGGCCCAGGCTCGGTGCCGGCAGCCGCCATCCGCCTTTATGCACCACCGCAGTGCTCCCGTCCCGCTGCCGCAACCGCAGGCCACCGGCCGGGGTGAGACCCACCACGTGAACGGGAGCGCCGCTGGGGCCTGATAGTGGTTGTCGGGGGAGCCAAAGCCGGGTCTGGCAGGCTTGCACCAGGGCGTCCGGCTGCTCCAACAACACCATGGCCCGCTCACAGGCCAGCAGCGCCGCAGCCTGGGCCTGGGGCAGAGAGGGGGTGCGCGTCCCCAGCCGTTGCCGCAGGGCCACGGCGCCGGCTGGAACGGGATTGGCCACGTTCAATCCCAGCCCCAGACCCAACTGCCGGGGCACCCCTCCCCGTAGTTGACGATGGGTCAGCAACCCGGCCAGCTTGCGTTGCTCCAGCAGGATGTCGTTGGGCCACTTGAAGGCAACGGTCAACCCCAGCTCCTCCAGCCACTCCATCACCGCCACCGCCACCGCCAGCCCCAACCCCTCCGTCTGCAACCGTGTTGCCGCCACCGAATCGGGGAGGGGCCATGCGGCGCTCAACCACACCCCTCCCGGCGGCGCCCACCAGGAGCGACCCCACTGCCCCCGACCATGGCGCTGCTGGCGGGCCACCACAGCACAGGGGCCATGGCGCCCCCCCTGCCCCCAGCGTTGCAGCAGGGGCTCGGTGCTGGCACAAGTGCTCACCACCCGCAACCGCCATGGCCAGGTTGCCCCTTGGGCCCGCAGGGCCGCCGCGAGGGGGCCGCAGCCCAAGGGGGGATAGCGACGCGCCATGGCCTGTGTCGCCATGGTCTTCAGAGGGTCTTGAGCCAGGCCCCCACCCGCTGGGCCGCCTCCGTCAGGTGGGGTTCTTCGGCCACCAGGGCCATGCGCACATGGCGCCGGCCCGCTGCGCCAAAGCCACTGCCGGGGGTGAGGGCCACGCCCGTGTCCTGCACCAGCTTGAGGCAGAAGGACAGACTATCCATGGCGCCCGCAGCCCTGGGCAGGCGATCCCAGAGATAGAGGGCCATGGGGCGGGGGGTCACGGGCCAGCCCGCGGTCGCCAGGGCCTGCACCATGTGGTCGCGGCGGCGGCGGTAGAGGCTGCGGAGACGGGCAGGCCAATCCTCAAGCTGGTCCAACGCCACCATGGCCCCCGCCTGAACGGCCAGGGACTGGTTGAAGTCAATCCAGCCCTTCACCTGTTGCAGGGCCTGGATCAAGGGGGTTGCCCCCACGGCAAAGGCAATGCGGAACCCACCCATGCACCAACTCTTGGAGAAGGAGAAAAACTCGATCCCCCGCTCCTGCCAGCCCGGCGAACGCAACAGACAGGGAGCCTCCCCATCCAGGGCCAGGTCCACGTAGGGATTGTCGTGGGCCACCAGAATGTCGTGGCGGCGGGCCATGGCCATGGCCTCGTCCAGCCAGTCCTGTTCCCCCACCGTGGCGGTAGGATTATGGGGGAAGCCGAACACCATCAGCCGCAAGGATTCCCGCTCCCCGTGGCTGAGGGAGGCAAAGGGGGGCCGCCAACCGTCTTCCGGGTCCAGGGCCAGCCGTTGAATGCGGGCGGAGGCCAGTTGCAGGCCACCCAGGTGAGAAGGATAGCCGGGATCCAGGATGAGCCCATGTTCACCGGGCTCCAACACCGCCAGGGGGAAGTGGGCCGTGCCTTCCTGGGAACCCACCAGCAGCAGCACCTGGGTGTCCGGGTCCACGGCCACGGCGAAGCGGCGCTGGATCCAGGCGGCCACCCTGACCCGCAATGGACGGGTGGCGGCATGGAGACAATAGGCGGCGCTGGAGCGCTGCTCCAGCGTCCGGGCAATGGCGGCCGTCACCTGGAGTGGGGGCGGCTGATCGGTACAGCCGAGGGAGAGATCAATCAGTCGTTGGCCATGGTGGCGGCGGGCCGCTGCCTTGGCCCGGTCCATGGCGCTGAACACGTCGCTGCGCCCACCAAAGCGGCGTGCCAGGGCAGAGGGCGGTTGGGTCGCTGCGGGAGGAGACTGGCCGGGAGAGTGGGACTCAGAGATGGGCATCCAGAAAGGTCTGTAGCTGCTGTTGAGAGAGGGCGCCCTCATGGCGAGCAATCACCTCCCCCCCACGAAACACCAGGAGGGAAGGAATCCCCTGAACCTTGTATTGATCTCGGGTCACGGGATTGGGATCCACCTCCATCTTCATCACCATCAACCTGTCGCCATAGGTGCTGACAGCCCAGTCCATCAGGGGCGCCACCAGGCGGCAAGGCCCACACCACGGGGCCCAGAAGTCCACCAGCACCGGCGGATCGGCACGGAGGACAGCGGCTTCAAAGTCCGCATCGGTGACATCCTTGACGGCCACGGAACATTGGCAGGTTTTAGGATTGTATGCACACTATGCACAGTGATTCCTCCTGTCGTCCACCCCGGTACACACCGGCTGACGGGTTCTGCCGGGGGTGCGCCGTTGCCCGGCACGGGATTCAAGCCCGCTGCACTGGGGGAATCCTGGGTGTGTTTGCACCATTGCGCCATGCTGAGTCAGGAGCAACTGGCCCGGGCCCAGGGCCGCGCCTCTGTCAGCGCAGAACTTCACGCCCTTTGCCTGCAAGGCCGTCGCCTGGATGAAGCCCTTCTGGACCACCATGAGCAGCGGTGTCGCCAGGATCACGGAGAACGGCTGGAGATTCTCCACAGCCTGGGGCGCCAGCCGGATCCCCACTTGCATCACTACTTGCAGGGTCAGTTGGAACGCCTGAAACTGGTGCGGTCTGCACTGCAACGGGGGCGTGATCCCGGCCTGAGCGCCGGTGTGCGGGAGGGTGATGCCCATGCCTCCTGAAGACCTGGCCAATGCTCGGCATCGACCCATCCATCAGCCAATGCCCTGGGCCAACCTCCTGGAGCGACTGTCCGTTGCTGTTCCCTTGCTGCTGTTCCTGGCAGCCTGCGCGGCATCCTCCACGTTTGTGGGGCAGCAACAGGCGGCGGGACCCGCCGCCGCTGCCGACGGCATCAGCGTCTACTTCAATCAACGGCGCCAGGCCCGCTACCGTAGCCCACTTACGGGAACCATGCGCCAGGGGGACGACCTGGAGCAGGTGGTGGTGGACGCCATTGCCGGGGCCCATCGCAGCATCAGCCTGGCGGTGCAGGAGTTGACCCTGCCCCGCATCGCCCAGGCCCTGGTGGAGCGTCACCGCGCCGGGGTGCAGGTGCGGGTGGTGCTGGAGAACAGCTACTCCACCCCCTGGAGCCGTCAGCACCCGTCCGAGCTGGACGACCATGCCCGCCACCGCTGGCAACGGCTCCATGATTTGGCGGACGGCGATCAGGACGGCGCCGTCACCCAGGCTGAGCGACGGGCGGGGGATGCGGTGGCCCTGCTGCTGGATGACGGTGTGCCCCTCCTGGACGATACAGCGGACGGGAGTGCCGGCAGTGGACTGATGCACCACAAATTCCTGGTGGTGGACAGCCGGGAGGTGGTCACCGGCTCCGCCAACTTCACCAGCTCCGGCATCCACGGGGATGCTGGCGCCCCCAGCTCCCGCGGCAACGCCAACCACGTGGTGAGAATTCACTCCACCGCCCTGGCCGGTCTGTTTGAAGAAGAATTTGCCCGCCTCTGGGGAGACGGCCCCGGTGGCTTGGAGGACGGCCGCTTCGGCTTGGGGAAGGCTGGTGGCGGCAGCGTTCGGCTGCGGCAGGGGGAGGGCCGGTTGGAGGTGCTCTTTGCCCCTCACTCCCGGCGCGACGGCAACAACGGTCTCGCCTTCATTGAACGGGTGCTGGCCACGGCCCGCAAGCAGGTGGACATGGCCCTGTTCGTGTTCAGCGATCAAGGCATTGCCAACCGCCTGGAGACCATGGCCCGGCGGGGCGTCAAGGTGCGCCTCATGGTGGATCCGGGCTTTGCCACCCGCAACTACAGCGAACTGCTGGATCTGGCGGGGGTGGTGCGCCCCGACCGCCGCTGCCGCATTGAGGACGGCAACAAGCCCTGGCCACCGGGTTTGGCGGAAGTGGGTGTTCCCCAGCTTGCGCGGGGGGACAAGCTCCACCACAAGTTTGCGGTGGTGGACAACACCACGGTGATCACCGGCAGCTTCAACTGGAGCCCCTCGGCGGCCCATCAAAACGACGAGACGTTGCTGGTGATCAAACATCCCAAGCTGGCGGCCGCCTTTCAGCGTGAGTTCGGCCGGCTTTGGCAAAACGCGGAGTTGGGCGTCACGCCCCGCCTGCAAAGGCTGCTGGAGCGGGATCGGTTGCGCTGCCCGGAAACCGTGAACCTCTCGCCCCCCTCAGCCCTCCCGTAGCCAACGGGCCGCATCAAGGGCATGGTAGGTGAGAATCAAGTCCGCCCCGGCGCGACGGAAGCAGAGCAGGGTTTCCAGCACCACGGGGCGCTCCTCAATCCAGCCCCGCTCCGCCGCGGCTTTCACCATGGCATACTCGCCGCTCACGTTGTAGGCGGCAATGGGCAAGGTGCTGTCGTCCCGCAGCTTGGCCACAATGTCCAGATAGGCCAGGCCGGGTTTGACCATGAGAATATCGGCCCCCTCCCCCTCGTCCAGGTCCGCCTCGATGAGGGCCTCCCTGCTGTTGGCCGGGTCCATCTGGTAGGTGTCCTTGCTGGTGGGGATGGGTTTATCGCCGCCGGCGCGAGGGGCGGAATCCAGGGCGTCCCGGAAGGGGCCGTAGTAGGCGGAGGAGTACTTGGCAGTGTAGGAGATGATGCCCACGTCCGTGAAGCCGTGGTCGTCCAGGGTGGTGCGGATGGCTTCCACCCGGCCGTCCATCATGTCGCTGGGGCCAATGAGATCCGCGCCGGAGCGGGCCTGGGCCAGGGCCTGCTGGCAGAGAATCTCCACCGTCTCGTCGTTGAGAACCACCCCGTGGGGGCTGACGATGCCGTCGTGGCCGTCGCTGGAGTAGGGATCCAGGGCCACGTCGGTCATGATCACCATGTGCGGGTGTTCCGCCTTGAGCCGGCGGATGGCGCGGGGGATCAGGCCGCCTTCGTTGAAGCACTCGGCCCCGTCCTCGCTTTTGAGGCCGTCGGCCACTTTGGGAAACAGCACCACACAGCGGATTCCCAAATCCCAGGCGCGGCCCACCTCGTCCCCCAGGGCGTCCAGACACCAGCGCTGGCAGCCGGGCATGGAGCCAATGGTCTCGTTCCTGGCCCCCTCATGGACAAAGAGGGGGTAGATCAGATCCGTGGCCTGCAGAGAGGTCTGGCGCACCAGGGACCGCAGAGCAGGCGTGCGCCGCAGGCGGCGGGGGCGGTGCAGCAGGTCCAGCATATGGAGGCAAAAGCTTTGGTGATTCTACGGAATCCCCGGCAATCCCCAATCTCCCGCCTTGGACCTTGCTACAAAACCCCAGTTTTGGATCAGGGGACTCCAGTGGAGCCCCACTTGCCCTGCCAATCTGGCGGTCTGTCACAACGACCGCATCAGCCGTAACTGGATCTTCCCAGGTCTGGCCCATGGTGGTTGCACAACCACGGTGATGATGTTCGGCTTCAAGCGCCATGTGCTCATCAACACACAAGGGCTAGCCCATGGCCTTCAAGATCACAAATGGCAGCAGGGATGATTGCCGGGACGGGGGAATGGCGTGTGGCGTGAGGAATATGCGCCGTGAGAAATAAAGTGTAAATAATCCCTAAGGGTTTGCAAGGAGTTATCTTGGTGTTGCTAG
>VXNS01000051.1 GCA_009840445.1 Synechococcus sp. SB0662_bin_14
CACCCCTGAAGCCCCCTCCACCCCGCCGCCCCAGGGGGACCGTGACGGCCGGGGAATCCTCATCACGGCAGCGGCCCTGAAGCAACTGGGCCTTCTACGCCAGCAGCAGGGGAGCGACTTCATCCTGCGGGTGGGGGTCCGCTCCGGCGGCTGTAGCGGCATGAGCTACACCATGGACTTCATCCAGCCCCAGGACGTGCGGGAAGACGACAAGGTGTATGCCTACACGTTGGCGGACGGCGCGGGGTTTCAGGTGGTGTCCGATCCCAAGAGCCTGCTCTACATCTACGGGCTCCAGTTGGATTTCAGTACGGCCCTCATTGGCGGCGGCTTCAACTTCACCAACCCCAACGCCACCCAGACCTGCGGCTGCGGCAGTTCCTTCGCCGTCTGAAGGGGCTCCCTTGTGGGCTATGCTGACAACCCTCAGGTCTTCTTCCATGTCCCGGGTCTGCCAGCTCAGTGGCAAGCGCGCCAACAATGCCATGGCCGTCAGCCACTCCCACATCCGCACCAAAAAGCTCCAGCAGGTGAATCTGCAACACCGACGCCTCTGGTGGCCGGAAGGACGGCGCTACGTGCGCATGAGAATCTCCACCAGGGCGTTGCGCACCATCCAGAAGAAGGGTCTTGACGCCTATGCCCGGCAGATGGGCGTCAACCTCAACGCCTTCTGACACACCCTGTGGCGCCCCGGCAGCCGTAACCCATGGGTGCTGCATCCCTCCCGTCCTCGCCTGCCCTCTGCGACGTGCTGGTGGTGGGGGCAGGGCCGGCGGCCCTCTCCATGGCCACGGCCTTGGCCCGGCACCAGCTTGCGGTCACCCTTCTTGCCGCCCAGGATCCCTGGCGGCCATGGCCCAACACCTACGGCATCTGGGGCCATGAGCTGGATGAGCTGGGTCTGGGGTTTTTGCTGGCCCACCGGTGGCGGCGCTGCTCCAGCGTGTTCCTGGACGAGGAATTGGATCACGGTCTGGACTACGGGCTGATTGATAACGACGGTCTGCAAGGGTACTGGCGGCAACTGTGCAGTCAGCACGGCGTCCGTGTTCACCAGGACGAAGCGACGACCATCCGGCACCACCCTCACCACACGGAGGTGCAGGGGGCATCGGGGCAGTGCTACCGCCCGCAACTGGTGGTGGATGCCACGGGCCACCAACCGGTGTTCGTGCAGCGTCCCCGTTGCACCGCCGTGGCGCAGCAGGCGGCCTACGGGATGGTGGGGCGTTTCTCCACACCCCCCATCCGGCCCGGCTCCTTCGTGCTGATGGACTACCGCAATCACCACCTCGGCCCGGAGCAGCAGCAGGAGCCCCCCACCTTCCTCTATGCCATGGATCTGGGCAACGGCAGCTATTTCGTGGAGGAAACCTCCCTGGCGGCCTGCCCCCCCCTCCCCTTCCCCCTCTTGCAGCACCGTCTGGAGCAGCGCCTGGAGCGGCAAGGCTGTGTGGTGGAGCAGGTGCAGGAGGTGGAGCGGTGCCTGTTTCCCATGAACCTGCCCCTGCCGGATCGACGGCAGCGGGTGGTGGGCTTTGGTGGAGCGGCCACCATGGTTCACCCGGCATCGGGCTACATGCTGGGCTCCCTGCTGCGCCGTGGTCCCGGCCTGGCCGCCGCCGTTGCCCAGGGTCTGGGGCAGGGGCTCCGTGGCGCAGCGTTGAGTCGCGCCGCCTGGAGCCACCTCTGGAGTGACGACCTGGTGCGCCGCCACGGCATCTACCGCTTTGGCCTGGAGAAGTTGATGCGCCTCGGCAGCAACGACCTGCAAACCTTCTTCCACACCTTCTTCCAGCTTCCTCAACCCCTCTGGAGCGGCTTCCTCACCAACACCCTCCCCCTGGCCGGCCTGACAGGGGCCATGGTGCGCCTCCTGGCGACAGCGCCATGGACCATTCGCCGCCATCTGCTCTGGCCCCGGGGGCGTGAGCTGAACCTGCTCCTCACGGGTCTGCTGCTGCGCTGAGGTGGGTGATGCCACCGCCAGGGAAGAAGAAAACAAGGACCATGACCCACTTTCCCCTGTCTCCAGCCCAGCACCAGGCCCTGACGGTCCTGCAGCAGCAACTGCGCCGGTGGAACAGCCGCTGCAATCTCACCAGGCTGGTGGAGGGGGACGACTATTGGGTGGCCCAGGTGCAGGATTCCCTGTGGCCCCTCACCCGCCTGGATCCCCCTCTCCGCGGTCCCCTGCGGGGGGTGGACGTGGGCACCGGCGGCGGCATTCCCGGATTGGTGCTGGCCGTTGCCTTGCCGGAGAGCCGCTGGGTGCTGGTGGACTCCCTGCAGCGCAAATGTGCGGCGGTGCGGGCCATGGCCGGCGCCCTCGGCCTCAAGGCGCGGGTGGAGGTGGTGTGTACACGGGTGGAGGTGTTGGGTCGGGACCCTCAATACCGTGGCCGGTTTGACGTGGCGGTGGCGCGAGGGGTGGCGGCGGCGCCGGTGGTGGCGGAATATCTGGCGCCGCTTCTGGACCGCCGTGGCGTAGCCCTCCTGTACCGGGGGCGCTGGAGCACAGCGGATCACCAGGCCTTGCAACAGGCCGCCCGACAGTTGGGTTGTCGGATCCGCGCCAGAGAGCGTTGTCTGCTTCCCGGCAATCGCGGCCAGCGTCACGTGCTGGTCCTGTCACCGGAGACGGCCTGCCCGGCACCCTATCCACGTGCTGTGGGCGTACCGGCCCGGCGCCCCCTGGCCACGGCGCCTTTGCCCCAGCCACCCACCTGATGAGTGTTGCAGTCTGCTGCAACTGCCCCGCTGGGGGCGGCAGGGATGACTTTGTGTGATAATGCTTAAGAACAGTTCACGGTGGTGGTCCTTGTATCTTTTGCACCTCCACCTTCACGGGTTGTTTCGTGCGCGCAACCTTGAGTTGGGCCGTGACGCCGACACGGGCGGGCAAACCCTCTACGTGTTGGAGTTGGTCAAGGCCCTGGCGGGTCAGGAGGACGTGGAGCGGGTGGAAGTGGTCACCCGACTCGTTGAGGACCGTCGGGTGTCCGGTGATTACAGCCGCCGGGAGGAGACCATTTGCCCGGGCGCCCAAATTGTGCGCCTCCCCTTCGGACCCAGACGCTACCTCCGCAAGGAACTTCTCTGGCCCCACCTGGATGAACTGGCTGATGAACTCGTTCACCACGTCTGCCGTCGTGGTCGGCGGCCCCACTGGATTCATGCCCACTATGCCGATGCGGGCTACGTGGGCGCCCTGGTGAGCCGCCGGCTGGAGATTCCCCTGCTGTTCACCGGTCATTCCCTGGGGCGCGAGAAGTTGCGCCGCCTCCTGGCCACCGGCCAGACCCGGGCCCAGATCGAGAAGACCTACGCCATGAGCCTGCGCATCGACGCCGAGGAGTTGGCCCTGGCGCAAAGCCGCCTTGTGGTGACCAGCACCCGCCAGGAGGCCACGGATCAATACGCCCGCTACGGTCGCTTCCACCCGGAATTGGCGACGGTCATTGCTCCGGGTGTGGACCTGGAGCGCTTCCATCCTGCCCAGGACAGCGATCCCTCGTTCACGGAGTTGGATGCCCTCCTGGGGCAGTTCCTGCGCCAGCCCCGGCGACCACCTGTGCTGGCCCTCTCCCGGGCGGATCGACGCAAGAACATCCCCGCACTGGTGGCCGCCTTCGGCAGTTCGGAGCGGTTGCGGCGTCAAGGCAATCTCATCCTGCTGATGGGCTCCCGTCGGGACATCCGCAAAGCCGACCGTGAGCAGCGGGAGGTGTTCCAGCAGGTGCTGGAGCTGGTGGATTACCACAATCTCTACGGCCAAGTGGCCTATCCCAAGCAGTTGGGCAGCGATCAGGTGCCCCGGCTCTACCGTTGGGCGGCCCAGCGGGGTGGCGTCTTTGTCAACCCTGCCCTCACCGAACCCTTCGGTCTCACCCTCCTGGAGGCTGCGGCCAGTGGCCTGCCGGTGGTGGCCACGGACGATGGGGGACCCCGGGACATCTTGAGCCGCTGCCGCAACGGACTCCTGGCGGACGTGGCCAACATCGACCAGTTGCGCACCGCCATCGAGCGGCTGCTGGGCCAGCCCAACCGCTGGCAAACCTTTGCCCAAAACGGCCTTGAGGCGGTGCAGCGCCACTACAGTTGGGTCGCCCACGCCCGGCGCTACCTGAGCCTGGGCTCCGACCTGGTGAAGGACTACAGCCTGCCCCGATCCACCCTGACCCTGGCCAAAAAAACCGACGTAAAGGCCCGCCTGGGGCGCCGCCTGTTGTACTGCGACCTGGACGGCGCCCTGGCTGAAGCGGACCAGGACAGCCTGCAGGCCCTCAACAAGCGACTGCACGCCACCCGCCCCCAAACCAGTTTCGGGATTCTCACCGGGGTGGGACCCCAGCAGGCTAAAGAGCAGTTGGCGGCCCTGGAGTTGCCCCCTGCAGACGTGTGGATCTGCCGCAACGGTACGGACGTGTCCTATGGCCCGCATCAGGACCAGGATCTGGTCTGGCGTGACCACATCAGCGAGGGCTGGGATCGTGCCGCCCTGGAGAACGCCATGGCCGAATTCCAGGACTGCCTGACCATGCAGCCCTCCTCCCAGCAGGGGGACTATAAATTGAGCTACTGGCTCAACGGGGAAGATCTGAGCCTGGTGGCCGCCATTCGCCAGGCCATCCGCGACCAGGGTCTGCGGGCCCAGGTGGTGTTGGTGGACCACGTGTTTCTGGATCTGTTGCCCTTCGCAGGGGGGCGTCCCGACGCCATTCGCCATGTGGCCCTGCAACAGGGCATTCCCCTGGAGCACATCCTCGTGGCCGCCAGCCAGCACGGGGACGGGGAGGTGTTGCGCGGCTTGTCCCTGGGGGTGGTGCTGGCCAACCACGACCCCTCCCTGGACGAACTGCGCCAACAGCGCAGTGTGTTCTTCGCCCGTCGTCCCCAGGCCTGGGGCATTCTGGAGGGGATGGATCACTACCGCTTCTTCTCCCGCTGATTCCCAAGGGGGAGGCGGGGTGGTGATGCTTCAGGACTCCACCAACTCCAGTTGACGACCCGGCCCGTCCTCATCCAGAAAGCCGAATGCCGCAAATACGGTGGAATCCGTGTGGGTGATGTGCTGTTGGCCCCGCTGCCGTTCCAGGCAAAAGCCATCTTGATCCAGCCGTCGCATCAAGGTGGCAGCTTCCTCAAAACGGGCGGCCATGGCGGCAAGGCTGTGGCAATCCTCGCTCAACCCTTTGTCCTGCCATGTGAAGTGGGGCATGGCGAGTACCAAAATCGGCTCCCCCTAGCCTGCCAGCACCAGCAGGCCCAAGGCAACAGACACCACGGCGGCCAGCCAGAATCCCACCACCACGGTCACCTCGCTGGCGCCACCCAGTTCAAAGTGGTGGTGCAGGGGCGCCATGCGCAGCAGGCGCCGGGGTTGCCCCCACCAGCGGCGGCTCAACTTGAACCAGCCCACCTGGAGCACCACGGAAAGGGATTCGGCCATGGGCACCGCCCCCATGACCAATAACGCCCAAAGGCTGTCGCTGAGCAGGGCCAGCCCCGCCAGAATTCCCCCCAGCGCCAAGGACCCCGTATCCCCCATGAATGCCTTGGCGGGGCGGCGATTATGCACCAGAAAGCCCAGATAGGCCCCCGCCATGGCTGCCGCAAACCCTGCCAGGGCCGGGTCCCCGTTGCTGCCCCGCGCCATAAGCTGAATGGCCATGCCCAGAAGGATGACGGCGCCACAACCCGCCGCCAGACCGTCCAGGCCGTCGGTGAGGTTGGTGGCGTTGCTTTCCGCCAGGAAGGTCCACAGGCCCAGGGGCCAGATCAACGGACCCAACTCCAGCACCCCGCCAAAGGGGAACGACACCTGGGTGGGCAGCCATCCCTGCTGGCTGGCCTTGGCCAGGAAGACAACGGCCACCAGCCCCTGGAGCACCAGCTTGGCGGAGGGCCTCAGTCCTTGATTGCTCTTCTGCAGCAGGCTCTGCCAGTCGTCCAGCCCGCCGATGGCCATGAAACCCAGGCCAGTGGAGGCCAGCAGCAGTAGCCGACCGTCACCGGCATCCACCCATCCCCCCAGCACCACGCCACAGGGCACCAGCAGCAAGCCGGCCATGGTGGGCGTACCACTTTTCCCCTGGTGGCTTTGGGGGCCGTCAACACGAACGGTCTGGCCCATGTGCAGACGCCGCAGGAGGGGAATCCCCAGGCCGCACACCACCCCACTCACCAGGCCGGTGAAGAGGAGGGGGGGGCTGAGCTGGGGCTGGCCCACGTGGCAATCCGCCAACAGGGCCGCCAGCAGAGCCAGACCCATGAGGAGGGCTGCCCACATGGCGCCGGAGCCCGGCAGGTTGTGTGGTGTGGTGGCGGCTGCAGAGCCGTGTCCTGCACCCATGCCGTGGCGGAAGACTGCAGCCAGCCTAGGCCTTGGGCGTCAACGGGCCGGCTTCAGTCTTCCCAACTGTCCTCCTGCTCGTCGTCTTTGCTGTAGGTCTCCCGTTCACCCATGAGGACGGACAACTCCTCCTCCTCCATGGTGCTCAGGTCCTGGCCCTGGTACTTCTCTTCCTGCAAAAGCCGCCCTGTGTCCTGAAGCCAACTGAGCAGGTCCGGCTCCTCCCGCAGAGGCAGCACCGGCGCCGGGTCGTCACGCCGGTAGTAGCTGAGCGATGGGTTGGGATTGTCCAGTGGGTCAACAGGGGCGCCGCTCATCCGGGAAAGGACCGTAAAAAGCTATTTTAACAGGAGTTGCAGGAGCGTAGCCGTTCCCATGGCCTCCGGTTGGTTCTTCAAGCTACAGCTCACCCTGTCCGTCTGGGGCCTGGCCTGGGTGCTGTCTCTGCTGATTCATGCCTGGGGACGCTCCACTGTTCTCACCTCGCCGCCAGCGCCGGTGTTGCTGGTGGTGGTGTTGGGACCTGGGATCGGGGCAGCGGTGGCCATTTTCAACCAGTGGCTGGCAGCACGTCAGAATCAAGCATCGAGGATGAAGTGAACCCATGGTCCGGGCGCGTCGTGTGGTGCTGGCTTACTCCGGAGGAGTGGACACCAGTGTGTGCATCCCCTACCTGCGGCAGGAGTGGGGTGTGGAGGAGGTGATTGCCTTTGCGGCGGATCTGGGCCAGGGGGACGAGCTGGAACCCATCCGTCAGAAGGCCCTCCGCGCCGGAGCCAGCCAGGCGTTGGTGGAGGATCTGGTGGAGCCGTTGGTGACGGAGTTTGCCTTGCCGGCCATTCGCGCCAACGGGCTTTATCAGGGGCGTTATCCCCTCTCCACGGCCCTGGCGCGCCCCTTGATTGCCCGCCGTCTGGTGAAGGTGGCCCGCACCCTTGGGGCGGACGGGGTGGCCCACGGTTGCACCGGCAAGGGCAACGACCAGGTGCGCTTTGACCTGGCCATCGCCGCCCTGGCGCCGGATCTTGCCATTCTCACGCCGGCGCGGGAGTGGGGCATGAGCCGTGAGGACACCATTGCCTACGGCGAGCGCCATGGCGTTCCGGCTCCCGTGAGCAAGAGTTCCCCCTATTCCATTGACCTCAACCTGTTGGGGCGCAGCATTGAGGCGGGTCCGTTGGAGGATCCCTGGCGGGAGCCCCCGGGGGATGTCTATGGCCTCACCTGTGGTCCGGAGGCTGCCCCTGACGAGGCCGTGGTGGTGGAGATCGGCTTTGCACAGGGCAACCCTGTGTCCCTCAACGGCCAGTCCATGGACCCGGTGGCCTTGATCCGCCAGGCCAACGTCCTGGCCGGGAGCCATGGCTACGGGCGGATTGACATGATCGAGGATCGGGTGGTGGGGATCAAGTCACGGGAGATCTATGAAACCCCGGGCCTGCTGCTGCTCATCCGGGCCCACCAGGAGTTGGAATCCGTCTGTCTGGCGGCCGACGTGATGGCCACCAAGCGCC
This sequence comes from Synechococcus sp. SB0662_bin_14, assembly GCA_009840445.1. Classification (GTDB taxonomy): domain Bacteria; phylum Cyanobacteriota; class Cyanobacteriia; order PCC-6307; family Cyanobiaceae; genus Synechococcus_B. The sequence continues at coordinate 7,873 of VXNS01000051.1, forward strand.
AGTTGGAGCAGCGCTGGGCGGAACTTGTCTATCAAGGGCTCTGGTTCGGCCCTCTCAAGCAGGCTCTGGACGGCTTCCTGGACGCCACCCAGAAGGACGTGAACGGCCGGGTTCGCCTCAGGCTGTACAAGGGGAGTTGCACCGTGATCGGCCGGGAGGCCACCCATGGGCTCTATGCCATGGATCTGGCCACTTACGGCAGAGAGGACCAATTCGACCATCGGGCCGCGGCGGGCTTCATCTACGTTTGGGGCCTGGCCAATCGGGTTTGGGCCAGCCGTCACCCCTGAGCCTGCTGAGCAGGGGCATCGTCCGTGGCCTTGTCCTGGCCACTACGGGAGTCCCGGGGAACGGGGGCAAAGTTCAGCTTGATGGTGAGGTAGCGGATCACGTCGTCACTCAGCCCCATGGCTTGCTCCAGCACCGCCACCTGCTGACCGCTGCCGGCGTGGTGCAACTGCACGTAAATCCCTTCCGTGTGCTTGTCAATGGGATAGGCCAGGCGCCGCTTGCCCCGCATCTGGGTGTCGATTATCTGCCCTTCAGCACCCAGGATGCAGTCCCGGTATTTGTTCACATGGCTGTCTACGGCATCCTCGGCAATGTTGGGCCGCAGGATGTACATGGTCTCGTAATAGTTCAGCTCTTGCTGGGGTGTGGTTGGGGAGGCTTTGGTGATGGGGGTGGTGGTCATGGAGGTGGGTAAGGGGCGGGCCGGGAAGGGGCAATCTACGCTGCTGGGCGGACTTTAGAAAAGCTGGAGCCGCACGGCATCCGACAGGCTGGGTAGTTCGGGCTCCCGTCCGCGGATGCACTCCACAGCGGCGAAGAGCACCAGCAACAGACTGCCAAAAAACAGGGTGTTGCCAAAGGCATCGCAAGCAAGGCCTTCCGTGATGCCGGGGCGGCAGCCAAAAATGGCCAAGCCGTAGCCCGCCACCAGGAGAATAACATCCACCAGAATGGCTTGCAGGGCGTTGAAGCGGAGGAAATAGGGCGCTCGCGGGTTGCGGGCCACCGCAAAAAACACCACCAGCAGCAGCAACATGGCTCCCAGGCCAAAGGGTACCAGGCCGCTGATCCAGCTCAGGGGCAGCACGGGAACAACCAGGGCCGTCTGCACCGCCGGGGGCACCAGCCCCAGGGCGAAGAAGGGGCGACCCAGGGCCAGGGCATCGGTCCACGGCAGGAGATACATGGCCAGCCCCAGCCCACGTTGCCAGAAAGGAATAGGGTTCATGTGGGGCTCCAGGGTATGACCAGGCTAAACCGGGGCGCCCCGGGATTCAGGCGGCGCCTCCAGGGCGGCGCTGGCGGCCCTGAGCATGGCGTCTTCGTCCACCTCCTGGCGACCACACCACAGGCGCAAGGCCGCTGCCCCCTGCCCCACCAGCATGGCCAGCCCGTCGATGGTGCCACAGCCCTGGGCGTGGGCCCGGCGCAGCAGTGTTGTGGGGCGGGGGGTGTAAATGACGTCGTAGACCCAGGTGTGGGGCCTGAGGCGCTCCAACTGACCCGGACCCAGGGGACAGGCCTCGCCGGCAGGACTCATGCCCACAGGGGTGGTGTTGACCACCAACTCCACCGTGTCCAGAACGGCGTCCAGCCCATGCCAGGGCACCCCCTCCGGATGGTCCGCCAAGCCCTGGGCATCCGCCAGAAACCGCTGCAGCCGTTGTGGATCACGCCCGGCCACCAGAATCCGCCCACAGCCCAGGGCGCTGCAGCCGGCCACCACCGCCCGGGCGCTGCCCCCCCCACCCAGCACCAGGGCGGTGGTGTTCCTCAGATCCACTCCCTGCCGTTGCAGGGGCGCCATGAAACCCGCCATGTCGGTGTTGTCCCCCACCCAGCCATGGTGCTGTCGCACCAGGGTGTTGACCGCGCCAATGCGTTGGGCCAGGGGCGTCACCCCATGGAGCAGGGGCATCACCGCCTGCTTGTGGGGAATGGTCACGTTAAGACCCACGGCTCCGAGGGCGTGCAGACCCTCCAGGGCAACGGGCAAGCCGGCGGCAGACACCGGCAACGCCATGTAGCACCAATCCAGCCCCAGTTTGCGGATGGCGGCGTTCTGCAGGACGGGCGAGAGGGAGTGGCCCACCGGATCACCCAACACCGCCAGCAGCTTTGTGGACCCCCCAATAACGGCCATAGGGCTTTGAAAACGCTGGGTTGAGCGTAGGCAGGGTTCGGGAACCACGCCTCTGCAGCGATGAGCATGGCAGGGGAGGATGCATCACGCTTTTAGCAGTCACGTTTTGAGGTATCGCAATCATGGGCAAGGTCGTTGGCATTGATCTCGGCACCACCAACAGTTGTGTCGCCGTGATGGAGGGTGGCAAGCCCACGGTGATCGCCAATGCCGAGGGGTTCCGCACCACCCCGTCCGTGGTGGCCTACACCAAGAACAAGGACCAGCTTGTTGGGCAGATTGCCAAGCGTCAGGCGGTGATGAACCCTGGTAACACCTTCTATTCGGCCAAGCGGTTCATTGGTCGCCGCACCGAGGAGGTGAGCGAGGAACTCAAGGAAGTGGCCTACGGGGTGAAGAATGCCGGCAGCCGGGTGAAAATTGACTGCCCGATGCTGGCCAAGGAGTTTGCGCCGGAGGAAGTGTCTGCCCAGGTGTTGCGCAAGCTGGCGGATGATGCCAGCACCTACCTGGGGGACAAGGTGACCCAGGCGGTGGTGACGGTGCCCGCTTACTTCAACGACTCCCAGCGCCAAGCCACCAAGGACGCGGGCAAAATTGCCGGCCTGGAAGTGAAGCGCATCATCAACGAACCCACGGCCGCGGCTCTGGCCTACGGCTTGGAGAAAAAGAACAACGAGCGCATCCTGGTGTTCGATCTGGGGGGCGGCACCTTTGACGTGTCTGTGCTGGAAGTGGGAGACGGGGTGTTTGAGGTGCTGGCAACAAGCGGGGACACCCACTTGGGCGGTGACGACTTCGACAAGATGATCGTGGACCACCTGGCCGGTACGTTCAAGTCCGAAGAAGGAATTGACCTGCGTCAGGACAAGCAGGCCCTGCAACGGCTGACGGAAGCGGCGGAGAAGGCAAAGATCGAACTCTCCAGCGCCACCCAGAGCGAGATCAACTTGCCGTTCATCACCGCCACTCAAGACGGCCCCAAGCACTTGAACGTGACCATCACCCGGGCCCGCTTCGAGGAGCTGTCCAGCCATCTGATCGACCGTTGCCGCACGCCGGTGGAGAGGGCGCTGGCCGACGCCAAGCTTTCCGCAGGCGAACTGGACGAGGTGGTGATGGTGGGTGGCTCCACCCGCATCCCCGCCGTGAAAGAGCTGGTGAAGAAGGTGACCGGCAAGGATCCCAACCAGTCGGTGAATCCCGACGAGGTGGTGGCCGTCGGCGCCGCCATTCAAGGTGGGGTGCTGTCCGGTGACGTGAAAGACATCCTCCTGCTGGACGTGACGCCCCTGTCCCTCGGTGTGGAAACCCTCGGTGGCGTGATGACCAGGATGATTGACCGCAACACCACCATTCCCACCAAGAAGGAGCAGGTGTACTCCACGGCGGTGGACGGCCAGACCAACGTGGAAATTCAGGTGCTCCAGGGTGAGCGGGAGATGGCCAAGGACAACAAGAGCCTGGGCACCTTCAAACTGGAGGGCATCCCCCCGGCGCCCCGTGGCGTGCCCCAGATCAAGGTGACCTTCGACATTGACGCCAACGGCATTTTGAACGTCACCGCCCGGGACGAGGGCAGCGGCAAGGAGCAGTCCATTTCCATTACGGGATCCTCCACCCTGAACGAGAAGGAGGTGGACCGGATGGTGAAGGACGCCGAAGACAACGCCACTGCCGACAAGCAGAAGCGGGAACGCATTGACCTGCGCAACGAAGCTGACAGTTTGGTCTACCAGGCGGAAAAGCAACTGGCGGAGCTGGGAGACAAGCTGCCCGCTGCCGAGAAAGAAAAGGTGGAAGCCCTCAACAAGGACCTCAAAGAAGCCCTGGAGAGTGAAGACCTGAACCGCATCAAGTCCTTGAAGGATCAGGTGCAGCAGGCCCTCTATGCTGCGGGAGCATCGGTCTACCAGCAAGGTGCCGGCCAGGGCCCAGACGCTGCCCCGGGTCAGGACCCAACGACTGCCGCCACTGCTGGAGCCTCCACAGGCGGCTCCAGCAGTGGCGGCGACGACGTGATTGATGCGGACTTCACGGAGACCAAGTAAAGGGAAACCAAGTCAAAGGAGTAAAAGGGAGGTGTTGGCGCCTCCCATGGCCATGACGTTGGGGGACCAGGGGGGCACGTCGTCCCCCCATTCCTTTGTGATTGCCCCCGGTCCACGACAGTGTTCAAAAGGCATATCTTAATGAAGAGATAATGCTTGTCTCGTTTGTATCCGTGAATCGTACGCCATCGATTATCGTCTTGGATCGAGCATGATTGAGCCCAAAGTTTGCAGATAATCCCCGTGCAACGTCATACTGAGCGCCAAGGGCTATGGAGATCTCGTCATGACCTTCGATGCGGCCGACATGGCCTTCAATGGAAAGAGTTACGACACCCACCTTGGTGGAAACACCTGACGATACATGGCAGCGATTCGCATCTGGCCCCTTTGATGAGAACCATTCACAACCAACGCCAATGTCGAATAACGAACTGCCGTAGATGAACTCACTGACGAGAGCGAGGGCTGTTGTATCAAACGAAGAAGAGTCAGCGGCCGTGAAATCACCAGTTGTGGCGCGAAAGGTCAGGCGATAGTCTCTGGTGCCGGCGGGACGCTGGACCATGGCCCCCAGATCCATGTGTCCTTCCCCATCCACAACGCCACTGAATACCCAAGGTCCAAAGCGGCCCACATAGCCGCCTCCCCATTCCCCCAACTCCCCAAGGGCGTTGTCAAACGCCAAGAAGGCATTGCCCGCTCCCCGCTGGCGCCGTGTCTGTTCACGAACAACATCGGAGACATTGCCAGCCAATACGGTGCCCCAGGCGCCACTCACCGATAATGTTGTATTGTCGGTGTAACCTTGGTCCAATTCGGCATGGAACACGTCGTCACTGGCATAGTAACCGGAATAATCCAACTCGACACGCAAGCGATTCGGCAGTTGGGTTAGAGCGCCGATTTGAAGATTGCCAACCAGGCCAGCGTCGATGGCGTGTTCGACCGAAACATCGTAAGTTGCCATGGTGTCCAGAAAACCGCTCAGCAGCAAGGTCACGTCACCGATTTCAGTGGCCATGGGTTTTTCCATGAAGGACAGGCGCTCGGGAAAATCCTGACCGGCGGCTGGAGTGGCGACAAGTGTGCCAGCGACCATTGCCGCTGCAACCGCCCATGGTTTTCCGTGTGTGTGGATCGTCATTGTGTGTCAAGCCTTGGGTGGAAACGTCCCATGGAAAGCCTGCCGGGCAATGGCGCGCCCGGCTTTCATGGCCTCGCTATGGTCTACCGGCCAATGGACGCCGCCATAGAGACGGCTCATCCCGTTTTCGTCCGCCATGTGACTCAGACTGCTCCAGTGCCGAACGACGCCCCGCAATTGGGGCCACAGCACTTCATCAGGGGAGCGTCCGGAGAACGCAATGTCGTCCCGTCCGTGGATCAGGGCGATCATTTCAGCGGCAGCGGCGCCGAAAGTGGAGTGCCCGGATGTATAGGCCGGAAACTCGGGCGTCGGAATGTAGCTATGCCAGCGGGGATGGCGTTTGACCCGCGGATCCGGGTTGCCAAACTGCGGCGCCCGGGCACGAATGGCGCTCTCCGGTCTGAGGATGTCATAATGGTACTTGTTATCCCAGGCGCAGATGGAGGCGTCGCATTGCGTCATGCCGATCAGGGCAAACGCACGGGCAAGCTCAATGAAGCTGAGGCCCCGATCCTGAAGGAGCTGCATGGCAATATACAGGAAGTGTCCAGGTGGCGTTATGCCCCAGGGGCCATCTTCCCAAAACAACGCAATCTGCGATTGATCGTCGGTTCGCACGGTGCTGTTCGCTGCTCCCAAATGGCAGATCTTGTCAAACACCTGGGCAAATTCTGGGCTGGCTGGATCATAGAAATCGGTTGCGCGGAATTGCGAACCACTGGTCATCGTCCAGGGCTTCATCTTTCCCTGTCCTGGACGTAAACCCCGGTCAAAAGATGCAAATGCTGGACCTGGTGTGGCGCCATAGAATGGACCTGTCGGGTACCAGCGCAAGGAATCGGCACGCCGCCCATAACGGTCAAAATAATAATTGACCTCGCTAGGCTCAGAGCCGTCGTTGGTGCGCATTTTACAGATCCTTCGCCCCACGGTCTTGCCCCATTCAACCCCCAGGGACTTGGCCTCGTTGTTGGGAAACTGGTTCAGGAACGCAATGCGCTCAAACAAAAAAGGTTGTTGAAACGCTTCAGCCGCCGCTTCTGCAAAAGCGATCCCATAGGCAACTTCCGGGTTTGCCTCACGTGGTCCAGCGCCAATTCCAAACGGTTCCCCATAGGCTTGAACGATCCCGTTTGCGGCAAGAAAACCTGCCGCTGTGGCCAGGCCGTAATTGTAAGCCGCCTGGGGTGTAAGGACTCTTTGGTCTCGCACCTGTTGCAACACCGCATCCACACACTGGAAAACAGTGTTCCAATGCTGTGGCTGGACAATCTGGGTGCCATAGGAGGATTGGTGACCAAAGGGGGCAATATGGGGAGAAGGGCAACCTGTAACCAGAGTGGCGACGCCAGTGGCAGCGGTGGCCAGGAGAAACTTTCGCCTAGAAAAAGTACTTCTCATAAGGGCAGAACGAGAAAAGGCAAACCCCAGGAACAGAGTGGGAGGGATGTCCACTGTGTTCTTGTGACAATAGTGTTGACAAGCCGCAGGAACTTTGTCCGCTGCTGGAGAGAGTTCTTCAGCAGAAGCACGAGAGTCTGGAGGGGCGCAAAAGGATCGACGTGATCGTTGTATTCAGAATGTTGATCCTTTCCAATAATTCAATGGTCTCATTGTTCGTTCATGGTAAAGCTTGAGACAAGGAGGATTAATTCTTTTTGGTGTTGTTGCGGGGGGGGGTAAATCGCCTTGCAAGAAGCAAAAAGCATGGGGTCAGTCCTGCATCAATCGCTATTAAGCGTAGCTCTCCACTTCAACCCAGGCAACCACCTGTTGATCGTTTGGTATCAAAAGTAGCACTCTTTTCGACTTTTTAAGAAATCTCTGAAGACATGCCACAAAAATTGAAACCTCAAGAAGGACACTCCCCTCTTACCAACACTGGAGCACTGGCGTCTCATCCGCTCCAGAAATCGCTCCCTTCACTCCCCGATACCCAGGCATTCTCCAACTTCAGGCCCCCAAGCCGGCTGGGCATCGCCCATGCCTTCAAAATTTGGGAATGATGCCTGTGCCCCATGAACCAGCACCAACACACCGCGCCGTAGTCAGGCCCCCCTGCATAGCCTTGACCATGGCCAGTTCCCAGCCCAGCCCCCAAAGCGCTAAACTCTTCCCCACGGTGACGGAGTGACCTGCTTGCGCATTCGTCGGCTGCCTGTCCTGCGGGATAACCTCATCCCCCTGTTGGAACGTCCCCACCAACGGCAGGCCGCCGTGGTGGACCCAGCGGATGCCGAGCCGGTGATCACGGCGCTGGAGCAGGGGGAGATGGAGTTGGTGGCAGTGCTGCACACCCATCACCACTGGGACCATGTTGGCGGAACCACGGAGCTGCTGCGCCGCTGGCCCCGGGCCATGGTGGCGGGCAACGCCAAGGACCAGCACCGCCTGCCGCCCCTCTCCCATCCGGTAACGGACGGGGACAGCTTTGAATTGTTGGGGCGTTCCGTGCAGGTGCTGACCCTCCCGGGTCACACCGTTGGTCACGTTGCCTATCTCTTGTCGGCCTGCGTGGTCGATGGCCAACGGCAACCGCCGGAGTTGTTTTGTGGGGATACCCTCTTCTCCTGCGGCTGTGGCCGTCTATTTGAGGGCACACCGGCTCAAATGCTCGGGTCGTTGCAGCGCCTGGCCGCCCTGCCGCCCGACACACGCATCTGGTGTGCCCATGAGTACACCGCCAAAAACGTGGACTTTGCCCTTTCTCAGGATCCCCACAACCCGCACCTGCAAGCCTTCGCCCACCACGTGGAGCAACTGCGCCAGGCCCAACTGCCCACCATCCCGTCCCGCCTGGAGACGGAGTTGCGGGTGAACCCCTTTCTGCGCTGCCATGCCCCCGCCTTGCAGGCGGCCACGGGCAAGACGGATCCCGTGGAGGTGCTGGCGGAGTTGCGCCAACGGCGTAACCAGGTTTAGGAGTGGTCCTGTGGAATCGAACCATCCCGTCACGTCCAGCGCCACCACGCCAATCTGGCGGGTACGGCTTGTTCATGCCGAGTTGGGGGCACGGGTGGTGGAAGCCAGTTGTGAGGAGAGGGGGCAAGTGCTGGCCATGGCGTTGGGGGAAGCCACCACCGCCGAGGTGGCGGAAGACCGGGCCCGCCGCCGGGCTGCCCAGGTGTTGCTTGAGCCCCACCCTGCCCCGGCGCCACTCCCGTCCGGGGAACCTGGGGATGCAGAGCCTGGAACAGCAGCAGCCCCGCCCCGCCCACCGGATCAACAACCCTCCCCTCTGCCGCCTCCCCCTGAGCAGTCTCCCGCTCCACAACCCGCTATCTCCCCCCAGCCCGCACCGCCGCCCCTGCCCCAACCGTCTCCCCCCAGCTTTGCCGCCTCCGAGCCGGCGGACTGGAGCGAGGACCTGGCTGTGGTGGAGGCGCAACTGGAGAGACTGGGCTGGGATCGGCACCAGGAGAGTGTGTACCTGGAGCGGTCTTTTGGCCGCATGGAGCGCAGCGGCATCACCGATTACCAGGATCTACGGCTCTACATTGACGCCCTGCAGAAATTGTCACCCCCGGCGGATCCCTGTACGGTGCCGTTGCCCGGGCAGCATGGGCCGCCCCCCCCGCCGCCCCTGCCGTCGCGAGAGCTGCTGATCCAAAACGGCAATATCCTGTTGCGCCAGTTGGGCTGGACCACGGACCAGGGCCGCGCCTTCTTGAAACGCCACTTCGGCCACACCAGCCGCCAGGCCCTGGACGATGAGCAACTGATGCAGTTCAACCAGCAACTGGAAACCCATCAGGCCACCGGAGGCGGTGATGCGTCCCCGGTGGCTTGACGAGGGGCGCCCCCACTCCACCCCAGCCATGGCTGCAACACTTCTCCACTGGGATTGTCCCACCGGCATTGCGGGGGACATGGTGCTGGCGGCCCTGGCGGATTTGGGTGTCCCGGAGGCCGTTCTCAATCGGCCCCTGCGCCAACTGGGCCTGGCGGATCAATGCCGCATCGTGACCCGGGCGGGCAGCAACGGCGGCCTGAGGGGGATCAAGGCCCATGTGGACGTGCTGACGCCCCAGGAGGAGCATCGCCATTGGCGCCACTTGCGCCAACTCCTGCTGACGGCTCCCCTGGAGGAGCAGGTGCGGCAAGCGGCGCTGCGTTGCTTCGGGCTGTTGGCGGAGGCGGAGGCCCGGGTCCATGGCTGCCCGGTGGATGCGGTGCATTTCCATGAGGTGGGCGCCCTGGATGCCGTCGCCGACGTGCTGGGCGCCTGTGCCGGCCTGTGCCATCTCCGTGTGCAAACCATCAGTTGCTCGCCCCTGCCCCCAGGCCATGGCGCCGTGACCACGGCCCACGGCCTGTTGCCCGTCCCCGCTCCAGCGGTGTTGGAATTGGCCAGCGCCCACCAGGTTCCTTTGCTGAGTTGTGAAGGCTGGCCCCAAGGGGAGTTGGTGACCCCCACGGGATTGGCACTGGCCGTCACCTGGGCCGGGCGTTTCGGTGGGGCGCCGGCGCTGGCGCCGCGCCGGGTGGGCATCGGTCTGGGGCAACGGCAATTGGATCGCCCCAACCAGTTGCGGCTACTGCTGGGGGAGCCATGGCCCAGCCATGGGCATCCCGCCGCCACACTGGAGCCGTTTCAGGAGTGGGTGGTGCTGATGGGTTGCCAGATTGACGACATGGACGGGGAAGCCATGGCCACCCTGCAGCAGACGGTGCTGGATGCCGGGGCGCTGGATGCCTGGTTGCAGCCCGTTCACATGAAAAAACAGCGCCCCGGTCACCTGGTGCAGGTGCTGGCGCGGCCGGATCAACTGAAGGCCCTGCGGCAGGTGTTGTGGAGCCACTCCAGCACCTTGGGGTTGCGGGAGCAGTGGCACCACCGTTGGATCCTGCCGCGGCGTGAGGAGCAGCGGCAGACCCCGTTGGGGCCGGTGCGGATCAAGTGGGCCACCTTGCCGGACGGCAGCCGGCGGGGCAAGGCGGAACACGAGGACCTGGCAGCCCTGGCCCACCACCATCACCTGCCCCTCCAGGAGGTGCGACGGCGGATCCAACCGTTCCTGGAGCCTTGAGCGTTCCAGCGTCGTTGGTGAACAAGAAAACAGGCCTGGTGGTTCGCTGGGCTGTAAGCCTGGCGTGCATCGCCTACCTGGCCCGGACCATGGCGGATCAGGGGCGTCAGCTTCTGGAATTGACCCCAAGCCCCTCGGATTGGGGGCTGTTGTTGGCCGGGGCGTTGGTCAGTGGCCTGGCCGTGGTTGTCAACGGCGTGGCCTGGGCGGTGCTGCTGCGCTGGTTGCGCTGTCCCCTGCCCGCAGCTCAGGCGGTGGTTGTCTTTGCCTGGACCAATCTGCTGAAGTACGTCCCAGGCGGGATCTGGCATTTGGCAGGCCGGATCCAACTGCTGCGCCGCCACGGCCATGGCTGGGGGCAAGCCGCCATGGCCGTGGTGCTGGATCCCCTGCTGATGGCCGTGGCCGCCCTGTTGCTGCTGCCCCTGGGGGGCTGGCAGCAGGGGTTGGGGCTGCTGGGGCCTTTGGCGGTGGTGTGCTTGCTGGCGGGTTGGCAACGGCCCCTCATGAAGCGCCTCCTGCGCCGCGTCAAGCTGCCCCGGGTTGGCGGGAGCGCCACCGCCAAGCTCTCCCCCGGCCCGGTGCTGCCCGGCGCGTTCCCGGGCGGCCCGTTGCTGGCGGAGACGGCCTTTGTGCTGGTGCGTTACCTGGGCTTTGCCCTCTGCGCCCACGGGTTCCTCCCCCCAGGGACGCCGCCGGGATCCCTGCTGGCTGCCTTTGCCCTGGCGTGGACCGCCGGCCTGGTCGTCCCTGGGGCGCCCGCCGGCTTGGGGGTCTTCGAGCTGGTGCTGGTGCTGTGGCTGGGGGGGGTGGTGCAGAACGACGCGGCCCTGTTGGCCACCGCCCTCAGTTACCGGGTGGCGTCCACCATGGGGGATGTTCTGGCGGCGGCAGGGGCCTGGGGGGTGAGGGGTTGGACCCGTTGCGGTCCTGAAGCCGACGCAGAGCCATGCCGACCCCATGGGGGGAGGCCGTGACGGATGGGGGACAAGCCTTGGGGTCAGGGGGCTCTAGCCACCCGCAGGCCTTCCATCAACCGGTCCACCTTGGCGCGGAGTTCTCTCATGTCTTCCCGCTGGCGGGCTCCATTGCTTCGAGGGCTCCTTGCTGGCGGACCTCACCGGCCTTAATTTCTGCCCAGATCACCTCCAGGGCGCCGAGGAGGACGGTCCAAACCGCCCGTCAGCAGTGCGGGCAACAACCAGGAGGGCATCCGAGGGAAGTCCAGCCTTCCATGGTGCCCACGTGGCGCTTAGTGTACCGACAGCACCAGGCTGACGGTCTGCCACAATGGGCGCATCAACCGTAACCGGGTCTTCCGGGGTCTGGCCAGGCGTGGTCCCACCACTGTGGGGTGGTTCTTTGGCTTCAAGCTCCATCTGCTCATCAACCACAAGGGTGCCGCGAAAAATTGGATAAGCTGTGGCAAGAGATGGGGGGAACAAATACCTTCCATTAAACAAGCCACTAAAACACGTCAGACATTGCTTTTTCACAGGAATCTTCAAGGGGTGTGTAGAAGTCAACAAGAAGATACCCCTCGCTGATGCTGAAGGCTGTAGCATTAACAATTATACTATTTATACTGCTACGATGCGCAGCCGGTAAATCTGACAAATTCCAATAGTAATAATAATCTCGTAGCCCTTCCGAAAGCGAGTACATCCACAATGATGGTGAATCAAAAGAGCGACCCTCCAACTCATCGATTTTGAAACTGTATTGTCCATACTTAATCTTTATTTGGTTAGCGATGCTATCAGTCTGGCTTCTTAAATGGGATCCGCTTCTATCAGTGTAAATGTCCGTAATCACGCCTCTCACACCACATATACCAACATTTTTTACAAACCTTACAAGATAAGTATCCATCTCAGGGTGAGGCTTGGGTGCAGTAGTACACAAATAGTTCCAATGACCATCACCCTCTGAACAAAAGCTATAAAGCCTCGAAGGCTCCACGGAACTCTCCAGATCAAAGCCAAACGGCCCCGCAGTGGCTGCACCGGCAAATAGCGCCCCGGCACCCCCAATGAGCGCAGCCCAGAGTGCCCCGGTCAACCCGGCGGCAGTCGTCCGCTTCCGTGGTGAGGTAGCTGTTTTCATGACGGAACTTTGAGATCTGCTGCCGACAGTTTAGCGTCGCCTCCCCACTCCGACGCCTCCTGTTCCTGTGAGGCCAGGGTTTCCGTGGTGCGCATCATGGCAAAGGACGCCACCAGACCCAGGAGCAGAATCAGCGCTGCCGGCCCCAGGGCCGAATTCAGCCTTTCGTCTCCCGCATACTGAAACACCCGCACGGAGAGGGTGTCAAAGTTCATGGGCCGCAGCGCAAAGGTGAGGGGCAACTCCTTGATGGTGTCCACAAACACCAGCAGAGCCCCCACCCGCAGGGGACCGGCCAACAGGGGAAGGTGGATGCGCCGCAGTGTTTGCCACCAGTTGTTGCCCAGACTGGTGGCGGCTTCCTCCATGGTGGGGGGAATCCGCTCCAGGGCGGCGTCAAAACCACCGCGCCCCACCGCCATGAAGCGGTCCGTATAACCCAGCACCAGGAGGGTCAGGGGTGTCCAGCCCAGGGAGCCGCCCAACACCAGCAGACCCAGGGCCAGCACCGTTCCGGGAATGGCGTAGCCCATGGAGGCCACAAACACCAGGCGTTGCAAGAGGGGTTGCTGGATCCAGCGGCGCGCCACGGCCAGAAACAGGGCCACGGCAACGGTGAGGGCCGCCGCCACGGCAGCCAGGATCAAGCTGTTCAAGGTCAGGGTGAGCAGCTCGTGCGGCGCCTCAACCATGCCCTGCCAGCGCCGACTCATCCACAGCAGGGGTACCCCCAGGCTCAGCACCGGGGGAAGGGCGCAAACCGACTGGGCGGCGGCGGCGCGCCACCCCGTCAAAGGCCACGCCGACGATGTGTTACGACCACGACCATCCAGGGCCCAACGGCGACTGCGGCGGCGGAGCCAGCGCTCCAAAGCGATCAAGCCGGCCACCACAGCCAAGGTGACCAGAGCCATCTGGGCGGCGCTGGTGGGATTGCCCTGCTCCTGCCAGCGCTGGAGGATGCCGTAGGACAGGGTGGGGATGCCCAGCAACTCCACGGCGCCCAGCTCGTTGACCACCTCCATGCCACTGAGGGCAATGCCAGCTCCAACGGCGGGCAGGGTCAGAGGCAACGCGACCCGAAAGAAACTTCCCCAAGGCCCCAGGCCCAGGGTGCGACAGGCCTCCAGTTGCCGTTGGCCCAGCCGGGAAAAGCTGTCCGTCGTGAGCAGGAACACGTAGGGATAGTTGGCCAGGCTGAGCACCACCACCCCCCATGCAAACCCGTAGACGCGCCATCCCTGAATGGAGCCCAGGTCCACCAGGGTTGCCGCCAGCAGGTAGGCCGGCGTGGCCAGCGGCAGCAGTTGGACGGAGCGCAGCAAGCGACGGCCGGGGAAGCGGCAGCAGGCGGTTATCCATCCCGTGGTGACCCCCAACAGGGTCACGCCAAGACCAACGGTGGCCAAAAGACCGATGGTGCCTCTGAGCTGGCGGGTGTTGATCACGCCAATACCGATGCCCTCCACAATGCCTTGATCCCGTAGCGCCAGCAGCACCACCATCAGCACGGGCGCAAGGGCCAAGCCTGCGACGGCCAGCACCAGGACGGTCAGGGAAGGACGCCGTTGCAGCATGGGCCTTCAGGCAGCGTCCACCACCGCCCCTGCCCGGACACAGCACGCCTCCAGTTGCCGCCGCAGAGTGGGGTGGTCCAGTTCCCGGCCAATCAGAACCAGGCGGTTGCTGCGCGGCATGGCGGCAGGCCAATCGTCGTCGTCAATGGAAAAGCGCTTACCGGCCAGGTGGAAGAGGTGGCGCCGCTCACTCTCGCGAAACCAGAGAATCCCCTTGGCGCGAAACACCGTCTGGGGAAGCTGATTGTCGAGGAAATTCTGGAAAGCGCGCAAGTCCAGGGGCTGGTCACTGCGGAAGGAGAGGGACGTGAACCCCTCAATGACGCCGGCCTCTTCTCCCTCCGCAACGTGATGATGGTGATGGTGATGGTCTCCGCCGCCGTGGCCATGGGCGGATGCAGGGTCCTCGGCCTGCAGCCAACGATCAGAGTCGAAGAGGCCCACGCTGAGCAGCAGCCCGAGGGGAACGTTGCCGCGCCGGCAGGGAAGAATGCGGGCATCCGGCTTGATGTCCAGGAGGGCGTGTTCCACACGCTTCAACCGCTCCTCGCTCACCAGATCGGTCTTGTTGAGGAGCAAAACATCGCCGTAGACAACTTGCCTGCGGCCCACGTCGCCGGTCAGCAGGTCCAGGGAAAAGTTCTCCGCATCCACCAGGGTGATGATGGAGTCCAAACGGCACTCGTCCCGCAGTTCGCTGCTCAAAAAGGTCATGGCCACGGGCAGGGGGTCCGCCAGCCCCGTCGTTTCCACAACGACGTAGTCCAACGGTTGGGGGCTCGCCAGAAGGCGATCCATGGCATCCACCAACTCCCCGTTGATGGAGCAACAGATACAACCGTTGCTCAACTCCACCATGGCGTCGCTGGTGGCCACAATCAGGTCGTTATCAATGCCGATTTCACCGAACTCGTTGACCAGCACAGCGACTTTCAGCCCCTGCTGGTTGCTGAGGATGTGGTTGAGCAGCGTCGTCTTCCCCGCCCCGAGAAATCCGGTCAGGATGGTGACCGGCAGTCCTGTCTTTGTCCCAGTGTCCGGGGTCGGTTGATGGGTTGTCATGGTGACTGCGCCTGGTAAGTGCTGCTGTGGTGAGCCAGGGATTCAGGCTATCGCTGGGCCAGCTTTCCTGCCAAGTGGCCTGACCGTTGCCAGCCTGCTTTGGTCTCGTACCATTTTGGATACACGTTGTCTTCCCTGCTGATGCCCAACCCCTGGCAATCGTCTGCCGGCTACGCCATGGCCCTGGCGGCTGCCGTGGCCTTGCCCCTTGCCAACGGGGCTTTTGCACAAGACCAGGACTCGTCGGACCCCACCAAGGTTCTTCAGTCCGGAGACACCAGCTTTAACCCCAGCGCCGTGGAACGCCTCCTCAGCCAAGGGGACGAGTCCGTCGCGGCGGGGGATCTGGAGACGGCGCGCAAGCACTACGATGACGCCCGCGATGCAGCGCGGGCATTGGCGGGCTTCTATCGGGACCTCAGTGGCGGCTTTCGTGGCCTGGATGCCCGGGTGCCACGGGAGATGGACACCAAAGGTCGCCGCTCCATTACGTTGCAGGCAGAAGCCGGTCTTCGCCTCGCCGCCCTCTATCGTCGTCTGGGGCAATCCGAGGTGGCGGTCCCGTTGCTGGTGGAGGTGATCAAGTTGATGACGGTCACCAATCCCCTGGGCGTTCAGGCCTATCAGCAACTGGTGGAGTTGGGCTTTGCCGAGACCCCGTACGACGGACCCGGCTGAAATGTCTCCCCGCTAAAATCAAGGTGTGCTTCCCCGATCATGGTGACTCCAGCCGCTGTTGAGGCTGCCATCTGCGCAGCCCTCCCCGATGCCCACGTGGCCGTTGAGGATCTCACCGGTTCCGGGGACCACCTGCAAGTCTCCGTGACCTCGGCGGCGTTTGCCGGTGTCTCCCGTGTGCGTCAGCATCAACTTGTTTACGCTGCGCTCAAGAACGAGTTTGCCAGCGCCGCCATTCATGCCCTGGCCTTGACAACAACGGCGCCGCCCACCCAGGGAACATGAGACTCGTCTCCAAGGTGAAGAATTAACCTCGGTCTCCCTGGCGCCCATTTCCCCCATTTTCCCCGTCATGGACTCTGCTCTCAAGAACCGCATTGAAACCCTGGTGGCCAGCAGCCCTGTTTTCGTCTTCATGAAAGGAAGCAAGCTCATGCCCCAGTGCGGGTTCTCCAACAACGTGGTGCAGGTGCTCAACGCCCTTGGCGTGCCCTACGAGACGTTTGACGTGCTCTCGGATCCGGAGATTCGACAAGGCATCAAGGACTATGCCGACTGGCCGACCATTCCCCAGGTGTATCTCAAGGGTGAATTCCTTGGCGGCAGCGACATTCTGATCGAGATGTACAACTCCGGTGAACTGCGAGAGACCATGGAGGTGGCCCTGGCGTCCTGAAATCCCCCGTTGCCGGCCCGGTCCTGCTGGGGAGAGCTTGCTGGTGAGGCCGGCTAGTTGAGAAGGCGATGCAGGCCATGGCTGCTCCCTTCCGGCCAGATGCTGCTGGAGGGATCAAGAATCCAGCGGCCGACCAGGTCTTCCAGCCGCTGTTGCGCCATGGGATTCAACTGCTGGCTGCGGCACAAACAATGGAGGTAGCCATCCGCGTAGAGACGTAGCTCCGAGGCGTTGGAGCCACGGCCGGCCATCTCGCGGCACGCATCGCAGAGGGCCTGGAAGTGACGGATGGCATCGGGATCTTGAAGGGCCGTCATCGGTGTTGCGTGAGGCTGGAGGGCGAGTTCGGTCAGCGTGTCTTTAACAAAAGTCAATGCTATCCATAGTTTATTCAGGCATGGGCAGCACCCAAATCCTTTCCAGGGATAGCTTAACCATAACTTGCACCGGCCTGGTTTGGAGTCCAACCTTGGCGCAACCGAGCACACTCCCCTGACCTCGGCAGCGCGCATTCTTGTGCTGGAGGCCCATCCAGCGCTGCGGGTTGTGCTGGCCCAGCGCCTTCGGCAAGACGGTTACCTGACGGCTGGCGTCTCCACCGCCCACCAAGCCATGCACGTCTGTGCCAACGAAAAGCCCGACTTGCTGGTGACCACGGAGCTTTTGGAGGACTCCACCGGCTTGCGACTGGCGGAGTCCCTGGGCTGCTGTGCGTTGATTCTCACGGCTCGTACAGCGACAGAGGCCGTTGTGGATCTGCTGGATAGCGGCGCTGACGATGTTTTATGCAAGCCCTTCGGGTTGGAAGAGTTGGCTGCCCGCTGCCGGGCTTTACTGCGTCGCACCAACAGCCTGAAGGAACGGGTCAGCGTGGGACCCCTGGATGTCCATCTGCTCTTGCGGCGGGTCACCCTGCGGGATCAACCCGTGGAACTGAGCCCGCGGGAGTTTGCTTTGCTCTGTGCGCTGCTGATGCCCCCTGGCATCACCCGCAGCCGTCAGGAGTTGTTGCGCATGGCCTGGCCACCCCATAGTGGCGGTCCCCGCTCCGTGGATACCCAGGTGCTGACCTTGCGGCGCAAGCTGGAGCAGGCAGGATTGTTGGGGGGGGAGAGCGGTGTGATTCAGACGGTGCGGCAGCAGGGATACCGCTTCAGCCTGGACGGGCTGAACCACCAGGTCATGGAGACGAATCTGCACAAGAGCAGCGCGGAAGCCCGGCCCTGAACGGGCAACGGGTGTGTGGAGGTGCCATGGCGAGAATCTCCCACCGGTTTCTACTATTGCTTATCATTCTCAATAATTGCCTGCCGCCCCGCCAATGCTGCTGTGTACTCCCCCTCTCCAGGCTTCCACCCCCGTCCCGAATCGCAGCCAGTGGGCCGAACCGTTTGCAGGCATCTCCATGGTGGTGGTCTGCGACCGTCAGGACATCCTCAGCCTTGTGTTGATCGGCAGCGTTGTTCTGTTTCCCCAGGCGCTGAACCTGGAGCTGTCCACCTGTGCAACCCACGGCCTGGCTCTGGTCCGCGCCAGACAACCTCAACTGCTCGTCTGTATCGAACCCTTGGCCGAAGGGGACACACTTGCACTCGTCTCCCAAGCCAAACGCCTGCCCGCAGCCCCAAAAATTCTCTTGATCCGCAACTCTACTGATTCTCAATTATTTCCCGTGACCGTGGAGACCTACTGCGACGGCATCCTTGGCGCCGACGCGGCGGATGCCGGCACCGTCTTTCAAGCCTTGCGCATTGTCGCCGGTGGGGACACCTACAGGGATTACCCGGTCACCACCGCCTCCTCCCAGGGCGGCAACGGCTTCAACCGGCCTCAGGGAGACCGCAAGCTCACGGCGCGAGAACGACAAGTCCTGGAACTGATTGTGCGCGGATGCTCCAACCAGGAAATCAGTCGGCAGTTGCATGTGGGACCCAGCACCGTCAAGACCCACGTGTCCCGCCTGCTGGACAAGCTGGATGCCCGCGACCGCACCCAGGCCGCGGTTCGAGCCATTGCCCTGGGGCTGGCGCCCTGGCCTCCAGGGGAGCAGACGGTGCGCCCGGCGCCATGAACAGGCCCCCGGCTCCTGCGGGGAATTCCAATTTTCTACGAAGAGGGAAAATCCTGTTACAGTACGGCAACTGCCTGAACCCTGTTGGACAATCTCACCGCCATCAATCTCTCCTTGCTGATTGGCGCTTCTGCCCTGGCGCTGTTCTTCGTCAGCGACGGTTTCCCCAACGACGACGACGACGACTCGTCCGACGGCGGTCTGATGCAGCCTGTCGGCGCCACAATCTGAGGCCGCAGCGGCACGTTCCCCCGCCGGGAACTCCAGGTCCCTAGAAATTCCGGGTCTCGCTGCCTTCAGGCTGAGCCAACGCCTTCAGGAGGATCCCTTCCGCAACCCGGTATTGGCGATCCTGGTCCGTGCCCAGGCCGTCCACCCCCAAATCCCGAAGTTCCTCGACGCTCAGCAGGGACTCCACGTCCGGCGCAATCCCTTCCCGGTGGATGTCGCGGCCGTTGGGGGTCAGATATTTGGAGATGGTCACCGTCATGCCGGAACCATCCGACAGCCCACGCACGGACTGCACCAAGCCCTTCCCGAAGGTTTGCTCCCCCACAAGCCGTCCCCGATCATTGTCCTGAATGGCGCCGGATAAAATTTCACTGGCGCTGGCGCTCACCTCGTTGACCAGGACCACCAGAGGGTCCTCCGTGAGGGGTTCCTTGCGTGTGAAGCGGATGCTCCTGGATCGCTCACTCTGGATGCTCACAATGGGCACGCCAACATCCAGCCACTGGTCGCTAATGGCCACGCTGGCTTCCAGCAGGCCGCCGGGATTGAAGCGCAGATCCAGCACGTAGGCATCAACACCTTGGGCTTCCATGTCCTTGACCACCTCGGACATGTCCATGGCCGCGTTGGCGCTGAACTGCTTGAGGCGAATGTAACCCACCTGGGCGCCGGCCGCGGTGGTATTGATCCGGCTCACCACCGGGTTGATGCTGATGCGGTCCCGGATGATGACCACGTCGAAGTCCTCCTCGTCGTCCCGCTCGATGGTGAGCATGACCAGGGAGCCGATGGGTCCGCGGATCAGTTGAACCGCTTCCTGGGAGCTCATGCCTCGGGCATCCTTGCCGTCAATGCCCACAATGCGGTCGCTGGTCTGCACGCCGGCGGCGGCGGCAGGGCCGTCCTCGATGGGCGCCACCACGGTCAAACGCTGGGTGTCCTCGTCAAAGCTGAGCTGGATCCCGACCCCCGTCAACTCACCGCTGGTATCGATGTGCAGTTCCTTGAACTCGTCAGGATCCATGAAGCGGGTGTAGGGGTCGTCCAGGGTGAGCAACATGCCCCGAATGGCCTCGTAGGCCTCCTTTCTGGTGCTGTAGGTCTTCGAGAGAAGGTCTTTGCGCAGTTGGCGCCAACTGTCCTTGTCGTAGTCCCCTATGGAGGCCAGGTAGTTGCGGTAGACGATCTGCCACGCCTCGTCAATCACCTCCTTGGGGCTGTCCGTAATGAGGGCCGCCCAACCGCCACTGGGCAGGACGGCGCTGCCGAGCACCAGCAAGGCGCTGCACCCGGACAGCGCCAGGGCGCGCTTTAACCATAAGGGGGTTGGAGAATTCATCACGTCGTGATCACGCAGAACATCAGCCTATAGATGGCCGTCTCCTGAACACGGCCCTGGCGGGACAGGTTCAGGCCATGGCCGTGTTGTTCAGGGTGTCCAGCCATTGCAACAGGACCCGGTTGAAGTGCTCCGGCTGTTCGTCATGGGGGCAGTGGCCGGCATCCAGAATCACTTCCTTGGCGTCCGGCGCCGCTTCACGAAACAGCGCCAGCCGTGGAACGGGGTTGATCCAGGGGTCATGGCGTCCCCAGCAGAACAGCAGCGGCGCCCGCACCTGGGCAAACCACTCGTCCACCGGCTTGTGGGCAGGCATGTTGAGGATGTTGGCAAACACGGCGAAGGCGCCCGGATCCAGGGCGGGGCGGCGAATGGCGTCCACCAGAGCCTCGTCCACGTTGGTGGGATCCACGTACACCTTCCGCAACTGGCGGCGGATGCTGCCGGGGCGCCGCAGACTCTCGAACAACAACCTCTGGAAGACCCGGGTTTTGAAAAGGGCCAGCCCCATGGCCGCAAGACCGCTGACGGCCCAGGAGAATGGCCTGTTCCCCGTTGTCCTGCCTTGCTCACGGCGAAACCGCCCCATGGGATTGAGCAGAGCCACGCCGGCGCTGGCATGGGGCTGAGCCGCCGCCGCCCGAAGGGCCACGTATCCCCCGAGGGAGTTGCCCACGAACACTGCCGGTCGCCCCACCCGCTCCCTGGCGTAGTCCAGAAGCTGGTCGCGCCAGAAGGTGGTGTCCAGCGCCAGATCCGTGGGCTTGGCGCTGCGGCCGAAGCCCAGCAAGTCGAAGGCGTGGACTTCGTACTGCTGAGCGAGACAGGGAACGTTGTGGCGCCAATGCTGGGTGCTGGCGCCAAAGCCGTGAACCAGCACCAGGGGCGGGCGCCTCCGGCTGTCCTTCACCGCGCCCTGGTCTTGGGGCGTTGCCCTCAGGCAGTGGACGGACTGCCCCCGAAACTGCCAACGGTGACTGGTGACGCTAATCGGGTGTGTTGCTGCACCGCCGGCCGGCCGCGATGCCGGCAAGGCTGCTGGAGATTTTGAAGGAATCGCGGCCATGGCGTACACCGGGACGGGGGACGAAGAAAATCCTTAGGACGAGGCAGTGTTCACCAGCTTGGGGTCGCCGCCGGCTGCGCCGGGGAGCACCAGGCGCAGCAGCAGGGGCGCCAGGAAGGTGGTGCCAATCACCATCAGGAGAATGGCCGCCTCCAGGTTGTCGCTGAGCACGTGGGTGCTGCCCCCCAGGGCCAGGAACACCAGACCCACCTCTCCCCGGGGCATCATGCCCAGGCCTACCGCCAGGCGGTTGGTTTTTTCCTTGCTCCAGTAGGCCCAGCCCGTGGCCACCTTGCCCAGGATGGCCACCATGAGCAGGAAGCCAGCCATCACCAGGCCGCTCCGGTTGGCGGGATCCAGGGGATTGATGACGGAAAAATCGAAGCCGGTGCCGATCATCACGAAGAAAAGGGTGGCAAAGAGGGCCACGATGGGCTCGGTCAGGGCCGTGAGCTCATGGACGTGTTTGGAATTGCTCAGGATCAAGCCCGCGGCAAACGCGCCAAGCACCGCCTCCAGGCCAATGGCCGTGGCCACGAAACAGCCCAGAGCCAGCACGATAAAGCCGCAGACGATTTTCTCCCCCGGGGCCTCCAGGGCATCCACCAGTCGGTCGAACCAGGGGGCGGCCGTGCGGCTCAGGAACAGGGAAACGGCCACGAATCCCACCGCCACCACCAGCAGCTTGAGGATGGGCGCGGCGGCCAGGGAACCACCCGTGGCCAGCTTGGCCACCACCGCCAGGATCACGATGCCCAGAATGTCGTCCAGCACCGCGGCGCCAATCACCGTCTGCCCTTCGCTGGTTTTCAGGTACTTAAGCTCGCCGAACACCTTGGCGGTGATGCCGATGCTGGTGGCGGTCAGGGCTGCGCCGGCAAAGATGGCTGGAATCATGTCGATGCCGAAGAGATAAATCAGCCCCAGCGTGCCTCCTGCAAACGGCAGAACCACGCCGACGGTGGCGACGCTCAAGGCCCGAACCCCCACCCGGAGCAGTTGCTTCAAGTCGCTTTCCAGGCCCGTGAGAAACAGGAGGGCATAAAGCCCCACCTGGGAGAAACTGGTCAGCTTGACCGATGTTTCCACGTAGATCTCGTCCACCACTTCCTTGGGAACGGAAGACAGGCCACTCACCAGTTGGAGCAGGTTGGTGCTGATGTGGGTCTGGATCTCGGGCGGAAGCACCAGGTGGAGACCGGAGGCGCCGATGATGACGCCGGCCACCAACTCGCCGATCAACGTGGGCAGGCTGAGACGGACAAGAACCTCCGCAAGGAGCCGGGCCGCCAGAAAAATCACCACGAATTCGGCAGCACCCAGAAGAGTCTCGGCGGATTCCTTGTCATGGGCGCTCACCACCAGCGGGTGCAGTGGCAGTTCCCGGAACAGGGCCTGGAACATGGGCATCATTGGGGGCACAGGTGGAGACGATTAGCTGAGATGGTTCATTAACACTAGACTCTAGTCCTGGATTCCAGGGGTAACAACGGCGTCCACAAGGGCGCCAAAAGCTTCCGAGGGAGTTTAACAACTGCCCGGTTGGTCCTCGTTAGCATCAATGCCGGAAGCCAGGTGGTACAGCCTGTTCACCGTCCTCCCCAAGATGACCAATCCCACGCCCGCAGAGTTCCGTCTCCCAACGCCTGGTTGCTACGCGGATCCGGAGCGCAGTGGCCTCAAGGCCAGCGAGCTGTTTGACGGCATGACCGAGCACCTGTTTTTCACCCTCGGGAAGCTGGCGCCAAGCGCCACCAAGCACGACCTCTATATGGCCTTGAGCTATGCGGTGCGGGATCGGCTGATGATGCGCTACCTGGCGGGGAAGCAGGCCTTGCGGGAAACGCCCCGCAAGACCGTGGCCTATCTCTCGGCAGAGTTCCTCATCGGTCCTCAACTGGGCAACAACCTGGTCATGCTGGGGATTGAAGACGCCGCAGCCCTGGCCCTGCAGCAGTTTGGGGTCCAGAGCCTGGATACGGTGTTGGAGGTGGAGGAAGAGCCCGGGCTCGGCAACGGCGGCCTGGGGCGACTGGCCGCCTGCTACATGGAGTCCCTGGCCAGTTTGCAGGTGCCGGCCGTGGGGTACGGCATCCGCTACGAGTTCGGCATTTTCGACCAGTTGATCCGCGACGGTTGGCAGGTGGAAATTACGGACAAGTGGCTGAAGGCCGGATGGCCGTGGGAACTGCCCCAACCGGATGAAGCCTGCGTGGTGGGCTTTGGCGGCCATACCGAAAGCTACACCGACGACAAGGGGCACTACCACTCCCGCTGGGTGCCGGCAGAGCACGCCATTGGCATCCCCCACGACGTGCCGGTTCTGGGGTACCAGGTGAACACCTGCAACCGCCTGCGCCTCTGGCGGGCCGACGCCACCGAGAGCTTTGACTTCTATGCCTTCAACATCGGCGACTACTACGGCGCCGTGGAGGAAAAGGTGGGGTCTGAAACCCTCTCCAAGGTGCTCTATCCCAACGACGGGACCGACGAGGGTCGCCGCCTGCGCCTCAAGCAACAGCACTTCTTTGTGAGCTGTTCCCTTCAGGACATGCTGCGGTCCTTTGAAAAGCGGCAGATCCCCCTGGAGGAGTTTCCCCAGCATTGGGCCATCCAGATGAACGACACCCATCCCGCCATCGCCGTGGCGGAGCTCATGCGGCTGCTGATTGACGAGAAGCGCCTGTCATGGGACGGTGCCTGGAGCATCACCAGTCGTTGCCTGGCCTACACCAACCACACCCTGCTCCCTGAAGCGCTGGAGAAGTGGAACCTGCCCCTGTTTGCCTCCCTCTTGCCGCGACACCTGGAAATCATCTACGAGATCAACCGCCGCTTTCTCCAGCAGGTGCGTCTGCGCTATCCGGGAAACAACCAGATTCTGAGAACCCTCTCCATCATTGACGAAGACGGGGACAAGGCCGTGCGCATGGCCCACCTGGCCACCATTGGCGCCCACCACGTCAACGGCGTAGCGGCATTGCACAGCGAGCTGGTGAAAACAAACCTGATGCCGGAGTTTTCAGCCCTCTGGCCGGAGAAGTTCACCAACGTCACCAACGGCGTCACCCCCAGGCGCTGGCTGGTTTTGGCCAACCCCAAGCTGCGCACCCTGCTCAACGAGACCATTGGTGAGGGGTGGATTCAGGACCTGGACCAACTGAGCGAGCTGGAAGCGTTTCAAGAGGACAAGAGTTTCCTGGAGCGCTGGGAGCAAACCCACCTGGCCGCCAAGCGGAACCTCGCCGGCATCATTCATCGCCGCACCGGGATTCTGGTGGATCCCGGCTCCCTCTTCGACGTGCAGGTGAAGCGGATTCACGAATATAAACGGCAACACCTCAACGCCCTTCAGGTGGCGGCCCAATACGTGCGTATCAAAGAGGGCGACGCCGACCATATGCCGTCCCGTACCGTCCTGTTTGGCGGCAAGGCGGCGCCGGGCTATTACATGGCCAAGCTGATCATCCGCTTCATCAACGGCATCGCGGACACCATCAATTCCGACCCGGATATGGACGGCCGCCTGCAGGTGCTCTTTTTGCCGGACTACAACGTCACTACAGGTCAGTCCATCTATCCCGCCTCGGATCTTTCCGAGCAAATTTCCACAGCGGGAAAAGAGGCTTCCGGCACCGGCAACATGAAGTTCGCCTTGAACGGCTCCCTCACCGTCGGCACCCTTGACGGTGCCAATCTAGAGATCCGTGATCGGGTGGGCACGGACAATTTCTTCCTCTTTGGCTATACAGCAACGGAGTTGCAAAGCCTGCGTCAAGAGGGCTACTGCCCCGGGGAGGTCCTGTCCCGGCAGCCTTTGCTCCAACAGGTGGTGAACCTGGTGCAACAAGGGCACTTCAGCAACGGGGACCGGGACATGTTCCAGCCCTTGATCAACAACCTGATCCATCACGACCCCTTCTTCGTCTTTGCCGACTTTGGGGACTACCTGCGGGCCCAGGAAGAGGTGAGCCATGCCTGGCTGGATCGTCCCCGCTGGAATCGCATGTCTCTGCTCAACAGTGCGCGCAACGGTTTCTTTTCTTCAGACCGTTCCGTTCGGGAGTACTGTGAACACATCTGGAAGGCCCAACCCTTCCCCGTGGAAGTCAAGTGTGAATTACCGGGGATCACTTAAGGTCACCACGAAAAATCGAGCAAGACCTTGCAGTGGGCTGTCATCTCACCGTGAGAAAGTCAGCTGTGGAGGGATTTCTCGTAGCCTGTCAGGACTCTCCAATGCGGGGAGAGGGCAATTTTCATGGTGCCCGCCCTGAGGACTCTTCTGAGCTTTTCTGAAGGAAGGGTTCAGAGTTGTAGTGAGAAGCGAAGGTTGAGGGAGTGGTTGGCGGTGGAGTCCGTT
>VXNS01000049.1 GCA_009840445.1 Synechococcus sp. SB0662_bin_14
ACCCCCGACATCAGGTTTTGGAGACCTGCGTTCTACCAACTGAACTAACGGCGCACCGTCCGATGCCTCCCCATCCACCTTAAATGTCTCGGTCAAACCGCTGCTTGACGCGGGTCGCTTTGCCCACGCGGTTGCGCAGGTAAAACAATTTGGCGCGGCGCACCTTACCCCGGCGCCGCACCTTTACGGAGGCCGTCTGGGGTGAGTGGAGCATGAAGACCCGCTCAACGCCAATGCCTTGAAAGATGCGGCGCACCGTGATGGTCTCGTGAAGACCGCTGTGGCGCTTGGCAATCACCACCCCCTCGTAGGGCTGAACCCGTTCCTTGCCCCCCTCGCTGATTTTGACCCCCACTCTCACGGTGTCACCGACGAAAATGTCCGGCAGCGTATCGGCAGGCTTGAGTTGTTCACGCTCAAAAGCCTCGATCAGAGCCTGACCCTTGAGGACGACTGCGGCCGGCTCGGCAGGAGCGGCATTGCTCTCCGTCTCTACTGATGGCTCGTCCAGGGCATCCGGGCTGATGGGGGGCGGGGCGCTCATGTCACCTCTGCTTCGCAATGAACAGTCATGAACCTTAGCGGATCGACTTCCCTTTTGTCCCCGTCAGTCTGGGTCCAAAGCGATTCCAGGCCAGGACGCTCCCCGTGCCCAGTAGCCAGATCACCCCCACCGCTTCCGAGAGTACGTACAGGCTTTTGCCTGGGGTTCCCAGCCACTCCCCCTCATGGAGCACCATCAGCCAGTGGACCTGGTCCCGCTCCAGGCCCAGCCAGTCCTTTCCCAGGCGATAGGTCACACCCGTCAAGGCGCTGTTGAGCAGGGGGAGCAGCAGCAGCGGTCCCAGCCGGCCATGCCAACGGCGCATCAGGACAACCATCTGCTGCCAACTCGGCGCTTTCATGATTGCGGCAGACTCCCTTCCCCGTGCATCTGCTTTAGGTTAGGGAGCCAGGCCACGGCCCAATCGTGAACAAGCTCTTTGCCGACCTCCTCATCAAAAGCGCAGGAACCGGCGGACCACGCATTCGCCAGAGCAGGCGTGGCATTGAGACCAAGTCAGCCCAGGAACTGGCCAAGATGCGACAAGCCAGCCGGATCGTGGCCACGGTCTTGAAAGAAATCATGGCGCTGGTGGAGCCGGGACAGACCACTGGGGATCTTGATGCCCATGCGGAAAAACGCATTCGGGACATGGGTGCAGCGCCCAGTTTCAAGGGTTACCAGGGCTTCCCCGCCTCCATCTGCGCCAGCATCAACAACGAAGTGGTCCACGGCATCCCCAGCCGCAAGCGGGTGATTCGGGACGGGGACCTGCTGAAGGTGGATACCGGGGCGTATTTTGAAGGCTTCCACGGGGATAGCTGCGTCACCATTGCGGTGGGCGCCGCCAGCGATGCGGCCCAGCGTCTGAGCCGTGTGGCCCAGGAAGCTCTGATGCGTGGTCTGGCCCAGGTGCGGGCCGGCAACACGCTGCTGGACATTGCCGGGGCCGTGCAGGATCACGTGGAGTCCCATGGCTATGCCGTAGTGGAGGACTACACGGGCCATGGCATTGGCCGCAACCTTCACGAGGAGCCCTCCGTCTTCAACTACCGCACCAACCAGTTGCCCAACGTGCGCTTGCGTCCGGGCATGACCCTGGCGGTGGAGCCCATTCTGAACGCAGGCGGCAAGACCTGTCGCACCCTGCGGGACGGCTGGACCGTGGTGACGGTGGATCACTCCCTCTCCGCCCAGTGGGAGCACACGGTGCTGGTGACCCGGGACGGCTGTGACATCCTCACGGATCGGGGTTGACCACGGCTGTCGGGCGGGTGCAGAGCCGTCCGTAGAGGGCACCCATGAAGCTGGCCAGGGGGGCCAGGAGGTAGGTGCAGGGATTGAAGCTCACGATGATTAACCGCAGATCCCAAGCCGCCAGATTCAGAATCCGCTCCGCCACAAAATCAGCAGACATGGGACCGTAGGGATTCAAGCCACTGCGAAACGGTCCCAACACCAGGCGCCGGACGATGCAGGGCGCATCCAGACTCTGGAGGGTGAGCAGGGTCCCCAGACTGCGCTTGCTCACCTCGTAGACGGGGCTGAAGGCAGGCCCCACCTCCGCCTCGGATGTGTTGACCCAGAGTTCGCGGTGGAGCCGCCGCTGGTGTGGAAGTTGACGGGTTTGGAGGAGGAACAGGTCAATCAAGGCCTGGGCACTCAAGAGATTGGCCTGCAGGGTTTCGGCAATGGCTGTGGCGTCACGGCGCCCCAGGGGATTGACGCCGTGGTTGATCACCAGGATGTCCACGTCCAGAAGCAGTGCTTCCAGGGCAGCGTCAATCTGCCCGTTCCACACCAGCCACCGCTGACTTGGACCGTCGTCCTGAAGGGCCGGGCTCCGGCTGATGCCAGTCACCGTGGCCCCTCGGCGTTGTAACCCATGGCGCAGCGCCGTACCCAGGGCGCCGCTGGCGCCCGTGACGGCAATACGCCTTGACCAGAGATTGCGGCGCTGCGCCATGGGTGTCATGGGTCCTCTACCGGGGAATCCTCGCTTGTATCCCTGCCCAACAGCCCATGGAGACCTCCGCCCGTCATCAGGTTAGTCAGAGCCGAAAACAGGCGGCCTTATTTTGGCCCTACTGTGCGGCGGCGCCGGGATCCAGCCACTTTAGAGACGCCATGGCCGTGTTCTCCCGAGGAGAACTCACGGGGGGCCGGCAGATTCGGGAGGGGGAGCCCATCGGGTTTTCCCTGCGGTGGCGACCTGGACAGCTTCCCGCCGATCCGTGCCCCTGCACCTTGACCATCCACTCGGTTCCGGGAGCCTGCTACCGGTTCTCCGTCCCCGGTTATCAGGCTGTGCTCTGGCTGCTGGAGGTGTGCCGCAGCCGGGCAGGGCATCCCACCGGTGAACAGGCGGCCGATCTGCCCCAGGCCTTCTGGACCCAGGTGTTTTCTGCTTAGAGTGCCTTCAGCACCTGGTCCTGGCGTTGTCCATCACCATGTTGATCGGCTCGGCCGAGCCTTACAGCGGCAAGTCCGCCCTTGTGTTGGGCGTTGCCCAGTGGTTCAAATCCCAGGGGATCAGCTTTCGCTACAGCAAACCGCTGGCCACCAGCCTGGAGCGCCAGCGCCAGTCCTCGGACCGTCTTTTTGACGATGACGCCCACTTGATCGGGGACATGCTCCAGTTGGCGCCCACGGATTTGATTCCCTCCCTGGCGGCGTCCGCCTCCGCCGGACAGCTTGACTGTGCCGACCTGGGGCAAGCCATGGAGCGGGATTATTTTCCGGCGCTGCAGAAGGAACTGGAGGCCTCCACAGCCCAGGTGACCATCATGGAGGGTCCCGGTTCCTTAGCTGAGGGCTACTGCTTTGGCTTGCACTTGCCGGCCCTGGCCACCCGTCTGGACGCTCCGGTGCTGCTGATTCATCCCTGGCAGGGCAGCACCAGTCTGGAGCCGCTCCTGGACGCCGTTGATCGCCTGGAAGGACGGGCCATGGGTGTGGTGCTCAATGCCGTGGATCCGGAGGTTGTTCCCTCCTTGAAGCGTGACCTGGAGCCCCTGCTGAAGCGTTTCAACCTGCCGCTGCTGGGTGTTCTGCCCCGCAGCCCCCTGTTGCGCAGTGTGAGCGTCCGTGACCTGAGTCAGCGGCTGGATGCGGAGGTGCTGTGCTGTCCGGAGCGGCTGGATCTTCTGGTGGAAACCCTGTCCATTGGGGCCATGAGCGTCAATTCAGCCATGCAGGTCTTCCGGCGGCAGCGCAACATGGCCGTGGTGACCGGCGCGGACCGCACCGACATCCAACTGGCAGCCCTGGAAGCCTCCACCCAGTGCCTGATTCTCACGGGAGCGTCGTCCCCTCTCCCCGAGCTGATTACCCGGGCTGGGGAGTTGGAAGTGCCCCTGTTGAAGGTGAGCAAGGACACCTTGAACACGGTGGCATTGGTGGAGCGGGCCTTTGGCCATGTGAGGCTCCATGAACCCGTCAAGGCCAGCTTCGCCTTGCGCCTGATCCAGGAGAATTGCGACTTCACCCCCCTCATGGAGCGACTCAAGCTGCCCCGCTCCTGAATCCCCGGCCCCTGAAACAGTTGTAAAAGCACCCACGGAGCAGGGTGACTGCTACCTTGCAAGGAGCTTTGCATGGCCCTTGCCCAGATCCCTTGACGTGCCCCCGGTGGATCGGGTTGATACACTGGCCCATGAGTTGGCCCTGCTCAACAGCCAGGCCAAGCGGTCCATCGCCATGCTGGGATCCCGGCATGTGGCCATGACCACGTCCCATCTGGTGGAGTTGCTGGCCAGCGCCCTGGCGCGAGAAGGCCATAACCTGCTCACCTCTGGCGCCTTGGGAACCAATGCCGCCGTCATCCGTGGCGTTCTGGCGGTCAAGCCCAGCGCCTTGACGGTGGTGCTGCCCCAGAGTCTCTCACGCCAGACCAGGGAGTCACGCCAGCAGATGGAACAGGTGCTTCACCTGGTTGAAAAGCCCGAGCACGATCACCTTCCCTTACAAGAGGCCAGTCGCCTTTGCAACAAGGAAATTATTGACCGGTGCGACCAACTCATCTGCATGGTGTTCCATGATAGCCATACCCTCCTGGAAACAGCCCGGATGGCGGAAGATCAATGCCGACTGGTGAGTGTTCTGTATTTTGATTAGGGCCATGGGCATCTGGCTGACCAGTTGGGGACTGATCGACCTGGGGGCCGTCCTGCTGGTGCTGGTGCTGGTGGTAGCGTTTCTTGCCCGCTGGCGTCGCTGACCAGCGTCAGGCTCTCCGCAAAGGGTCAGGCAATTTCCGCAAAGGACTCGCGGAAGGCCTCCAGAGTGGTGTCGATGTCGTTGTCACTGTGGGCCAGGGAGGTGAAGCCCGCTTCAAAGCCACTGGGCGCCAAGTAGACACCGCGCTCCAACATGGCCCGGTGGAGCCGGCCAAACCGCTCGTGGTCCGCCTCTTTGGCATCGGCAAAGTTGCGCACGGGCTGGTCACGGAAGAAGAAGCCGAACATGCCGCTGATGCTGCCGCCGCTGATGGGGAGCCCCGCCTCTCGGCCCGCTTCCAGGATCCCTGCCACCAACCGCTTGGTGATGGTCTCCAGATGCTCATAGGCGCCCGGGCGCTTGAGGAGTTCCAGGGTGGTAATCCCGGCGGTCATGGCCAGGGGATTGCCGCTGAGGGTTCCAGCCTGATACATGGGACCTTCCGGAGCCACCATGGCCATCACCTCGGCGCGACCGCCGTAGGCCCCCACCGGCAACCCACCGCCGATCACCTTGCCCATGGTGGTGAGGTCGGGGGTGACGCCAAAGCGGGCCTGGGCACCGCCGTAGCCAATGCGAAAACCTGTCATCACCTCGTCAAACACCAGCAGAGATCCCTGGTCCCGGGTGAGTTCCCGCAGTCCCTCCAGGAAGCCGGCATCCGGGGGAATGAATCCGGCATTGCCCACCACAGGCTCCAGGATGACGCCGGCAATCTGGTCCTGGTGTTCCGCAAACAACGCCTTGACGGCTTCCAGGTCGTTGTAAGGAGCCGTCAGGGTGGAGGCCGTGGCCGCACGCAGCACGCCCGGGGAGTCGGGCAGGCCAAGGGTGGCCACGCCGGAGCCCGCCTTCACCAGGAACATGTCCGCGTGGCCGTGATAGCAGCCCTCGAACTTGATCAGCTTGTCCCGACCCGTGAAGGCGCGCATCAGCCGCAGAACCGCCATGCATGCCTCCGTGCCGGAGTTGACGAAGCGCACCTTCTCCACGGAAGGCACGGCCTCGATCACCATCTCCGCCAAGGTGTTCTCCAAGAGGCAGGGGGCGCCAAAGGAGGTGCCTTGATCCAGGGCCTCATGGAGGGCGTTGATCACCTCGGCACGGGCATGGCCACAGATGGCCGGCCCCCAACTGCCCACGTAGTCGATGTAGCGGTTGCCGTCCACGTCCCACACGGACGAGCCTTTGACGTGATCAAAGACGATGGGTTTGCCGATGACTGAACGAAACGCCCGGACCGGTGAATTAACGCCCCCCGGCATCAGTGCCTGAGCGGCGTCAAAGATCTCTCCGGAGCGGGTCGTATTCAGCGAAGAAGCTGGAGCCACGTCGTCGAGTTCGATGGGGTCAAACCTACAGGGTAAAACCATACCCCTGGCACCATGCCTTTAACGGTCCATCGTGGCCCCGGCAGTCAGGTCCACCACCACAGGGGCATGGTCACTGGGCCGGGGCAGACCCCGCGGCTGACGATCAATCCAGCAGTCCTTTGCGGTGTGGTGGAGGTCCCGGGTCAGGTAAATGTGGTCCAGACGCCATCCCCGGTTCCGCCGCCAGCCCCCACTGCGGTAGTCCCACCAACTCCAGTGGCCGCTCTCCGGATGGAATCGCCGAAACACGTCCTTCAGTTCCGATCCCAGCACCACTTGCAGGGCCTCCCGCTCCTGTTGGCTGGCCATGACGTGGCCCTTGAACTGCTGCGGGTCATGCAGATCCCGGTCCTCAGGGGCAATGTTGAAGTCCCCAACCATGCAGAGGGGTTCACCCTGCTCAAGCTGGGTGGCCACGTAGCGGCCAAGGCAGTCCAACCAGTTCAACTTGAAGCTGTAGCTCTTGCTGCCGACGGACGCCCCGTTGGGAACGTAAAGGTTAAGAAGCCGCAGGGGACCCAGGCGGGCACTGATCACACGTTTTTGCCCACTGAGGACCACGGCTTCTTCGTCTTCCTCCAGCAACCCGTCAAAACCAATGCGCACGTCCTCCAACGGTTGGCGGCTGACGAGCGCCACGCCGTTGGAGGTCTTCTGACCACTGACGGCGGCCCTGTAACCCACGGCCTTCAGCAGGTCGTGGGGGAACAGGTCGTCGGTCACCTTGGTTTCCTGAAGGCAGAGCACGTCCGGCTGGTGTGTCTCCAGCCAGCGGATCACCTGCTCCAGCCGGACCCGCAGGGAGTTGACGTTCCAAGTGGCGATGCGCATGGACTTCACAAACAAAAGCCTGGATGAACGGGGATCCGGGGCCAAGGACCCGGTCTCTCTTCATACAGTTGGGGAACAGACCCTAGTGAACGTGCCGTGGTGCGCTGGAAACGCCTCATGCTGCTCGCCCTGCCAACCTCTCTCCTGAGCGTCCCCATGGCGCGGGGGGATACACCGTCCTCTTCCCCAGGCATCACACGGGATGATCAGCGGGAGGAGCGTTTCTATAACTTTGACAACGGTCGCCAGTCGGGAGGGGGATTCAAGGATCCCTCCGACCTGATCCGCAAGCTCCAGGGCGCCCGTAACCTGCAGCGCGCCACGGAACCGACGGATGCCCTGGATACGGCCCTGGACGGCTTTACCTGGCCGGACGAGGAGGGGGACACCGACGACCCCTGCCTCGTGTGGACTCCCCCGTGTCTTTACCCGACAACGACGGCCTTGGAGGAGGAGGGAGATACCGGCAACAGCATGTCACCACCGTCCACCACGCCTTGATTTCCTCTGCTTCCTGTGGCCCATTCCCCCCCTCCTGCCTGGCCCGCCATCCACAAGCGGTTTACTGCCGTACTGGGGGCCAGCCGCGTCCTCAAGCGCCGTGAGGATTTGCTGGCCTACGACTGTGACGGTCTCACCCTGCACCGTCGCGCCCCCAACCTGGCAGTGCTCCCCCGCACCACTGCCGAGGTGGTGACTGCCGTGAAGCTTTGCGCCGAATTGGGGCTTCCGTTTGTGGCCCGCGGCAGTGGGACCGGACTCTCCGGCGGGGCAATCCCCGGGGAAGGGGCGGTGCTGATCATCACCAGCCGGATGCGGCGCATTCTGGAAGTTGACGTGGATAACCAGACCGTTCTCGTGGAGCCCGGCGTCATCAACAACTGGGTCACCCGGGCGGTGGCGGGGGACGGCTTCTACTACGCTCCCGACCCGTCCTCCCAGAACGTGTGCAGCATCGGCGGTAACGTGGCCGAGAACTCCGGCGGCGTCCATTGCCTGAAGTACGGCGTCACCAGCAACCACGTGCTGGAGCTGGAGGTGGTGCTGCCCGACGGCAGTCTCACCCGCTTTGGCGGCCATGTGGCGGAAATGCCCGGCCTGGATCTGCGGGGCCTCTTCATCGGTAGCGAGGGCACCCTGGGCATTGCCACGGCCATCCGCCTGCGGCTGTTGCGTCAGCCAGAGACGGTACGGGTGCTGCTGGCTGATTTTGCGGCTGTGGAGGCGGCAGGGGACGGGGTGCGGCGCATCACCGCGGCCGGCATTTTGCCCACCGGAATGGAAATCATGGACAACTTCACCCTTAACGCCACGGAGGACCTCCTCCAGACCGGTGTCTACAACCGGCAGTCGGCAGCGGCCCTGTTGGTGGAACTGGACGGCCAGGCCGCCGAGGTGGAAGCTGCTTGCCAGGCGACGAAAGAGCTGCTGACGGCCGCCGGCGCCCAAGGCCTGCGGAAAGCCGATTCCCCTGCTGAGTGTGAGCGTCTGTGGAAGGGCCGCAAGGCGGCCTTTGCCGCCATGGGTCGCATCAGCCCCAGCTACTACGTGCAAGACGGTGTGGTGCCCCGCAGCGCCCTGCCCAAGGTGCTCCAGGCCATTGCTGCCATCAGCAGCCGTTACCGCCTCCCCATTGCCAACGTGTTCCACGCCGGGGACGGCAACCTCCACCCGCTGATTCTTTACGATCACCAGGAACCGGGCATCATCCAGCGGGTGGAGCAGGCCGGTGCGGATATCCTGCACCTTTGCGTGGAGATGGGGGGCAGCATTACGGGAGAACACGGCATCGGCGCTGATAAGCGCAGCGCCATGACCTTGATGTTCAGCACCATGGACCTGGACACCATGACCCGTGTGCGCCAGGCCATCGACCCCCAGCAACGGGCCAACCCCAACAAGCTCTTCCCCACCCCCACCGGCTGCGCGGAAGCCTCCCGCCGCTCCGTGCGGGTGCCGGTAGAGGTGTATTGACGCCCCATGGAGCCGTGCCGATGGCCACACCCACCCAGTCCTCCCAACCTCCCACCCAGGACCTGACGGACCCCTGCGTTCACTGCGGCTTTTGCTTGAGCACCTGTGCCAGCTACAGGATTCTGGGCGCCGAGACCGACTCCCCCCGTGGGCGCATCCACTTCCTCAAAGCGGTGGAGGCGGGTGAAATCAGCCTGACGGACGTGGCGGACCATTTCGACTCCTGCCTGGGTTGTTACGCCTGTGTGACGGCCTGCCCCTCCGGGGTGCGCTACGACCAACTCATTGCCCAGGTGCGGCCCCAGTTGAACGATCTGCCGGTGCGCAGCCCATGGCAGCGCCTCCTGCGCCAAGCCCTGTTTACCTTGCTTCCCTACCCTGGCCGGTTGCGCTGGCTCCTGGCGCCGCTGCGGTGTTACGGCGGCTCATGGCTGCAAACCATGGCCCAGCGTAGTGGCCTGACCCGGTTGTTCGGGCCGGAGATCAGCGCCATGGAGCGCCTGCTGCCCCCCCTCTCCGCCGCCAGCTTTCAGGACGGCTTTCCCTTGATTACCCCTGCCCAGGGAGAACGTCGGGCGCGGGTGGGCCTGGTGCTGGGGTGTGTGCAACGCCTGTTTGAGCCGGAGGTGAACGGCGCGGTGGTGCGGGTGTTGGCGGCCAACGGGGTGGAGGTGGTGATCCCGCCTCGGCAGGGCTGCTGCGGCGCCGTGACGGATCACCAAGGGGAGACGGCCCACACCCAGGTCCTGGCCAGGGATCTGGTGGCGGCCTTTGCCAAGGTGGTGGGGCTGGGCAAGCCCGCCGGCGCCGAACCGTTGGATGCCGTTCTGGTGGCGGCCTCCGGCTGCGGCCATACCCTCAAGCAGTACCACCGCATCCTGGACACCGACGCCCCATGGGCAGAGGCGGGGCGTCCCTTTGCCGGTGGCGTGAAGGACGTGCAGGAGTTTCTGGCGGAACTGGGCCTCAGCGCTCCGCTCAAGCCCCTGGCGCCCCAGCCCCTGAAGGCCGTCGTCCACGACCCCTGCCATATGCTCCACGGCCAGGGTATCGCCGCCGCGCCACGGCAACTGCTGGCCGCCATTCCCGGCCTCACCCTGGCCTCACCCCTGGATGCCGGGGTGTGTTGCGGCAGCGCCGGAATTTACAACATCATTCAGCCGGAGATTGCCTCCCAGTTGGGGGAGGAAAAATGCGCCGACCTGGCGGCCACGGGCGCCCAATTCTGCGTCTCCGCCAACATCGGCTGCACCTTGCAATTGCGCCAGGGTTTTGAAGCCGAAG
This sequence comes from Synechococcus sp. SB0662_bin_14, assembly GCA_009840445.1. GTDB lineage: Bacteria > Cyanobacteriota > Cyanobacteriia > PCC-6307 > Cyanobiaceae > Synechococcus_B. The sequence goes on from VXNS01000049.1 coordinate 10,225, forward strand.
CCGTGGGGGCGCCCTTGCCGGTGTTTCATCCGGCCCAACTGCTGGATTACAGCATTCGGGGCGTGGGGCTGGACCAGGTCAGCCCTGGGCTACCGCCAGGCGGAAACACAGCAGGGCATTGATCCGTCTGCGGGGTGCTACGCCTGGCTCAGGAGGTACACAACCATGACCAGACCGCCAACAGACTCTGAATTGTGTCAATCGCTCCAAGATCTCCAACAGAAGGAAGCATGGGGTTCAGTTGTTGCCGACTGGAAGGTGGAGACGGGGGACGATCCCTTTAACGATCCGGCCATCTGGGTCTGGGTCATTCTTGAGAACATGCAAGAGTTTGAGCAACTGGGATTTGAGCAACGAGATAAAATCCGTAGACGAGTTCTTGAAACAATTGACAAGACGGACGAGACGCGCTGGGTCTATGTACAATTCAGCACAAAGGAGGAGGAAGAACTGGGGGATGAACCGGAAGAGGAAAAAGACCAGCAAGCCCAGACGGTTTCATCATGAGTCTTGCTAAAGACCTGCTGAAGCTGGCAAGGGATCTTCTCCAACCGGATCGGCCTGATAGGAGGGGCAGGCCCCAGCAGGCCAAGCTGAGGAGATCCATCTCAACAGCCTATTACTCCTTGTTTTCTCTCCTTGTCAAGGAAGCCGCCATAAAGATGGTTGGCGGTGGGAAGGAGAACAAAGGTCTACGAGGTTACACGATGCGGGCTGTTAGCCATGCGACCATAAGAGATGTCTGTAAGGGGTTTGCCAGCAGGAATCCTTTACGACCTCTACAATATCAACAGCAAAAAGCTTGAAACTCTCCTCCACCACGTTTTTCAGCCCGCACAGCTTGCCGTTGAAGTGAAGGATCGTTTTGGGAATGCCGTAGTTCCACGGGAGTGGTTTCTGGTTCCCCTCCCCGTGATTGACCAGGCCGTTGCAAGAATCCAGGACGGCACCATCACGGGCTACATCTACGATCCCCAGGGGTCATGCTTGAAGCCCTTGGGTTAAGCCCCCCTGACCCGCTCAACACGACCCATGCCAAGCTGCAAGAGGGGCCAGGAGTTGGCCGCGTCTGGTCTTCAGACGACGGACGCCACCTGATCCCCAGCCAGGAGAAACGTTCCCCGCCGGAAGCGCACAGCCAGCATGTTCCGGGAGCGCAACTCCACCACCACCCCTTCATCTCCCACCTCCACCAGGTCCGGGGGACGGAGCATGGGCATGGGATCGGCGGTTTTCAGGTAGGGTTGGGTCTCCACCAAGCGCACCAAGGCCCCTGTGTCAAAAGCTTGGCACGACTCATCGGCCTGCTCCATGGATTTCACCAGCGCCAGGGCGCTTGAGTGTAGACCCAGCCCCCACCTTCTCGCCAGTCGCCCCAGTCCCCCACACATGCCATGACGGCTCTGACTAACCTGGTGGCCGTTGTGATGGGTCTGCTGCTCACCATTGTGGTGGGGTTTCTCCAGCCCACGATTGCGGTGCCAGCCTTTGGGGGCCTCAGTCTGGTGGAGTTACCCACCAGTGGCCAGTTGGCGGCAGTGCTGCTCACCGCCCTGCTCTGCGGCGCCCGGGTTGGTCTCATGACCGCCGTGGCCTATCTGGCTTTCGGGCTGACGCAGTTTCCCGTGTTCCATGCCGGGGGTGGTCTGGATTACGTGCTGGAGCCGGGATTTGGCTATTTGCTGGGCCTGATGCCCGGTGCATGGCTGGTGGGACGCATTGGGCAACAGGTCTCCCTACGGGACCCCTTCAGCCTCTGGTTTGTGGCCATGGTCGGGGTGGTGGTGGTCTCCCTGGTTGGCGGGATGCACTTGCTCCTGGGGGCCGTGGTGGGCCACTGGTCCCTGTCCTGGCTGGAGTTGACCATCGGTCATTGGCTCATCCCCCTGCTGCTGCAAGCGGTCATGGCCTGTCCCGTGGCCGTTGTTGCCGCAGTGCTCCGCCGTTTCCTGCTGTACTGAACCAAGGCCGTGCCCAATCCACAACCCTCCCCTGATCGTCGGCATCGGAAGCGGCGGCTTGCTGCTGTCAGCCTGCTGGTGGGTGCTGGTGGCACGGTGCTGGACCAGTTCACCAAGGCGCTGATGGTGGAGCGGCTCCCGTTGGGGCAGGTGCAACCGGTCCTGCCGGGGCTCCTGCAGTGGCGACGGGTGGAGAACACCGGCGCCGCCTTCAGCCTGTTCCACGGCGGTGTGGTGTGGCTGGGGTTGATCTCGTTGCTGGTGAGCCTGGGGCTGGTGCTGTGGCTGCTGAATCGCCCGCCCCGGCGGCGGCTGAATGCCGTGGCCTACGGGTTGGTGTTGGCTGGCGCCCTGGGAAACGGCCTGGACCGGTGGTTTCGGGGGGCGGTGGTGGATTGGATTGAATTGGTCCCCGTTACCTTCCCCGTGTTCAACCTGGCGGACGTGGCCATCAACGTGGCGGTGGCCCTGCTCCTGCTGGATGCGTTGGTGCAAAGTCGCAGGTCATGAAGAAGCGGACCCGTCGGCTCGTCCGGAGTGGGGCCGTGGTGCTGGGGTCTCTCCTGGCCCTGTGGATGGTCATCACCTTGTTGGCGGGGCTGGCCCAAAGTCTGCAAACCCTGGCGGGTGGCTGGGGGGCGCCCCTGTTTCTGGTCATCCTGGCGGCCCTGGGCTGGTTGGGCTGGACCACATGGCAAGGGCAACAGCAGGGCTCACGACAGGGCAGGCGCGCCAGCGGCAAAGCCGGCAGCCAGGCCCTGCCCATGGCCTTCGACTCCAAGCGGGAAGCCGCCGGGGAACACCTGGACAGCATTGGGCGGCAGTTGGAACTGGTGCAGGATCAGGTGATGCGCCAGGCCTTGGAGAGTGAGCGACGCCAAGTGGCGGCGGAGTTGGAACGGGGGGATCTGGTGGTGGTGGTGTTCGGCACAGGCTCCAGCGGCAAGACCTCCCTGATCCGTGCCCTCCTGGGGGAGATGGTGGGTTCCGCGGAGCCTGCCATGGGTTCCACCCAGGCCAGCCACACCTACCGACTCCCCATGGCAGGTCTCAACCGTGGCGTGCGGCTGGTGGATACGCCGGGCATCCTGGAAAGCGGCGTCCAGGGACAGCGGCGGGAAGACATGGCGCGGCGTCAAGCGGTGCAGGCGGATCTGCTGTTGTTTGTGGTGGACGGTGACCTGCGGGACAGCGAGTTGCGCATGGTGCGGTTGCTGCTGTCCCTGGGCAAGCGTCTCCTGCTGGTGCTCAACAAGTGCGACCTGCTGGGGCAACGGCAGGAACAGCGGCTGTTGCAGGTGCTGCGGCAGCGCTGCGCCCCCCAACTGCCGCCGGAGGACGTGATTCCCGCCAGCAGTGCGCCACCCCGGTTGGCCGCTGCACCGGGGATGCCCCCACCCGTCCCCGAGGTGGCGGCCCTGTTGCGGCGCCTGGCCCAGGTGCTGCGCCTTGAGGGGGACGAACTGATGGCCGACAACATCCTTCTGCAAAGCCGCCACCTCTCCGTGGATACCGAGGCGGTGCTCACCAACCAGCGGGAACGGGCCAGCCGCACCGTCGTTGAGCGCTATGCCTGGATTGGCGGCGGCATCATCGCCCTGACACCCCTGCCGGGGCTGGACCTTTTGGGTGCGGCCGCGGTCAATGCCCAGATGGTACTGGAGCTGGGGCGGATCCATGGGGTGAAGCTGGGCCGGGACCAGGGGCGGGAACTGGCCCTGGCGGTGGGACGCACCATGACGGGTTTGGGCTTGGTGAAGGGGGGCACCCTGCTGCTCACCACAGCCCTCAGCGCTGCGTGGCCCGCACTGGTGGTGGCCAAGGCGCTGCAAGGGGTGAGCGCCGCATGGCTCACCCGGGTGGCCGGCGCCAGCCTGACGGAGTACTTCAGCCGTAACCAGGACTGGGGGGACGGGGGCATGGCCGCCGCCATCCGCAAGCACTACGACCTCAACCGCCGCCACACCCAACTCAACGACTTCCTCACCATGGCGGTGGAGCGGATCGTGGAGCCCCTGCAACGACGCCTGAAAGGTGTGCCGCCAGGCCAGCAGACAAACCAACCACCGGCGCCGGCGTCAGGGCGGAGCGATGATCCAGAATGAGCATCAACGCCAGGTAGAGCACCGCCAGGGCAATGGAGAGGATGCCTGTGATCAGGGCAACCAACTTGGGACGATCCATGGCTGAACGGGAACCGAGTCAAAGCTTCAGCACCTCCGCCGGACGGGTACCCTGGAGGCTACAGTCTCCGCCACCGTGGCCCATGCGGACTTCGCTTCCCCCCGTCTCACATTTCATCTGACCTGCACTCAGCTAAAATCGCCATGTTTGCAACGCCAGATTGCTCAGTTCTCTTTGACGTTCCTCAATCGCTGATGTCGTCCATTCGTCCATTTTGGCAATCTGGTTCGTCAATTTATATTCAGAATTATTGTAAACAGGTTTCTTGTCCCTGTAAGGAGAGCTCTTCAGAGTCGAGTTGTCGCGGGACCTGAGCAGACAAAGATTCCCGATCCGTTTGCAATACTGCCTCCTTTCATCTTCCGAAAACTGCGGCCAATTTCCCTCTGTTCTCTCTGGAAGCACATGTTCCAGGTTGATTTCGTCACTGTTATCATTAGGTATATGCCATGGCTGATCAACACTAACTGCTGCTAATTCCAGAGAGCGCAAGTAGTACCGTGCAAGTTTCGCGTTTGATACACGTGCAATAGCGAATGACTGCGAAAACTCTGTGTTCGATGGTATGAAACCTGAAAGCTCCTCGCGCAGGTCACTAGCCGTTTTAATTGTCCCAGAGTAGATGTTTTTGGCCACATCCGCGAATCCTTTTTCAACGCTTCCCGTTCGCGTTTTTCCCGCAATCACTACTCGGACCATTGCGGACACACACAATGACATTGTCTGATTCATTTCCTTATCTAGCATCTTCTCCGCGATCACTAATATCAGAGGGCGCATCGGCTTGACATCAACCAAATTGAATACATTGACCGCTTTTCTTGTTTCAATTAAGTTATTCCATCTCTCATGACCAGTGTTGTAGATTGCCGCATACGTTGCCGCTGTTTTTGACAACTGACTTGCCAGTGTCGCAACTGTCTGTGGACTTTTTGCTATACCCTGAATAACGTCATGCACTTCTTTTTCGCGAACAAGGCCTCTCCTCAGCGTTAGTGCATGTCTCAGGAACTGGATTGTCAAATCTCCATCCTCAATCGTCTCTAATGCACCCTGCATCTCCGACCAACTATGCTTAACCTCATTTATACGATCATCTGCTCTTCCAAACAGATAGTTCTTCACAAGATCCGCTTGTGTCGTTCGCAACCCACGATCATTTAGTGTCTCGAACATTCGGTAGGCATCTGCTTCGCTCGGTGCCTCAAGTCCTACAGCCATCGCACGGCTTTCGAGAAAGGTAATCCAGTCATTTAGCCTATCGCCGTGATCATTTTTATCAAAAGTCGACACAATGTTTCTTACTTATTTGTTAATTTCTGTAAACGCATCTTTGAGAAGACGTTGTGAAGGCTTTACTGTCGAAGATGTCAATGGTTCTCCTGTCAATTGCGTGCGGAAATAGTCGTTGTCGTCCAGATTGAGCGTTAGCCTAGGTACTCTCTCCCTTCTTTTGCGATCAATTGTGAACAGAAACTCATGAATGGACTGACAGAGCTCGGGCTCGTTGCATTCTTGAAGATAGCTGTGGATCTCGGCCAGCAGAATTGCGGTCGTCGCGAGCCTCTGCTGGCCGTCCACCACTTCAAGCATGTTGTCACTCTTACGGACCGTGACGATTGTCCCGACGAAGTAGGGAGTATCCTCGCTCCTGATTGACCGGGCAAAGTCCTGAAGCAAGGTGGTGACTTCCTCTTTAGTCCAAGAGTAGTTCCTTTGATTTGGTGGCACGATCAGCCTGCTCTGCTTCAAGATGCTTGCCAGTCCCAGTTGCGAGAATTTGAATCCAGACACCAGTTTGCTCCTTCAGCATTACCGACCCAGGCTATCACCTTGTCGGGGAAACTGTACGAAAATCTCGCAGGAGTGTCTGGTCCATAAGATCGGGGACCTTATTCAAGGTGAACACCTTGCCCCGTGTGGCGAGGAGCAGTTTCCTCATGTCCTCACGGCGAACACCAAACCCCCTGCCCGCAATACAGGCAACCACCTGGAATCTGGGCTTGCCTGGGGGTTGACCGTCCATGCTGAGAGATCCAAGATGCTGGACCCGGGTCACCTTGTCCCGTGCTGTGCCGTCGTCTTCGGTCAGCTTCGCCTCAATCACAACTTTGGGGTTGAACTCGTTCGGCACCACGAAATCCGGTGCCTGGTCGAAGCCTGCCAGCCGCTCTGCCCGGCCTGTTCTCCGAAAGCTGATCCCTGCCTCCGTCAATACGGCCTCAATGGCGTTCTCAACCACGTTGCCAATCAGTTCGCTGATGGAGTCACGATGTCCGGCAAAAGGCCGTCCCAGGAGGCGTTCGTACAGGAGAACAGAATAGGGAATTCCAAGGTTGGCGGATGCCCTGACGCTGACCAGCCCTGCCTTGGTATCAGCCTTATCCAGGCGGTGCAGGGTATCGGCAGCCTGTCGAGGGACACCGGATGCCAGGGCATGGCAGGCAGCAGAGATCAAAGCACCAATACGCCGCCCCTGCACGGTCCCTGGCTTTGGCAACGGAGCTTGCGGATCCATGCGGATATTGCGATCAACGGCGCGAGCTGCATTCTGGGTCACGCTGATACCAGTCTGGTGACTGGCGTAGTATGCCCATTCCGGAGGCGTGAAGCCAATCATGCACCGGAGAACAACAAGTGCAATCGGGGTGTCGTACACGGCGGAGACAAGCGTCTCGGGCGTTACCTCACAAAACCCTCCTGTTGCACGTTTCAGGCACTCGTATCCCTCTTCAAACACTGCAAACTCGACGAATCCCTTGCCCTTGGGCATGACAAGAAACTCGGACGTCAGGCAACTGAATATGGCATCAATATAAACATCCAGGTCGGCCTGGATCTCCTCAAACGAGACTTCAAACGGAAACTTCACCATAGTGTCCCCACGATTTTCCGGACCGGCGCCGTGGGCACGGGTGGTTTGGGTTTGTGTGAAGCCTCGGCTGCTTGGCGGGCAAGGGCTTCTACGTCGCCAAAAGCCACCATTCGGTTCCGTAGGTGGGAGAGCTTCTCGGCTGTCGTTGCGGATCGGTTCCAGTGCGGGCGCAGTTGCTCCACGGCAACCCGCGTCAGATGTCCGAACAGAACGCATCGGGCATCCCCGTGGGTTGGGGTCCTCCCCGCCATTGCCAACTGGGCCAGGTCATGGGCCACCACCGCCACCAGGTCTGCAACCGTGGCCGGGGTCTTCCCGACGGGCCTGACCCTGGAATCCCGGCATACAAAGACGGTGTCCACAATCGACGAAGCTTTTCCGTGGATATGAATGGATCCCCCCATCTCCGCGGGACACGGCAACACAGCCGAACAGGCGAGGCCGGCATCAAGGATCGCGAGCCCTACGGCGCAATAGGCATTCAACTTGTTGTGGTGATAGGTGAAAGCCAGGGGCGCTTCGGGCTTCAGCGCGTCTGCCATGCGGCAATAGACGTTGGCCAGTCCCTCGGCAAAGTGCTCAAGGCCACGCAACTGGGTAACGTTGCCGGTCAGTTCATCCGTGGACCGTGTGGAAGGCCGATCAAATCCCTCCGTACCCGGCGGAGCCAGTCGCCGCAGCCACACATAGCAGAAATCCATGAGTTCCCCGTACTGGACGTTGCCGAAGTAGGGTGGGTCCGTAAACACGGCATCCAGCGTTCCGGCAGGCAGCGCCACCTGGGCCGAATCTGCACAGTGGATGGCGACGCTCCGGTGCGTGCTGTTCGGGCAATCCCCGATCCACTCGCCGTCAATGGGGACGCGCACCTTGTGCTTCCCCTTGGAGCGAACTTCAAAGGGAGCTTGGCAGTAACTCTTCGCCTTGGTGTATTTCTGGATGATGTTCCACCAGCCTCCCGACCCCACGTTGCCGCCGGCGTCATTGGTGATACCCAAAAGGTTCGATTCGCACTGCACGAGACCCACCGGAAAGCCATGAACAGAAAAAATATCCAGTGACTTCAGCGCCATGGTGTCGTAGCGGCACAACATGTTCTGGTATCGCAAGAGGTCCGACAGGTTGGTGGCCAGTGCTGCACGGATCCTCTCGTTCGGTATCTCCGCAATCAACCGGCAACTGAGTTCCAGTCCTAACAATTGGCGAGGATTGAACAGTTGCCGATACCGGCTGTAGCCCCAGCGGTGCAGTCGTGAGGTTTCATCACCAGGGGGAATGGATTCATCGGGCACAAAGCGTGCGCCCAGGCGCCGCCAATGTTCACAGGCGGCATCAACCCGGGCGAGATCGTCAGGATCAGGCTTCTTGAAGAAGCGGCCCTTATGCGCCGGCTTTCTCTTGGGGTTGTGGTACTCGATGGCAAAGAGACGATGCTCCAGAGGAGCGCGTCGCTCGCCCGGGTAGCTGTTATCGGCCCCGCAGCGGGGACACATGCACCGGCCCCGACGAGCGGGGGGTCCCGCGATGGAAAGAGTGGCGCCACACCCATGACAGTCCCCTGGGGCACGCCGTTCGGCAACCTCGTTCAGGGCGCCACACTGATGACAGACCACCAGGTTCTTCGGGTGGCGACGATCTTCAGCAAGTAGATACCCTGGAAACAGGTCGAAGGTGAAACCACAGGCGTCACACGTCAGCACCTTGACCCAGAGAAAAGATTTGACGGGAACGTCAGGGTCGCCGTAAAGGGGGCAGGATGTGCGGTAGTAGACGCCCACTTGGCTCCCCAGGGTTGCTACAAGCTCGGTGGCAGCTTGTTTGTAGCGCTTAAGGTCGAGCCCTTGAATTTCTTCCCGGACAATCCACGCGGCCATCGGATTCACGTCAAAGCCGATAACGTCAAAACCGAGGCGGTTGGCCTCGATCAAGGGCGTGCCGCCGCCCATGAAGGGGTCGGCAATCCGCAGGCCCGAGAAATCGTTGGCTTCAAAGAACAGCCGCTCCAGGTGGTCGTCTCCAAATTCCGCCAGCATCAGCCCACGGAACAGCGTCCCGGGACGGCGGGCAAACCACTTGTGGACAGCGATAATGGGCCGGTAATTCTGCTGGATCTGCTTTTCCTTCAGCGCCATCCCGGCAATGAACGGGACGTTGAAGCGCTCCTCAATGCCCATGACCAGTCTCTCGACGCTGTTCCTTGATCACGGGGCGCCCACCGGCCTGTTCACTGAGTCCTCACCACTATACCTTGCACCGAACCGGCCCCAACCACCGGCGCCGGCGTCAGGGCGGAGCGATGATCCAGGATGAGCACCAAGGCCAGGTAGAGCACCGCCAGGACAATGGAGAAGATGCCTGTGATCAGGGCCACCAACTTGGGACGATCCATGACTGAGTGGGAACGGCTTAACGGGCGAGGCTGGCGGAGACGGTGCCCACCACTGTGGCAATCTGCTCCACCCCGGTGGCGGGATTGCCCAGCACGGCTTTGAGATAGCGTTGCCCACGATAGAGGGGACGGGAGAGCATCAGTCCTTGGTCCAGCAACTGCTCCCGGGTGCGGCGGCTCCAGGCCTCGCTGCTGCCGGCCGTGCCGGGGCGGAAGCAGACGATGTGCAAATCCCCCGACGGCATGACCAGGGGCAGGGGGGCCAGGTCATGCCGCAGGGTTTGGGCCCGTTGCAAGGCCCCGTCCAGCAGTTCGTCAATGCCCTGTTGCCCCAGGTGCCGTAGACCCAGCCACAGCTTCAACACCTCCGCCGGACGGGTGCCCTGGAGGCCACAATCTCCACCGTGGACCCCACGGGCGGGCTCCATGTAGGCCAGGGGTGCGGCAAAGGTGTCGGCCAATGCCTGGGGCTGGCGCAACAACACCATGGCCGAAGCCTTGGCAATGCCCAGCCATTTCTGGGGATTCATGGTGAGGGAGTCGGCGCAGCCCAGGTGGGCCACCCGCCCCTGGTGGCGCTGGCTGAGACCACAGACGGCGCCAATGGCGCCATCCACGTGGAGCCAGAGACCACGGCGGTGGCAGATGTCGGCCATGGGACCGATGGGATCAACCGCGCCGCGGATGGTGGTGCCGGCGGTGGCCACCACCGCCAGGATGGGCTCCGTCTCCTGCGCCAGGGCCTCATCCAGCCGGTGGGGATCCAGGCGTCCGCTGGCATCGGTGGGCACCAGCCGCAGGGCCGCCGCAGGCAGGCCCATCACCCGCAGGGCTTTGGCCAGGGAACTGTGGCAATCGGCGCTGGCATAGAGGCAGGCCTGTTGCCCGTCCAACCCCCGCTGATGGCGGGCCGTGACCAGGGCCGTGATGGTGCAAAGGGTCCCCCCACTGGCCATGACGCCCCCAGCACCCTCCCCCATGCCCAGCCGGTGCGCAATCCAGCCCAATAAACGCCGCTCCAGTTGGCTGAGCAACGGTGAAAGCTCCTCCGCCAACATGTTGTTGTTGAGCCAGGCGCAGACCAGCTCCCCCACCACGGAGGCTGAATTGGGCGGGGGATCCAGGTGGGCCATGGCCCCCGGATGCCAAGGGTTGTAGGACCCCCGCACCAGCGGGTCCAGGTCCTCCATGAGACTGGCGGCATCCAGCCCCCGCGGTGCCGGCGCCACGGGGGGCAGGGGAACGGGACCGGGCAAGGGTGACCGCTGCTGAGCCTCCCCATGCCACCGCTCCAACCAGGTCACCGCCTGACGGATCAGGGCCACCATGGTATGGCTGTGCTGGCCAGGGGGCAAACTGCAGGGGAAGGCGTCCAGGTCTGTCACCTGTACAGAACGATGGGGCACAGAACGATGGGGCACAGAACGATGGGGTCAAGCTGGGATGAGGATCTCGCCACCCTGTGGATGGGGCGCTTGTTGCGCCGGGCGACCATGGTGGGAAGGGCTGGTGAGGTTCCCGTGGCCGCGGTCATTCTGGATGGTGGCGGGCGCAGCGTTGGTTGGGGGGCCAACCGGCGGGAGCGGGACGGTGATCCCCTCGGCCATGGAGAACTGGTGGCCCTGCGGCAGGCTGCCGCCCTGCGGGGAGATTGGCGATTTAACGACTGCACCCTGCTGGTCACCCTGGAGCCGTGCATCATGTGCGCCGCGGCCCTCGTTCAAGCGCGCATGGGGTGTGTGGTGTTTGGCGCGGCGGACGGGAAGCGGGGGGGGCTGGGGGGTGTCCTGGACCTGAGCAAAAGCCCCGCCGCCCACCATCACATGGTGTGTCGAGGCGGGGTCCTGGCCAAGGAATGCAGGGTGCTGCTGCAGGACTGGTTCAGGCAGCGCCGGGAAGGCGCTGGCGCAGCAGGTCAATGAGCCGCTCCACGTTCTCGGCGGCGCTGTTTTGCCCCATCAGCCCGATGCGCCACACCTTGCCGGCAAAATCCCCCAGCCCACAGCCAATCTCCACACCTTCTTCATCCAGGAGAGAGCGGGCAAACGCCTTGCCGTCCACCCCCTCGGGAATGCAAACCGTGGTGAGGGTGGGCAGGCGCAGACGCTCCTCCACAGCCAGCCTCAGGCCCAGGGATTGCAGGCCCTCCCACAACAATTCGGCATTGCGGCGATGGCGCTGCCAGGCGGCTTCCAGCCCCTCCTCCGCCAGCAGCCGCAGGGCTTCCCGCAGGCCGTAGTTCATGTTCACCGGCGCCGTGTGGTGATAGACCCGATCACTGCCCCAGTACTGGCTCAGAAGAGAGACGTCCAGATACCAGTTGGGCACCTTGCCGTTGCGGGACTTGATTCGCTCCTCCGCCCGTGGTCCGATGGTCACCGGTCCCAACCCCGGCGGGCAACTCAGGCACTTCTGGCTGCAACTGTAGGACATGTCCACACCCCAGCGGTCCAGAAACAGGGGGACGCCCCCCAGGGACGTGACCGTATCCAGCAGGAGCAGGGCGCCATGGCGCCGGCAGGCCTGACCCACGCCGTCCATGGGCTGCAGGACGCCGGCGGAGGTTTCGGCATGGATGAGGCCCAACAGCCTGGGCTGATGCTCCACCAGGGCCGCTTCAAGTTCCTCCAGACTGAAGGCCTGGCCCATGGGCTTTTTGATGGTGACCACGTTGGCGCCGTAGCGGCTGGCCATATCCGCCATCCGATTCCCGAAGTAGCCGTTGATGGCCACCAGGAAGGTGTCGCCCCGCTCCACGGTGTTGGCAATACAGGTTTCCCAGGCGGCGCTGCCGGTGGCGCTCACGGGGATGGTGAGCCGGTTGTCTGTTTGCCAGGCATAGCGCAGCAACTCCTGCACCTCTTCCATCAAGCGGAGAAAGGTGTGGTCCAGATGGCCCACAGGGGGACGGGCCAGGGCCGCCAACACGTCGGGGTGGGCATTGGAAGGGCCGGGACCAAGGAGCAGGCGCTCCGGCATGGCCAGAGGGTCCAGGGACAGGCGATGGGCCTGGGCCACTGCGGACGTGGTGGGAGGGGGCAGGGTCTGGGTCACGAAGGGCGGCCGATACCGGAGGGGGCAGAGGACAGGCTAAACTCAGCGGTTGCGCACGTTGGCTTCCGCCAAGCCCCGCGCCAGATGCTGAAACGGAGCGCGGACCAGGGGTCCAGCCGGGATCCCGGCATCCACCAGCATTTCCTCCACCACGTCGGCCAGCAACGTGATGCTGCGGGCCGTGGGACCTGTGGGCACACCCAGGGATTTGTAGGTCTCGTTCAGACCGGCAAGGACCCGCTCATCAAGGATCCGGTTATCGCCGGCCACCAGCGCATAGCTGGCGTAGCGAAGGAAGTAGTCCATGTCCCGCAGGCAGGCGGAGAGGCGTCTGGTGGTGTAGGCGTTGCCTCCGGGATTGAGCAGGTCCGGTTCGGCAAGAAACAGGCGGGCGCTGGCCTCGCGAACAATGGCCCCGGCCGCGCCGCTGATCTTCTCCGCTGCCGCCAGGCGCTGCTCTGCCGCACTGAAGTAGTCGCCAATCCGGTCCACGGCATCCCGGTCCAGATAACGGCCGTTGAGGTCGTACCGGCCGATCAGAGCAGCAAGCGCGTCTGCCATGAAACTCAATTGACGGGCCATGCCAGGCTATCACCGACGTTTGCCGGGGTGCTCTCCGGACCCCGGGACCGAGGGGAATTTGACAGAAATGGTTACGGTGACCCCCACGCTTCTTTGGATGAAACTGTTGTCCTTGCTACAAAAATCACGTTCCTGCCTTCCTAAAATGGATCTTCGGGGCAATTCCCTTTGTTTCTAGCCTGATCTATGGCCAAAACTCCTCAGGACATTCTGGATCTGATCCGCAAGGAAAGCATTGAGCTGGTGGATCTGAAGTTTGTCGATCTGCCAGGAATGTGGCAGCACCTCACGGTCCATGCGTCTCAGATCACTGAGGACGCCTTCCACGACGGCCTGGCCTTTGACGGGTCTTCCATCCGTGGCTGGAAATCCATCAACGAATCCGATATGGCCATGGTGCCCGATGCGGACACGGCATGGATTGATCCCTTCTACCGGGACAACACCCTCAGCCTCATCTGCTCCATCAAGGAGCCCCGTTCAGGCGAATCCTACGAGCGCTGTCCCCGCAGTCTGGCCCAGAAGACGGTGAAGTACCTGCGGGAAACCGGCATTGCCGATCAAGCATTCTTCGGTCCCGAGCCGGAATTCTTCATCTTTGACGACGTGCGTTACCAGTCCGCTGAAAGTGGTTGCTATTACAAGGTGGACTCCATTGAAGGGCAGTGGAATACAGGTCGGGAAGAAGAAGGAGGCAACCTGGCCTATAAACCTCGCTACAAGGAGGGCTACTTCCCGGTGCCCCCCAGCGACACTTTCCAGGACATGCGCAGCGAGATGTTGCTGACCATGTGCCAACTGGGGTTGTCCATGGAGAAGCACCACCACGAGGTGGCCACCGCCGGGCAGAACGAAATCAACTTCAAGTTTGACGAGTTGTTGGCCACCGCCGACAACGTGATGATTTACAAGTACGTCATTCGTAACGTGGCGCGGAAATACGGGAAGACCGTGACGTTTATGCCCAAGCCGGTCTTTAACGACAACGGCACCGGGATGCACGTGCATCAAAGCCTCTGGAAAGACGGCGCCCCCCTGTTCTTCAGTGAGGCGGGTTACGCCAACCTCTCCCAGACGGCGCGCTGGTACATCGGCGGGATCCTCAAGCACGCCCCCGCATTTCTGGCCTTCACCAATCCCACCACCAACAGCTACAAGCGCCTGGTGCCAGGATTTGAAGCGCCGGTGAATCTGGTCTACTCCCAGGGCAACCGTTCTGCGGCGGTGCGGATTCCCCTCACGGGTCCCGATCCCAAAGCCAAACGTCTGGAGTTCCGCCCTGGTGATGCTTTGGCCAATCCCTATCTGGCCTTTAGTGCCATGGTGCTGGCGGGTCTGGACGGCATCAGGAACCAGATCGACCCCGGCGAGGGGACGGAGATTGACCTGTTCGAGGCGTCCGCTGAGGAGTTGTCACGGATTCCCACGGTGCCCGCTTCCCTCAACGAAGCCCTGGAGGCTTTGGAAAACGACAAGGACTTCCTCAAGCAGGGGGACGTTTTCACCGACGACTTCATCGAGAACTGGATTGCCTACAAGTACGAGGAGGTGCAGCAGTTGCGCCAACGGCCTCACCCTTACGAGTTCACCATGTACTACGACGGTTGAGGACTACGACGGCTGAAGTTCAGCCGCGGCCAGGGAGGCCAACCGTCGGGACCAGTCTTCCACCATCCCTGTCTCCCTGGCTTCCACCATCACCCGCAACAGCGGCTCCGTGCCGCTGGCGCGAATCAAAACCCTGCTGTCCTGGCCCATGGCGGCTTCCGCAGCCGCAATCCCGTCTTGCAGACGGGAGTTATGTTTCCATTCCTCTCTTGCCCGCTGGTCCGGTAGTCTCACGTTCACCAATTTCTGGGGGTAGGGGTAGAAACTCTCCCCAGCCAATTCCGCTAGAGAGCGGTTGCTTTTGGCAATCAGTTGTGTCAACTGCAAGGCCGTCATCAAGCCGTCGCCGATGGCGTGGTGTTGCTTCCAAAGCACGTGACCCGACTGCTCGCCCCCCAGCGCTGCGCCGGTGCGTTCCATGGTGGCGTACACGTGCTGGTCCCCCACCGGAGTTTCCTCCAAGACCCCGCCCCGTGCCATCCAGGCCCGCCGAAAGCCCAGGTTGGCCATTTGGGTAATCACCAGACGATGCTCCGGCAGCCGGCCACAGCCATCCAGCATCCCGCCCCAGATGTACAAAATATGGTCCCCATCGACAGGCTGGCCCCGGTGATCCACCGCCAGGCAGCGGTCCGCATCCCCGTCAAACGCAATGCCCAGATCCGCCCCCTGCTCCACCACGGCCTGTTGCAACAGGTCCAGGGCGGTGCTGCCACAGCCCACGTTGATCCGGTTGCCTTCCGGCTGGCCGTGGAGGGTGGTCACCTCCGCGCCAAACCGCTCAAACAGACCGACCGCGCAGGCGGTGGCCGCACCCCAGCACAGATCCAGAACCACCCGTAAGCGTCGTCCCTGCCCAGGCTCCAACTGCCCCAGTAGTCCCTCTTCGTAGACCTTGAGAAGGTCATGGCGTGGGTGGCTGCTGCCCCCCGCATGGCATCCCAGGGGTGCTGAACGCTTCAGCCACCGCTCCAGCTCCCGCTGCCGGCGGCGGGGCAACTTGCAACCGTCCTGGGCAAACACTTTGATGCCGTTGTCTGCCGGGGGGTTGTGGCTGGCGGAAATCATGAGTCCCCCTGCCGCCCGCTGGTGGCGGGTCAGCCAAGCCACTGCCGGGGTGGGGCAGAGGCCCAGATCCCACACCTCCCGCCCCGCCGCCAACAGGCCTGCCTGGAGGGCCGCCACCAGCATGGGGCTGCTCTCGCGGGAATCCCGACCCAGCACCACAGGCCGGTCCCGGCCCAGCACGTGGCCACAGCCATAGCCCAACTGGAGCGCTAGGCTAGGCGTCAACTCGACCCCCACCCGCCCACGGATGCCGTCAGTCCCAAAGACCGGTGCGGGAGGCTCCACAGCCAATTCAGGTTCAGCGAGAAGCAGGTTGCCCATAAGGCTCACAAGAAAACTCCCGTGGTTGGACCTTACCCAACGGGACCAAGGGTCTGCCAGTCCGTTGGCGTTCCGCGTCAATGGTCGATATCCCGCTTCTTCTCTACTCGCCCGCAGGCGCGGGCGGCACGGCCTGCGGCTGGGGGTAGCCCTGCTGGGGGGCATCAGCCTGTTGAGCTTGGTCCTGCTGGTGGCGGGGCGCACTGTTCTGGCCCAACGCCCCCTCCTCAATCGCTGGAGCTCCCCGGCGCTGCTGCGCCGCACAGCCCGCTATAGCCCTGATCCGTCACGACGACGGCAAGCCCGCCTGGTGCTGGCGGCCGCATCAGACAGCCCGGACGAACAACGCTATTGGCTGGCGGGACAGGCTTGGGGCCAACACCGTGGCCTGCGGACAGAGCCCTCCGTGGTGCTGGCCCTGTCCGCCATGGCGGAGCAACGCCGCGGACGGAAGGACGGCGCAGAGGCCCATTGGCGCAGCCTGTTGCGTCGCTTCCCGAACACCCCGGCCAGTGCCGATGCCCGCTACTGGCTGGGGGAGCCTGGCGACGCCCTTCATCAAGAGCTGCTGGAACAGTTCCCGGCCCATCCATCCAGCCTGGCCTCGGCCCTCACCACAGCCCAAACCGCCGGTCCTCGCCAGTTGGACGGCGCCCTGCACCTGGCCCGCTGGGGACCACGGCAGGTGGGGAGTGAATACCTCCTGGCGAACCTCTGCTTCCAACAGGGGGGGCAGCTTCCCGCCGCTGCCGCCGCCGTCCTGGCGGATGCCCTGCTGCAGGTGGACAATCCCGGAGCGGCGGAGGCCTGCCAGCCTGGCGCTGCCGCGTCCGGCGGCGCCACGGACGATCCCTGGTCCACCATTCGTGAATTGCTGCTGCAGCGGTCCTGGTCCCAGGCCCGGCAGGCACTGGCCAGTGCCGCCGACAACCCCCGTCTCACCCTGGCGGAGGCCAGCCGCCTTGACTTTTGGCATGGTTTTGTCCAGCAGCAACTGGGGCAGCCCCAGGAGGCGCGGCGCCTCTGGCAGCGGGTCACCCGGTTGGCCCCGTGGAGCTATTACGGCTGGCGCAGCCAGGTGCGTCTTGGACAGGTGGGCTGGCCGTCTCCCCTGCAGCGGGTCCCCCCACGCTCCCCGGCGGCCTCTTTGGGGCGCACCAGACGAGACGATGCCGTGACCTGGTTGTGGAACACCGGCCTGGAGGTGCTGGCCTGGGAGCACTGGCGCCATTGGCGCGGCGCCAAGGCGCCCCAGGACCTGGACACGTTCTGGATCGAGGGGCAACTCCGTCTGGCCGTCATGGATCCCTGGATGGGGCTGGAGCAACTGGATGCCGCCAGTTGGAACCGTCCAGCCCATGAAGGTCAACTCCTGCCCCTTGAGCAGGTGCGTCACCCGATCTTCTATGGCCGGATTCTGAGGGCGGCAGCCCAGCGTTACGGACTCGACCCAGCCCTGTTGTTGGCCACGGCCCGTCAGGAAAGCCGTTTTCGGCCGGCTCAACGCTCTGTTGTGGGCGCCCTGGGCCTGCTCCAGCTCATGCCCGCCACAGCGGCCCAGCTTATGGCCAGCACGTCTGTTCCGGCGGAGTGGGCAGACCAGAACCTGGAGACCCAACTCCTGGATGCCGAGATCAATGCAGACCTGGGGGCCCGTTATTTGGCGCAGCAGTTGCGGAACTGGCGCCAGCAGCCCATTCCCGCCATTGCCAGCTACAACGCCGGGCCTGGGGCAGTGGCCAGTTGGGGCACGGACAGCCTGGAAGAGCAGCCGGAACTGTGGATCGAGGCCATCCCCTACGAGGAAACCCGCCTCTACGTCAAAACGGTTCTGGGATCCTGGTGGGCCTATAGCTGTCTCCACGGCACACCCTGCTTTCCATCAACGCAACAGGGGCTGGGCAGGGCCAGGCGGTGAGGTCACCCCTGGACGCGGCGGCGGGCCTTGCTGTCCGACGGGGCCGGCAGGTTCAGACGAATGGCCCCCAGAGGGCAACTGGGAATGCATTGCTCGCACACCACACAGCGGCGGGCTTCAAACTGGAGCTTCCAATGGGGCCGTTGCATGTGCAGCGCGCCGGTGGGACAGACCGTGGTGCAGATGCCGCAATCCACACAGCGGTCCGGGTCAATGCTGAGTTGGCCCACCGCCGTGGTGACCACCAACCCCTGCTGCCGCAGCCATGCTGTCGCAGCCGCCAGGTCGTCAATGTCTCCCGCCAGTTCCACCACCATCACCCCCTCCTGGTTGGGGCCGATCTGGGCGCGGATGATTTTGGAAGCCACGTCGTAGTCGATGGCCAGCCGGTAGGTGATGGGCTGGTTCAAGGCTTCCCGAGGCAGGCTCAACGTCAATCGCTGCTTCATGACGAGCCAAGCGCTGACACGAGCCTAGGATCGGAACTCGTCAACCGTGGGGGAGATCCCCCTCGGCAGGGAGAGCGTCCCAAGAAGCCTTCAGGAGCGGGATGGGGACTTGGATCTCCTGATCCAGAGTTCGATTCAGGGAAGGGGAAGGTAAACTTCTGCTTCTAAGGAGCATCCGGGTATCAAAAGTTACTAGGGCGCATGACCAAACGGGGCGATTGCTTCTCAGGCCCTTGCAAGGGGCCTCCTGAAAAGGTTGAATTGGCTATTAAGATTGGCTAACGAAACCATTGGAGAATCCTCCTTGCCTTGCCCCACTGCTCGGCTTTTTGAAAAACCCTGCCTCAATAACCATGCCTAATCACGAACAGAGCAAGCTAGGGGAGCAGCATCCTCGTTTCAGAAGGCGGGGCAGGCATGGGCGGACCTGTGGGAACGGTTCCAATCGGGTCAATGTTTCACCCTCGGGATTGCCCCAACTCGGTAAGCTTTCTGCTATAATCGGATCGGATCGGATCGGATCGGATCGGATCGGCGGCCATGAGGAGTCCGTCCGCTCCATGGCGCCGCTATCTGGGGTGTCTGCCGTTGGCCCTGGGCTTGGCGACAAAACAACCGCGCCGCCCCCCTGCTAACACATGCACAACAGGCGGCCCCGGTGGCGCGTTCTTCCTGGCGCCGCTGCTGGCGCTGCCCTTCCTCGCCCTCGCCCCGGACGCCGCCGCAGAAGCACGTTTGATCAGCAACCTAGGCCAGCCGACACTTACTAGTCTAATTGTTACCCTCGGAAATGCTGACTTAGCCCAGAGCTTCACGACCGGGGGCGACGCCCTTACCGTCAGAAGGGTTGATGTCCCATTCAGTAGGTTCGGGTCGCCAACCGCGGGGGGATTGACCGTGAAGATTGTGGGTGCTTCCGGTAGCAAGCCGGGCACCACCGTTGTGGGTACCTTGACGAATCCCACCTTTTCCACCGTTAATAACGGCGCGGGCACATATGCGTTTACGTCGTCGTCGGGCATTATGCTCGCGGCGAATACCACGTATTTCGTGTTTCTGGATTCTTCCTCCTCCGCCTTACGCGTTCCATTAACTACTACTAGTACAGCCACGGATGCGAGTAACCTAGGTGCCGGGACGATCGGGGCTACTTCTACCAAAGGGCGGAGCGTGGGCGCCTGGGTCAGTTTGAACCGTCAGCTAAAGATCGGCATTTATGGTACGATCAACGGCGTGGATCATCTTTCCCTTGGTGCGCCGAATCCGGCCTCAGTGAACGAAGGGACCGGTGACGGGGCCACTTCGGTACTTGACTTCACCTGGACGGGGAGTGGGAACACGTCAGCAGCTTACGTATACATCAAGGCTGGCGGCACAGCTAGTTATCAGGCGAACGACTTTGATCTATCCGTTCTACTGGATGGTGCTCAGAGGAGGTCTGGCTTGGCGTGCTGCACCAAACAGGGGGAGTTCTCGGTTGCGCTTAAAGGGAAAAAGAGCTTCAAGTTGTACGTGAAGGGCTTACGAGATCGGATATCGCCGGAGGCCGACGAGACTGTGGAGTTGAGCCTTTCCAGAGTGTTTGGCGTTGGAGTGCCGTCGAGACTGACCATCAACAAAGACACGCGCACAATCACGATCAAGAACTCGGATCCCCCGCCCCTACCTCCACCCCCCACGCCGGTGGCGCAGTTCGCTGCCGCCACATCCAGCGCGGCGGAGAACGCGGGTACCCGGAACGTGCAGGTGAACCTGAATCCCCCGCCCGCGTCGCCCATCACGCTGGATTACACCGTGAGCGGCACGGCGGTGGCGGGCAGCGGCAACGACTTCACCATTACGGGTTCCGGCTCGGTGTCCGTGCCCGCCAACACAACAAGCGTGAACATCCCGGTGGCCATCCTCGACGATAGCGATGACGAGAACGACGAGACGGTGATTCTGACGCTGTCGGACGGCAACGGCTACAGGGTGGGCTCCACGAATGTCCACACCCTCACCATCACGGACAACGACGGCAACACCGCACCGACGGTAGACAACGTCATCACCAACCAGAGTGCGACAGCGGGCACGGCGTTCAGCTATGCGTTTCCAGCCAATACCTTCAACGATGCCGATGGTGACACGCTGAGCTACACGGCCACGAAGGGTGACGGCAGTGCCCTACCCACTTGGTTGACTTTTGCTCCTGCTACCCGCACCTTCAGCGGCACGCCTGCATCAGGTGACGTGGGCACCCTGACAGTGAAGGTGACTGCCAGCGACGGCAACGGCGGCACGGTCTCCGACAGCTTCGACATCGTGGTGAGTGCGGCTGGCACGCCGGTGGCCCAGTTCGCGTTGTCCGTGTCGAGGGCGGCGGAGAACGCGGGTACCCGGAACGTGCAGGTGAACCTGAATCCCCCGCCCACGTCGCCCATCACGCTGGTTTACACCGTGGGCGGCACGGCGGTGGCGGGCAGCGGCAACGACTTCACCATTACGGGTTCCGGCTCGGTGTCCGTGCCCGCCAACACAGCAAGCGTGAACATCCCGGTGGCCATCCTCGACGATGGCGATGACGAGAGCGACGAGACCGTGGTGTTGACCCTGAGCGGCAGCGGCACCGGCTACACGGTGGGCTCCACGAGCGTCCACACCCTCACCATCACGGACAACGACGGCGGCGGCGATGGCGGTGGTGGTAATGGTGGTGGTGGTGGTGCCGGGAATAGCGATGGCAGTACCGGCAATGATGCTGGCGGTGGCGATGGTGGTAACACCGGTGATGGCGTCACCGCAAAGCCCACGGTCAGCATCAGCGGCGGCAGTACCGTCACCGAGGGGGAGGCTGCGGTGTTCAACCTGAGCCGCAGCGGCGCCGTCACGGCAGCACTGACCGTGCTGCTGGACGTATCGGAGAACGAAGCGGAGGGTCAGGACTTCGTGACCCCTGCCAACCAGGGCAACCAGCAGGTGGTCATTCCAGCGGGCGCCACGACAGCGACCTACAGAGTATCAACGGACGACGACGCTGTGGACGAACCGGACGGCGCGGTGACCGTGGCGTTACGCAGCAGCACGGCCTACGACAACGGTGCGACCGCCACAGCGGTGGTGAGGGTGAGCGACAACGACACGGCGGGGCTGTTGCTCTCCACCTCCCGTCTGAGAATGGGTAAAGGCGGCAGCGCCTCCTACACCGTGGCCCTCTCCAGCCAACCCCCTGCCGGGGACGTGGTGACGGTGCAGATCAGCAGTCAGCAGGGGACAGGGTTGACAGTGGATACGGATGCCACCATGGCGGGCAACCAGAACACGGTCACCTTCGACAGCCTCCAACTGGAACGTTCCCCAGAGGGTGACGGTCACTGCGCCCCAGCGGGCAGTCAGCGGCAGGCTCAGC
>VXNS01000052.1 GCA_009840445.1 Synechococcus sp. SB0662_bin_14
ACTTATTTTTTTAACACCAAAATCTCTAATTCCCATATTCATCTACTTCTCGTGGGCTGTTAGTTGTTTTTAGCCGCCCCGACCCGACCCGACCCGATTGTAGCAGGGGGCGGGGGACAGTACTGCAAATTGTTAAGCACGGTAGGAAGAGAAGGGGAGGACCGTGAAGAAAGCTTAGCGCTCCCGCCTGCCTCCTGCAAGGCGGGAATCCAACGGGAACGGCGCTTGAGAGGGGCGCGGCGCCTGGCCGCCCCTCTCAAGATTTGCTGGCCAGGAGGGTTTCCAGCAGCAGGTCCATCTTGTCGTTCATGGCGTCCAGCCGGTCGTTCACGGACCCGATCTCTTCTTTGAATTCTCCTCTGAGGTCGTCAATGCGCTTGTTCACCCTGGCCTCGCTGGCATGGATTTCCTCGCGGAGCCTGACTTCGGTGTCCTGAATCCTGATCTCGTTCGCCTGAATCCTCTCGGTGAGTCTGGCTTCGCTGGCATGGATTTCCTCGCGGAGTCTGACTTCGGTGTCCTGAATCCTGACCTCGTTCGCCCGAATCCTCTCGGTGAGCCTGGCTTCGCTGGCCTGGATCTCCTCGTGGAGCTTGGCTTCGCTGGTCTGGATTTCTTCGTGGAGCCTGGCCTCACTGGCCTGGATCTCCTCGTGGAGCCTGGCCTCGCTGGTGCGCACTTCTTCGTGGACCCGCGCTTCGCTGGCGTGAATGTCACCCTTGATAGACTGGAACCCGGCTGCGGCGCCCATGATCAAGGCGATCACAACGGTGGCCACCACAATGGGTTCCGACCAGCGACGCCACCACGGCTTCCCGGTGCTGGGCGCTGACGCAAGAGAAGGGGAAGCCAGGGCTGGGGGCTGGTTCTGGGGTTTGGAGGCGGGTGTGCTGGAGGTCATTGGCCAATCCATGGGGGGTGGTCTACGCCCACATGGTTCCCACAGTCTAGCAACCCTTATTCTTCAGCTTCCTGGACAACGGGCTCGGCAAAGGCGGCCTTGGCCTGCTCCAGGGCTTCCCGCACCCGCACAAATCCTGTCCCCCCCTCACTCAACCGGGCCGCCACCACCTGCCGTGGCTCCAGGACGGTAAAGACGTCCTCGGCAAAGGCCGGATGCAGCTTTTGCCAACGCTCCAGGGGCACGTCCCGCAGCAGGAGGTCCTCCTGAAGACAGGTTTTCACCAGACCGCCCACCAGCCCGTAGGCCTGGCGGAAGGGCACGCCTCTGGCCACCAGGTAGTCCGCCACGTCGGTGGCGTTGGCAAAATCGTTGCCAACGGCCTCCGCCAGCCGCCGGGGTCGGAAATACAAGCCCTCGTCCAACAGGATGGTCATGGCCTTCAGGCAATCCCCGGTGGTGCGCACCGCGTCAAACAGCCCCTCTTTGTCCTCCTGCAGATCCTTGTTGTAGGCCAGGGGCAGGCCTTTCATCACGGTCAGGAGGGCTTGCAGGTGGCCAAACACCCGACCGGTCTTGCCGCGCACCAGCTCCGCCACGTCAGGATTTTTCTTCTGGGGCATCAGGCTGCTGCCGGTGGCGCAGCGGTCCGTGAGGCTGATGAAAGCGAATTCCTGGCTGGCCCAGAGGATTACCTCCTCAGCGAGGCGGCTGAGGTGAACCATCACCAGACTGGCTGCCGCCAGGAACTCAACGGCAAAGTCCCGATCACTCACCGCGTCCAGGCTGTTGCGGTAAATGTCGGCAAAGCCCAGGGCCGCGGCCGTCTGGCGACGGTCAACGGGAACGGGTGTGCCCGCCAGCGCCGCGGCGCCCAGGGGAGACACGTTCACCCGCTGGCGCACCTGGGCCAGGCGCTGGCGATCCCGCTGGGTCATCTCCACGTAGGCCAACAGGTGGTGGGCCAGGGAGAGGGGTTGGGCCCGCTGCAGGTGGGTGTAGCCGGGAATCACGGTCTCCACGTGGGCCTCCGCCAACCGGAGCAGGGTTTGGCCGTAGCAGCGCAGCAGTACCTCCAACTCGTCAATCTCGCCCCGCAGCCAGAGGCGCAGATCCGTGCCCACCTGATCGTTGCGGGAGCGGCCGGTGTGGAGCTTTTTGCCCACGTCGCCCACCAGGGCAATCAGCCGCCGCTCCACGGCAAAATGCACGTCTTCGGCATCCACCCCCGGGCAAAACGTTCCAGCCGCGGCTTCACGGCGAATGGTCTCCAAGCCGTCCACAATCCGCTCCGCCTCCGCCGCCGTGATCACCCCACAAGCCGCCAACATGCGCCCGTGGGCGACGGATCCATCCAGATCCTGTTGCAGCAAGGTGAGGTCAAAGCCGATGGAGGCGTTGAACTCGGCGATAAACGGGTGTAAGGCCCCTTCGAATCGCTGGCTCCAGCGCAGTTGCTCCGCGGAGGCCCGGTTTGCGGGATCGGTGGCCAAACGGGTGGGGCGGGGGGCCAACTCTAGGCTCGGACCAACGGCGCCTGTCGGATGCTGAACGTGGAGAACGTTGAATTTCGTTATCGGAACCAGGCCAACCATCAACCTGCTGCGCTCCAAGGTGTGAGTTTCCTGGTGCAGGAGCCCCAGATTGTCGTGCTGCTGGGCCTGTCCGGGTCC
Organism: Synechococcus sp. SB0662_bin_14; assembly: GCA_009840445.1. GTDB lineage: Bacteria > Cyanobacteriota > Cyanobacteriia > PCC-6307 > Cyanobiaceae > Synechococcus_B. The sequence goes on from VXNS01000052.1 coordinate 2,575, forward strand.
GGCAAGTCCACGTTGATTCGCTGTCTCAACGGGGCCCTGGTTCCCCAGCGGGGGCGGATCGTTGTGCAAGGCATGGATCTCCACGGCTCGGCCCGTTGTCGGCGTCGTTGCCAGCACCGCATGGGCACCGTCTATCAAAACCATGCCCTGGTGCAGCGGCAGACAGCGCGGCAAAACGTGCTGAAGGCTTTTGTCAGCACCCGACCATGGCTGGCTTCGTTCCTGCCGCCGGGGTCCGGGTTGCAGGCGCAAGCCCTGGCCATGTTGGACCTGGTGGGCTTGGGGGACCATGCCGATCAACGGGTGGACCTGCTCAGTGGCGGCCAGCGGCAGCGGGTGGGCATTGCCCGCGCCCTGGCCAATCATCCGGCATTGGTGCTGGCCGACGAGCCGGTGGCGTCCCTGGATCCCCAAACGGGTGGGGCGGTGCTGGAGTTGCTGCGCCGCCTGCAACGGCGCCTGGGGCTCATGGCCGTCGTCAGCCTGCATCAACCGGAGCAGGCCAGAACCATGGCGGATCGCGTCATCGGCATCCGCGCCGGCAACCTGGTGTTTGACGTGCCCAGCCACGCGGTGAATCAAAGCCTGCTCAAGGCGATTTATGATCAACCTGTACGCCGGGCTTGACGATGGGGATTGGAAAAGGAGAGGTCAAGCGGGCTGTCGGCACGGCAGCCTGCTGTTGCATGGTTCTGCTTGCCTCCGCCTGCGGCGGCGGACCCAAGGACTCTCCTGACGCCCGGTCCACCGCCGTGAAGACCCTGGTGGTGGCTCTCGTGCCCGACGAGGACGCCGCCACTGTCATTCAGGACAACCAAGGCCTCAAGTCCTATTTGGAAACCACGTTGGACGTGCCCGTGGAGTTGGTGGTGAGCACGGACTACTCCACCTTGATCGAGGCGGCCACGCGCAACAAGAGCCACCTCACCTACTTCGGTCCCCTGTCCTACGTGATTGCCCGCAGCAGGGCCCCCTTTCTGGAGCCCTTTGCCGTCCGGCTGAAGGACGGCGCCAGCACCTACAAAGCCGTGTTGATCGGGAACCGGGAGCAGGGCATTCATACTTTTGACGACATCAAGGGGCAGACCGTGGCTCTTGGCGATCCGGCCTCCACCGGCTCCCGCCTCTTCCCCCAACTGCGCTTGGCCGATGCGGGGCTTCAGCCCAACGTGGATTATCAGCCCGTGTTTCTGGGGGCCCATGACGCGGTGGCCAAGGCGGTGGAGCGGGGCACCGCGGCAGCCGGGGGATTGAGCCGGACCATCTACGACAAGCTGGTGGAGCAGGGCACCATCAACCCGGACAAGCTGGTGGTGTTGGGCGCCTCCAGCCCCATCCCCCAATACCCCTGGACCATGGACAGTGGCTTGAACGAAGATCTGCGCCACGCCATCAAACAGAGCTTTTACGACCTCGAGGATCCCGCCTTGCTCCAGCCCTTGCGGGCCGATGGGTTTGTCCCCGTTCAAGACAGCGACTACGACGGCGTTCGTCGTGCTGCCGACGTGCTGGGGCTGTCGTTGCAGGACCTGGTGACAGGGTCCTGAGAGGGTGGGCGCTGCCAACGGGCCGCCTCCCGTGCGACGGGTCCATCTGCTGCTTCTGGCCATTGGCGCGGCGGTGGCCCTCTCCTGTTGGCAGGTGGGGTTGTTCGACCTTCAGCGCCTCTGGGACGGGGCCCAGGGGCTGGGGGAGTTGCTGGGGGAGTTGTTTCCTCTGCGGATGCAGCGCTGGCCCCATTGGCTGTTGCCCCTCTGGGAGACCCTCTGCATGAGCGTCGCCAGCACGGCGCTGGCGGTGGTGCTTTCACTGCCCATGGCGTTTCTGGCCAGCCGGCCCACAGCGCCCCATCCCTTGATTCGATACTTGGCCCGTGGTGTGCTCAACCTGCTGCGGGCATTGCCGGACCTGCTGCTGGCCCTGTTGCTGGTGGCTGCCGTGGGTTTTGGCCAACTGCCCGGCGCCATGGCCTTGGCCATCCACTCCGTGGGCATGGTGGGCAAGTTCATGGCGGAAACCATGGAACAGGCGGATCCGGATCCGGCGGAGGCCCTGTTCAGCACTGGCGCCGACCGACTCCAGGTGTTTGTCCATGTGCTGCTGCCCCAGTGTTGGCCCAGCATGTTGGATCTGGTGTTCTACCGCTGGGAGTTCAACATGCGCTCGGCCATTGTGCTGGGGGCTGTGGGGGCCGGAGGGATCGGTACGGAACTGATCAGCGCCTTACGGCTCCTGGACTACGGCCAGGTGACGGCCCTTCTGCTGGTGATTTTTCTGGCCGTTGCTCTGGTGGATCAGCTCTCAAGCCAATGTCGCCAGCACCTCACCAGGTGAGCGTTGCAACGCTCACGTCAAGGATGTGATGGATCGTCAAAAACTTGACCATGCTTGAACATAAACAAGAATAAGGATAAAACTAGAACAGATGTTTTATTGCCAACCTTGTACTTGACGCCCTAGGATCAACTCATCATGCTCCATCTGGAGACATCGGTTGATGGGGGTTTCCAAGCACATGGGTACTCGCACCAGTGGGCGATTCGGCGGGGATTCCATTGGCTGGTATCTCAGCAAAATTGGCAAGGAGCCCCTGCTCAGCCCCAGCGAAGAAATTGAGTTGGCCCATCAGGTGCAGGCCCTCAAAGTCCTGATGGAGACGGTGACGTCCGAACAACAAACCGTTGCTCATCGTAAGGCGTTCCGGTTGGGCAGGCGGGCCCGCAACCGCATGATTGCCGCCAATTTACGACTTGTATTCAGCGTAGCCAAGAAATATCAGCACCAGGGTCTGGAATTGATGGATCTGATTCAGGAAGGCACCATCGGCCTGGAGCGAGCCGTGGACAAGTTCAATCCCAGCATGGGCTACAAGTTCTCCACCTACGCCTATTGGTGGATCCGCCAAAGCATGGTGCGCGCCATTGATAACACGTCCCGCACCATCCGCCTGCCCATCCATATTGGCGAGAGGCTCACCAAACTGCGGCGCGTCACCCGGGAACTCTGCCATCGCTTGGGACGCCAGCCCAATCGCCTGGAACTCTCCCATCGCATGGAGATGAGCCTGGAGGAATTGGACAGACTTCTGGCTCAGAGCCGACCCTGTGCATCCCTTGACGCCCATGCCCGTGGCGACGAGGACCGCAGCACCATCGGCGAGTTGATTGCCCACACCATCGATCACGAGCCCCTGGACGATATGGACCGTCGCTTGCAGCACGAGAACCTGGAGAACTGGATGGCCCAGTTGGATCAACGGGAGCAAAGGGTGCTGCGTCAGCGCTACGGGCTTGAGGGGAACACCCCCCGGACCCTCTCCGCCATCGGTCATGACATGAAGGTGTCCCGGGAGCGGGTGCGCCAGTTGCAGGAACGGGCCATCAAGAAACTCAAGGCGTCCGCGGCACGGCAAAAGGCGGCCTGAGATCCGGGACAGTCCCCTGTGGAGCACCTTCAGGTTTTCGGGCTCGTTGCCATTGCGGCCTGGCTGGTTGTGCTGGCCGCAATGGCCCGCCTGCTGCGCCAATGGCGCCCCGATCAGGCGGAGTGGAGCCGGAAAGTCGTCCACCTGGGGGCCGGACTGGTGCTGCCCATGGCCTGGGCCGCCAACATCAGCCGCACCATTGCCTTGGCCGCTGCGGTGCTGGCCACAATCCTGGTGGCCGTGAACCAGCGCACCCGACTGCTGCCGGGTCTGGAGTCGGTCAACCGCCGTAGTTACGGCACCGTGGCCTATGGGTTGTCCATTCTGCTGCTGCTCTGGTGGGGTTGGCCTCAGCGGGCCGCCGTTGTCGTGGCCGCCGGGCTCATGATGGCCTTTGGCGATGGGCTGGCAGGGATTCTGGGACCCGCCTGGCCCTCCCCCGGCTGGTCCGTTCTGGGGCAACGGAAATCCCTTCTGGGCACCGCCTGCGTGGCGTTGGTGGCCATGGGTGTGGGCTGGATGCTGTTCGGCGAGCACCTGGGCCTCACCCAACTACTGGTGCTGGGGGTGGCGGCCGCCGCTCTGGAGCAGATCAGTGTGCTGGGGGTGGATAACCTGCTGCTGCCCCTGGGGGCCGCTGCCCTCCTCAACCAATGGCTCAGCCCTTAGGAGAGGGCCGCCACAGTCGTGGGCAGGGCGTCACGCACCGCCGCCGCCAGGGCGTCCAGCAACCGGGAGGTGGTGTCCAGGTTGATGCAGGCATCGGTGACGCTCTGGCCATAGGTGAGTTGGGAGAGATCCTGGGGGATTTTCTGGCTCCCCTCCACCAGGTGGCTTTCCAGCATCACCCCGAGGACGTGGTTCGAACCGGCCCGCACCTGTTGGGCCACGGACAGCAGCACCTCCTCCTGACGGTGGAAATCCTTGCAGGAGTTGCCATGGCTGCAATCCACCATGATGCGACGGTGGCAACCGGCCTGCTCCAGGGCCGCCACCGCTGCGGCAACGTCCTCCTTATGGTAGTTGGGACCTGCCGCCCCGCCCCGCAACACCAAGTGGGTGTCCGGGTTGCCGGTGGTGGAGACAATGGATGCCTGGCCCTGGGTGTTGATGCCCAGAAAATGGTGGGGCCGCCCTGCCGCCACCATGGCGTTGATGGCTGTGGTCACCGCGCCGTCCGTGCCGTTTTTGAAGCCGATGGGCATGGAGAGACCGGAAGCCATCTCGCGATGGGTCTGGCTTTCCGTGGTGCGGGCGCCAATGGCGGTCCAGCCGATCAGGTCGGCGATGTACTGGGGCACCACCGGATCCAGCAACTCCGTTGCCGCGGGGAGACCCAGATCGGCCAAGTGGAGCAACAGGCCCCGGGCCAGGCGCAGCCCTGTGTTGATGTCGTAGCTGTGGTCCAGGTGGGGATCGTTGATCAGTCCCTTCCAACCCACCGTGGTGCGCGGCTTCTCGAAATACACCCGCATCACCACCTCCAGGCTCTGGCGGTGTCGGTCGTGGAGTTGCTTCAACAGGGCCGCCACCTCACGGGCCGCATCCACGTCATGGACGGAGCAGGGTCCCACAATCACCAGCAACCGGGGATCTTCACCGCTCAACAGGGCCTTGATGCGCTGCCGTGCCTCCAGGACCGTCCGGGCAGCGTGGGGCGATAGGGGAAGATCACCGAGTAGAACGGCAGGGGCGACAAGTGGCCGTGTCTCGACCACGTGGAGATTGGATGTGCGCGCCATGGTGCCTGGATGCCGTGCTCAAATGTAGGCAAAGATAGTCCCTAAGGTTTGAAGAAATCTCCATGCTCGCCGCCTACCGCCAGGCTGCCGCTGAACGGCATGCTCTAGGAATTCCTCCCCTTCCCCTTGATGCCGCTCAAACCCAGTCCCTGACAGCATTGTTGCAGGATCCACCAGCAGGGGAGGAGGATGCGCTGCTGGAGTTGTTGTGGCAGCGGGTTCCCCCAGGGGTGGATGAAGCCGCCTACGTGAAGGCCACGTGGCTGAGTGCCGTGGCCACAGGCACGGTCACCAGTCCCCTGGTGTCCCCCTTGGACGCCACCCGGCTTCTGGGCACCATGGTGGGGGGGTACAACGTGGCGGCCCTGCTGGAACTGCTGGAGAACCCGGACGAGGCCATCGCCGCCTGTGCAGCCACCGGGCTGAGCGGCACCTTGCTGGTGTACGACGCCTACAACGATCTGCTGGAGCGCGCTGCCGCCAACCCCTTTGCCCGCCGGGTGGTGGACTCCTGGGCGGCGGGGGAATGGTTCAGCAACAAGCCACCGCTGCCGGAAGAACTCACCGTCACCGTGTTCAAGGTGTCCGGGGAAACCAACACCGACGACCTGTCCCCCGCCACCCACGCCACCACCCGGCCGGATATCCCTCTCCATGCCCTGGCCATGCTGGAGCGGCGCGACCCCCAGGCCCTGGCCGCCATCGCCCGGTTGAAGGAGCGGGGGCATCCCCTGGCCTACGTGGGGGACGTGGTGGGTACGGGCAGCTCCCGCAAATCCGCCATCAACTCCCTGCTGTGGCACATCGGCCAGGACATTCCCCATATCCCCAACAAACGGCGGGGTGGCGTGATTCTGGGCGGCAAGATCGCCCCCATCTTTTTCAACACTGCCGAAGACTCCGGCGCACTGCCCCTGGAGTGTGACGTCAGCCAACTGAACACCGGGGACGTGATCACCATTCGCCCCTGGCAGGGAATCGTCACCAACACCGCCACCGGCATGGTGGTGAGTCGTTTTACGTTGCAGCCCGGCACCATGGCGGACGAGATCCGCGCCGGTGGGCGGATCCCCCTGCTCATTGGCCGGGCCCTCACCGACAAGGTGCGCCAGCACCTGGGGCTCCCCCCGTCGGCGTTGTTCATCCGGCCGGGCCAGCCCGCAGATGAGGGAACGGGCTTCACCCTGGCCCAGAAGGTGGTGGGTCGGGCCTGCGGGTTGCCGGGGGTGCGGCCGGGCGCCAGTTGCGAGCCCATGGTCACCACCGTGGGCAGCCAGGACACCACCGGTCCCATGACCCGGGACGAGATGAAGGAACTGGCCTGTCTGGGCTTCTCCGCCGATCTGGTGATGCAGAGCTTCTGCCACACCGCCGCCTACCCCAAGCCCGTGGACCTGCAGACCCAGAAGGAGTTGCCGGATTTCTTCGCCCAGCGGGGCGGGGTGGCCCTGCGGCCGGGAGACGGCATCATCCACAGTTGGCTCAACCGCATGTTGCTACCGGATACGGTGGGCACCGGCGGTGATAGCCACACCCGCTTCCCCCTGGGCATTTCCTTCCCCGGCGGCTCCGGAATCGTTGCCTTTGCCGCCGCCTTGGGGGTGATGCCCCTGGATCTGCCCGAATCGGTGCGGGTGCGGTTTTCCGGGGCGTTGCAACCCGGCATCACCCTGCGGGACGTGGTGAACGCCATTCCCTACGTGGCCATCCAGCGGGGACTGCTCACCGTGGCCAAAACCAATAAGAAAAACGTCTTCAACGGCCGCATCATGGAAATCGAGGGCCTGCCGGACTTGAAGCTGGAGCAGGCCTTTGAACTCACCGACGCCACCGCGGAGCGCTCCTGTGCCGGCTGCACCATTGCCCTGTCCATCGCCACGGTGACGGAGTACCTGCGCAGCAACGTGGCCCTGCTGAACAACATGATGGCCCGGGGCTACCAGGATGAGCGCACCATTGGGCGACGCATCGCCGCCATGGAGGACTGGCTCGCCAACCCCCGGCTACTCAGGGCCGACGCCGATGCGGTCTACCGGGAAACCTTGGACATCGACCTGAACACCGTCACGGAACCCCTTCTGGCGTGCCCCAACGACCCGGACAACATCAAGCCCCTCTCCGCAGTGGCCGGTGATCCGGTGCAGGAGGTGTTCATCGGCTCCTGCATGACCAACATCGGCCACTACCGGGCCGCGGCAAAGGTGTTGGAGGACGTGAGCAAGGTGAAGGCTCGCCTCTGGGTCTGCCCCCCCACCCGCATGGACGAGGAGACCCTCAAGCAGGAGGGTCACTACGCCACCATGGCCGCGGCGGGCTGTCGCATGGAGATGCCGGGTTGTTCCCTCTGCATGGGCAACCAGGCCCGGGTTGAGGACAACACCACGGTGGTGTCCACCAGCACCCGGAATTTCAACAACCGCCTGGGCAACGGGGCCCAGGTCTACCTGGGCAGCGCCGAACTGGCGGCCGCCTGCGCCGTGCTGGGCCGTATCCCCACCGTGGCGGAGTACCACCGGATTGTGAGCACCAGAATCCAGCCCCTGGCAGCGGAGCTTTACCGCTATCTGAACTTTGACCAGATTCCCGGCTTTGCGGATGGGGGGAGAGAGGGCAGCGGCAGCCCTGTGGAAGCCGTGGCCGTGGCAGATGCGGAGACCTGAATCGGGAGCAGCAGCACCATGTTTGGCACACCGCTAAAAGCCAGTACGGTTCGCAATCTGCTGCGGCAGCGCTCCCTGGCGGTGGCGGCCACGGTGCTGCTCACCGGCCTGGGGGCGGCCTGGACCGCGGTGCTCCTGAAAAACGGCATGACCAGGATGGTGAGCTGGCGGCTGGGGCTGGTGGAGCAATTGGAGCCCCTCCTGGGTCGCGCCACCCCCTGGTTGGTGTTGCCCGTCATTGCCGGCCTTGGCGGGCTACTGGCCGGCCTGTTGGTGAAACATCTGGCGCCCGCCGCCCACGGCTCGGGCATCACCCAGGTGATGAAATTTCTCCAGGGGCAGCGGGTGCCCATGAGCATCCGGGTGGCGGTGGTGAAGCTGCTGGGGGGCATCCTGGCCATTGGCAGCGGCTTCCCCCTGGGGCCGGAGGGTCCCGCAGTGCAGATGGGCGCCTCCGTGGCCTGTCAGATGGCCACCAACCTGAGGGCACCGCGCTCCTTCCTGCGCCTGATTGTGGCCGCGGGCGGCGGCGCCGGCATTGCGGCGGTGTTCAACGCCCCCCTGGGCGGGTTCATCTACGCCATTGAGGAACTGCTCCACAACGCCAGGCCCGTGGTGCTGATGTTGGTGCTGTTCACCACCTTCATGGCCGACACCTGGGGGGACGTGCTCAACTGGATCGGTTTTGGCCAGGAGGAGGGCTTCAGCGCAGCCGTGAGCCTGGAGGTGAGCAAAACATTTGATCTGGTGGACTTCAGCTTTCGTCCTGTGGATGTTGTCTACCTCGTCCTTCTGGGCTTGGTGATTGCCGGGCTGAGTGAGTTGTACAACCGCTACGTGATTGCCATGCAGGGGGCGTGTGGCCGGGTGTTCGGCCCGCGGCCCGTGCTGCGCATGGCCCTGTGCGGCCTGCTGTTGGGGCTGATCTTTGCAGCCCTGCCCGCGGAGTTTGCCGATGGTGCCGCCTTGAAAAAGCTGGTGGCCCTGGACCTGCGGGACGGCACCGCAGACCTGGGCGTCAACCTGGCCATTTTCGTGGCCATGTTTTTCACCACGGGACTGGCGGCGGCATCCGGTGCGCCGGGGGGGCTCTTTGCGCCCATGTTGATCCTGGGGGGCGCCGTGGGCCTGGTGAGTTCCGCGCTGCTGCAAACCACCACCGGCTACGCCCCCAGCAGCCTTGTGTTTGCAGGGATGGCCAGCTTTGTGGCGGGCACGTGCCAAGTGCCCATTGCCGCCACGTTTATCACCTTTGCCCTCACCAAGCAGATTGTGCTGCTCAAGCCCATGCTGGTGGCCTCCCTGAGCTGCTACCTGCTGGCCCGGGCCATCAATCGCCGCTCCATCTATGAACGTCAGTTGGAATTGGAGAAACAGCACTCCGTCTGGGCGCCACCCCTCATTGCCCCGGTGAGCCTGCGCTGAGCCTGGGTCTCCTTTGGGAAGAAGCCGCCAGGCCGTAGGCCCGGAGTCCGGCCAGCAGAAACCAGCCCGCCATGTTGATGCGTGCGTCGTAGTAGGGCAAATCCGTGGCATGGATACTGGACAGCAACAGGAACGCCGCCAGCCAGCCGCGATCCGTGATGCCGGCCGTGGCCATGCCACGGCGCACCGCTGCTACCACCACCCACAGGGGCACCGCCAGCAGCAGCAGCGCCACCGGCACCCCGAAGCTGAGGCCCAGATCCAGGGGCAGGTTGTGGGGATGCCCGTGGAAAAACCCGCTGCGCAGGAAATAGAGCGTTCCAAAGGCGGCGGCGCCCCAGCCCAGCCAGGGGCGCTCCAGCACCAGTTGGCCGGCGACCCACCACTGGCTCAGGCGCGTGGTGGCCACGGGACGGTCAACCCCTTGATCCATGAGACGCTGCCAGAGGGAATCGGGAACCGCGGCCCGCGCCAATTCCTGCAGGCCGGCAGGAACACCGGGCAGCATCGCCAGCGCCACGGGCAGCAAGGCCAACAGCAGCAGGGGAAGTAGCCAAGCCCATGCCCCCGGTCCCAGCACCAGTGGCACTGCCGACACCGCCGTGGCCCAGGCGTTGCGGGACGCGGTGAGCCACAGGCAAAGGCCGTGCAACACCACCGGCCCCAGCATCACCCCCCCCCGCCGCCAACTCCACGGGGACTGCAGGACACAGGCCAGCAGCAGGGGCCAGGTCAAGGCCAGCCAGGCGGCGGCGATGGTGGCGTAGTCAAACAGTCCGGAGAGGCGGCCACCGGGATTGCCACCGGCGTCCACGTGCCAGATGACCAGATCCCCCGCCATGGCCCATGGCCCCTGCCAACCCAGGACCATTTGCCCCAGCCCGGTGATCAGAACGGGAACCGTCCCTGCCACCAGCCAGCCACTGCAACGCCGCCGCGCTTCCGGGGTGTTCAGATAGGCCTGCCAGCCCCAGAATCCCCAGAAGAACGGCAACCAGTTGAACAAACCCCACCAGGCCAGGTCTCCACTCACCGCCTGGGTGGTTGCCGCCAGCAGCAGCCCCGCCGCCACCAGCAGCAGCCGGTTCAGCCCATCGCTCCAATAGGCCGCAAATCCCTTGCGCCATGTGGCCGCCACCAGGCCAGCCACCAGCAGCACCCCCCCCAGCAGAGTGCTGCTGGCCAGGAAGAAAAGTCCTAGTTGCACCGCCACCCAGCCCCAGGGCGATGCACCGGCAGGGCAGTGGCCGCGGAGCCAAGCCAGAAAACCCATCGGCATGGAGCGTTGCGTCAATGCCTTGTTTTTTGCAGCCCTGACCCATTGAAATCCAGGGTTTCTGCTGGCGGTTGTGTCATATTTCGCGCTCAAGACCTTCCTGCTCTCGTGACGGCCATCGCAATCAAGGGGGCCTTCTTCCGCAGACCCTTCAAGCTGACCTCCTTATCTTGAAACATCCGGTACCACTCCCGACGCTGGCGCAGCACTCGCTCATCCTTACGCAAGTGGAGCCGCTCTAAAACGTACGCTGCCCGCTCCCGCAAGGCATCAGGAACCCTGTTCGAGACCTGGAGATGCAGCGACGGCAGATGAATCTCGAACCACCCATCCTTGATTGTGTAGGGATCAAGGAGCTTATCCGCCGGTGTCTTCCCCTTGCTGGCGTTGATCCACTGTGCGCAGTAGCGGTAGTTTTCCCATGAGTAGGCCTGGGATCGGTCTTCGTGCCAACTGGCGAAGTGGTCCACGGTCCCGACCGGCTCATACATGGCGCAGTAGGCGCAGCGGTTTTCAAAACCTTGAGCCAGTGTTCCCTTAAAGAGAGTCCAGTAGTCCTTCGGGCGCGCAGCACTGGGATGGGTTGCAAGCCACTGCCTGCCTGGAGCACGGACTTTCTCCTCAAAGTCATGGGGCTCAGGGACTGGTTGGACCGGAGGAATCATTGCTGCGCAGCCTGGCGTTCCACCCAGACCACCCAACGGGGCCAGAAGGGATCATGCCCGGGCAGCACCCGCTGAAGCTCCTGGTGGATGGGATCTCGCTTGGCGACAGCCTCAGCACCGGTCTGGTCCATGAGTGCCTTGGCCGCTTCAATGGCCCGCTCCGCCTCCAGCGAACGCCCCTGGAGCAGGCCAAAGGTGTCCGACACCAGCCAGTTGAGCACATCTCCCTGCTTTGCCCATTGAACCTCGTCCAGATGCACCTGCCGATCACGGATGTCCAGGTGAAACAGGCGATCCCTGTCCTCATCGAAATGGGGTTCCACGGAGGCAAGGACCAGGGGCGAGTGGGTTGCCGCGATGATCTGCACCGGTACGGTCTCCTCCTCGTCGGTGGTGAGGCTGTTCATCACCTCCAGGATTGCGGGGATAATGGTTCGTTGCCAACGGGGGTGCAGGTGAGCATCAACCTCGTCGAACAGCAGGATGACCTGTCGCGCACGGTCGCAGCCAAGCTGGGCCGCAGCGCTGACGTGCCTACTCCAGGACCAGACCAGCATGTAGGCCAAGGCGATGATTCGCCGCAGCGCTGATGAGGCATGGACGATCAGCACCTCAGCGGCATATGTGGTGCGGATGGACGGGATGTCCCGGATATCGTCAACGGTGAGTTGCCGGACCGGGCCGATGGCCAATGGCTCTTCCTGAACAGCGAGCTGGTCAAGGACACGGGTCATCCGCTCCGCATTGTCGCCCCCCTCCTTGATCCAGTCGGACCAGTCTTCCAGCAGGCCCTTGCAGACTTTTGTTGTTCTGGGCGTGCCCTGAGGCTGGGAGACAACCACTTCCAGGCCGTTCCAGACGTCCTCGGCAGAGAAGACGTAGCCAGGGAGGCGGTCCTGGACATCGATATCTCCTTTCTTCTTCCAGTAGTTCCGGGCCGGATCCCAGACCGAAAATCCCCCGTCAACATGGGCATGGACCACAAGCCCAGGGTTCAATGGCCTCCCCGGCCTTCCCGTCCAACTCTCATCCGGAGGTGAGTACTTGCTTTCATAGCTCTTGCTTCCGGTGACCGCCTCAACAGTGAACCGCAAGCAGGCGGGGCTCCCGATATCCGTGGGACGGGCCTGATACCCGGACATCAGGCGAGGATTCAGGTCACGGGGCCACTTTCGGGTCAATGCCCACCAGGCCACGTCCAGCAGAAAGCTCTTGCCCAGTCCGTTGTCCCCGGTGACGAGATTCAGCCGGGGAGCCAAGTTCAACTCCATCCTGGGGGCTGGACCAACATTCTCCAACTCCAGGCGCTTGAGCATCTCGGGTTGTGTCTCGAAGTTGGTGGAAATTACCAGGGAGGCGTTTTCCGAGCGATGGATGTGATTGTTCCTGAATCAGACGCCCAAGTCAAGGGAGAGGTGGAGTCCCCAAGCAACTCACCATGTACCTTCGGCAAAGGTCGGTCCTGGTTTTTACAAGTGCTGTTGCCAGGCCAAATTGTCAGCACCCTTCCCTCCAAGCTCCTGGGCAGTTGTATCCCGGAACTGTTGGGCTTCCGCATCAAGGCATTTATTTCAACCGTCTTCAGGCGCCTTCGCGTGGTTAGAACTGGTGGTGGCTGCCACTGGTTCTTCAGTGAGATGCTTCCAGCGATCAACCTGAAGCAGTCCCGGCGGCGCCAGTCTCATGCCGGTGTCGCCGTCAAACGTGGTGGGGGGACGGTTGGGGAGGACGTGTTTGCCCATGGAAGTCTCCTTGGAGAATGTGGGGTATGGCCTTCAGTCAGGCCTACTCCTAACTTCAGGTTTAATTTAGATTTTCACAACCGCCGTTTACCAACTGTCACAAAGGAGGCTGGGCCGATGCCGCCTAAGCTGGTTTCGCCACCCCGACATAAGGTCCTGTGAGCCTGACCGGGCGCCACACCTCTGGCAACGAACAACACCAGCAAGCTCTCCTTCTGGCCCATCGCTATGGTCTGACCCTGGACGAGGCGGAGCAGGAGGAGTTGGCCTGGCTCGTTGAGACCATGGGTTTGGAGGAGGCGGAGGCAGAATGCGCCCGCTCCCGCGCCATGCTGATTCGCTCCGGGCAGTTGGAGCCCGATGCTTGAGATTGAATTCAGCCCTAAGAGGACGCCTTATGGTGCGCCCGCTGCGCCCACCAGGTTTTCAGCCGGACGGCAAATGTCTGGAGAACACCTGGAACTGGCAGCCGGTTGGCGCTCGTGCCAGAGCCGTCTCGGGAAGGGTCCCGTTGGCACTCCGCCGTAAAGGTGGAGATGATCCGGTGGTGGCGCTCCTGCAAGGGGAACTCCAGCAGCAACCCGTCTGCAGCCGTGGGTTCATCCTTGGCGGTCGTCTCGGATGGGGTGGTTGCATCCCGGAGTTGCCGGGCTTGGCGGGGATCCATGGGTGGTTGAGGAACTGACCCTCTCAGGGTTCCCCTCTTTGTAGATGGATACACCCACCCCGCCAGCGCAAACGCCAACCCCCGTCCAGGAGCGCCATGGTCTGGTCCGTGGTCTTGGGGTGGCTCAGGCTGAGCAGCAGTTGGTTGAGCTGCCGTCGATCAGGATCGCGGCCGGTGTGGTCCCGAATCCAGTGGACCAGGCAGCGGCTGGCCAAGGCGCGGGGCAGAGCCGCCAGTGCCTGGGGGATGAGGCTGGTGGACTGGTTGGCCACCATGGTGGCCAGGGCCTCCCGCGCCAGTTGATCCAGCAGGTCGCTTTCCTCGGCCAGTTGTTGGGCGCAGGCCGCCATGTGGGCCACGGCGGCGCCGTTCACCTGCTCCAACTCCGGCAGAACCCGTTGCCGAATCCGGTTGCGGGCCAAACGTTGGTCCCCGTTGCTGGCATCAGGCCAGATGGGCAGCTTCAACGCCTGGCAGCACTGGAGGGTGTCTTGTCGGGAGAAGGGGAGCAGGGGGCGGATGAGTTGCAGGCCTGGCGCCAGTTGGCGTTGGGGGCGGAGGCTGCCGAGACCACGGCTGCCACTACCGCGGCACAGGTGGAACAGGAGGGTCTCGGCCCGATCCGTAGCGGTGTGACCCGTCACAAGCTGACCACAGCCCAGGTGGCGGCACAGAGCAATGGCGCGGTCATAGCGCCACTGGCGCGCCGCCGCTTCGCTGGGGAGATGGTCAGCCACCTCCAGGTGGCAGGGGAGCCCCCAGGTGGCACAGAGGGACTGCACATGGGCGGCATTGGCGGCGCTATCGGGCCGCCAGCGGTGATCCCCGTGGAACACCTGCAACGACCAGTGGTGGAGACGTTGAAGGTCTTGCAGCAGGCGCAGCAGGCAGAGGGAGTCCTGCCCGCCGGACACCGCCACCAGGAGGGCCGCGCCGGGGGGCAGCAACTGGGGAGCCGCCAGAAGAGACCTGTGCAGCCGGTGGTGCCAGCGGCTCCAGGACGGGATGGATTGAACCCGCTGCCCGGGGGAACCGGATGGGGAAGAACCATGGCCCATGGAGAAATGGCCGGTCTCTGCGGACTGAACGCCTGACATGCAGTGTGCCCGTTCCGGTCCTTACCGCCCATGACCCTTCCCGCCTGCCAGGGCCTCAAAATCATGCCAGCCTGCAAACCTTTGCGCCCGAGCGGGTGCGCCCCGTGTGCAACGCCGCCGTGGCGGGTGGGGCCGATCTGGTAAAAATCGGAAAATTTTCCGATTTTTAGAGACGAACAAAGAGAAAATGTAGTCCATTACACAACAATGCTTGTTGTTACTTCTTCAAAGATAATATGTTAAGTTCATGTTCCTAGTGGTTCCATGACCTCTCAAGGGCACCTCCAACAATCGGATAGCTTCCCCCATGAGATGCCTTCTCACCATGAGGAAATAGAATGAATTTGAACTCTAGAACCAATAAAATAAAGACCTTGCAGTCTATTTTGGTAGTATTTTTCATCGTATTCTTTTCTTCATCAATCAAGACTATCTTTCAAGTATTTTTCGTCTTAATGGCTGAGAGCTTTGATCAAACTCGCGGTAGCTTTGCAATTTCCGCTTCAGTCTTCATGATTGTCTTTGGTATTGCATCGCCGATTGTGGGCTTTTTGGCAGATCGCCTCGGGCCGAAACGGGTTCTCGTTGCTGGGCTTCAGACCGCTGGCATTGCTCTCTTAGGATGTGCAGTGCTGTCCAGTTATGGAGCATTTATTTTCCTCTATGGCATTGCCGCGTCTTTCGCGTTGGCAGCCATGGCCTATGTGCCCACTGGCATTCTGGTTGACCGAACGATTCCAGAGAAATACATTGGCATCGTTTATGCCACGCTCACGAGTGGAGCGGCTATTGGATTCATCGTACTGTCTCCAGTCTGGGTATTTGCTCAGGAGTACTTCCACTGGCGGCAGGTCTTTTTTGCGGCTGGCTTGACGTTCTTGCTGCCTTTACAAATCCTCGCCAGCCGCTATTTGCCAGATCTACAATCC
Organism: Synechococcus sp. SB0662_bin_14; assembly: GCA_009840445.1. Taxonomy (GTDB): domain Bacteria; phylum Cyanobacteriota; class Cyanobacteriia; order PCC-6307; family Cyanobiaceae; genus Synechococcus_B. Next base: position 18,202 of record VXNS01000052.1, read on the forward strand.
AAACAACCAAGACCAACATCAGGAATGCCGATAGTGTCGGCGTTGCTTGATCTTTTTACTTCACGGATCTTTCTCGCATTGTCGCTTAGCTTCTTCGGCTGCGGCGTGACGATGGCCTTCATTGATGTTCATATGGTAGCGCATTTTCAGGACATCTTCCTCACACCACCACAAGTTGCTGTGGTAATGGTGGTTTTCGGTGCATCCGAGTTGATTAGTAGTTTTGTTGCTGGTTGGCTTTGCGACCGATTGCCTATAGGATATGTCATTGCTGCATCCTATGCATTGCGATCAGCAGCATTATTTCTTCTCAGTATGATGTCCAACTTCTCTGGCATTCTTATGTTCTCAATCTCTTTTGGATTAAGCTATATGGGGACGGTGATTGGCACATCTACTTACACACTGAACGCCTTTACCAAAGAGAGGAGGGGCTTGGCTCTTGGATCCATTTGGATGATCCATCAATTGGGAGCATTTTTGAGTACACAACTTGGTGCCAATAGCTTTGACGTCTTCGGTAGTTATCATTTGGTCATTATCATCGTGGGCATCTTCTCCATACTCTCAGCGGTTATTTCCTTAATGATCCTCCCGGCAACACCTGAGAACTTGAAGAAGAATCCCTCAGGCTGAGCAGAACTTGATTGAGCTGTTGGCGACCAGGATCACAACCAATGTGGTCTGGAATTCAGTGGGCCAATGTGTGGCGCCACTGGCGTGTTGCCGCTTCGCTACTGTTGGGGGGTCGCCAGCGGTGAACATCCGCAACCGACCAGTGGTGGGACGTTGAAGGTTCTGCAACAGGCGCAGCAGGCAGAGGGAGTCCAGCCTCCTGGACACCGCCACCAGGAGCCCGCCGCCCAGGGGAAGCAGATGGGGGAACCAGTATGGCCCATGGGGGAGCGGCCGGTCTGTAGACTCAACTCCTAACATGCAGCGTGCCTGTTCCGGCCCTTCCGCCCATGACCCTCCCCGCCCGCCTTGCGGCCTGCCTTGCCGCCCGCCAGGGCCTCAAGATCATTGCCGGCCTGCAAACCTTTGCGCCCGAACGGGTGCGCCAAGTGTGCAACGCTGCCGTGGCGGGTGGGGCCGACCTGGTGGATATTGCCGCCGATCCCCAGTTGGTGCGCCTGGCGCGATCCTGTGGGGTGACCACCGTCTGCGTATCCGCCGTGGAGCCGGAACGGTTCCCGGCGGTGGTGGCTGCCGGGGCCGATCTGGTGGAAATCGGCAACTTCGACTGCTTCTACGAGCAGGGGCAGGACTTCACCGGGGCCGAGGTGCTGGAGTTGACCCGCCGCAGCCGGGCATTGCTTGCCCACGTACCCCTGTCCGTCACCGTTCCCCACCGCCTGCCCCTATCGGAGCAACAGCGACTGGCGGAGCAATTGGTGGCCGCTGGCGCGGACCTGATCCAGACGGAAGGGGGAACCAGCAGCCAACCCCAAAGTGCCGGCATCCAGGGACTCATTGAAAAGGCGGTGCCCACCCTGGCCGCTGCCCACGCCATCAGCCGTGCGGTGCGGGTGCCTGTGCTCTGCGCCTCCGGCCTCAGTGCGGTGACCGCCCCCATGGCCGTTGCCGCTGGCGCCGCCGCCGTTGGGGTGGGCCGCGCCGTGAACCGTCTGGAGGATCCCCTGGCCATGGTGGCCGTGGTGCGCAGCCTGCGGCAGGCCTTGACCGCCGGTGTAGCGCCAAGCGTGGTGCCAACCACCCTAGACTCTCCCATCAGCCGCTAGTTGGAGATGGGCCACTTTGCCCTCACAGCGCCCTATCAGCCCATGGGGGATCAGCCCCGGGCCATTGCGGAGCTGGTCCACGGTGTCCAGCGGCAGTGTCCCTATCAGACCCTGCTGGGGGCCACGGGCACGGGCAAAACCTTCACCATCGCCAACGTGATTGCCCAAACCGGCAAGCCCACCCTGGTGCTGGCCCATAACAAGACCCTCGCTGCCCAACTCTGCAACGAGCTACGGGAGTTCTTTCCCAACAACGCCGTGGAATACTTTATCTCCTACTATGATTATTATCAGCCGGAGGCCTATGTGCCGTCTACAGATACCTATATTGCTAAAACAGCATCCATCAACGAAGAAATAGACATGTTGCGCCATTCGGCCACCCGGTCATTATTTGAGCGTAGGGACGTGATTGTGGTGGCCTCGATTAGCTGTATTTACGGCTTGGGGATGCCAGCGGAATATCTTAAGGCGGCAGTGCCTTTTCAGGTTGGGGAAACGATTGACTTACGGCAGACGCTGCGGGCTTTGGTCAATAACCAGTACAGCCGCAACGATCTGGACATCAGTCGCGGATGTTTTCGGTTGCGGGGAGACGTGCTGGAAATTGGACCTGCCTACGAAGATCGCCTCGTCAGAATCGAATTCTTTGGTGACGAGATTGAAGCGATTCGCTACGTGAATCGAATCACCGGCGAGATTTTGAAAAGTCTGGACAGCATGAGCATTTATCCCGCAAAACACTTTGTGACACCCAAGGAACGCCTTGAAGCTGCACTGGTGGCCATTCGTGAGGAGTTGGCGGAGCATCTGGACGTGCTCCATCAACATAATAAACTGGTTGAGGCACAACGTCTGGAGCAGCGCACCAACTACGACCTGGAGATGCTTCAGGAAGTGGGCTATTGCAACGGGGTTGAAAACTACGCCCGCCACCTCACGGGCCGACCAGCGGGCACGCCGCCGGAGTGTCTGGTGGACTATTTCACGGATGACTGGCTGCTGGTGGTGGATGAAAGCCATGTCACCTGCTCCCAGTTGCAAGGCATGTACAACGGTGATCGCTCCCGTAAGCGGGTGCTCATTGATCACGGCTTCCGCCTGCCCAGCGCAGCGGATAACCGGCCCCTGAAGGCGGAGGAGTTCTGGGCCAAGGTGAGGCAGGCCATCTTCGTATCCGCCACCCCCGGGGATTGGGAGCTGGGGCGCTCCGGCGATGCCGTCCGGCGCCAGGTGATCCGTCCCACCGGCGTGGTGGATCCCGAGATCAGCGTACGACCCAGCGAGGGCCAGGTGGACGACCTGCTGGCGGAGATTCGCGCCCGCAGTGGGCGGGGTGAACGCACCCTGGTGACCACCCTCACCAAACGCATGGCTGAAGACCTGTGTGACTACCTGATCAGCCATGGCGCCAAGGTGCAATACCTCCATTCCGAGATCCACTCCATCGAGCGGATCGAGCTGATTCAGGATCTACGCATGGGCGCCTACGATGTGCTGGTGGGGGTGAATCTGCTGCGGGAAGGGCTGGATCTACCGGAAGTGTCTCTGGTGGCCATTCTCGATGCGGATAAGGAAGGCTTTCTGCGTTCGGATCGCTCCCTGATTCAAACCATTGGCCGTGCCGCCCGCCATGTCCATGGCATGGCCATTCTGTACGGCGATCAGTTGACGGATTCCATGGCCAAAGCCGTTGAGGAAACGGAGCGGCGCCGTGAAGTGCAACAGGAGTACAACAGCCACCACAACATCACACCCAAGGCGGTGGCCACCAAAACCAAGGGCAATCCCATCCTGGCGGACCTGGAGTTGTCCAGGCGGCTGAGCCAGAGCCAGTTGGAAACCGCAACAACCCAGGCGGAAAACGACGACATGCCCCTTGCCTCCCTGCCCGAACTCATCAGTCAACTGGAAGATCAGATGAAAACCTGTGCCCAGGACTTGAAATTCGAGGAGGCCGCCAAGCTGCGGGATCGTATTCGCACCTTGCGGCAAAAGCTGGTGGGCTCGTCTTAAATTGCCGCCAAGCGCCGCTGCCCGCCTGGCCCATGCATCCCCTCGACGAGATCCTCAACACCTGGCGGCAGGAGGCTGCCCAGGCTGCCTTCAGCCGCCACCGGGCCATGGGGACGGCGTTCGAGGATCTTTGCATGGCCTTTCTCCGCCATGACCCTGTGCAGGCGGCCCAGTTTGGCGCTGTGGAGCGCTACGGGGAGTGGGCGCGCCAGCGGGGGGTGCCCGCCGATGATGCAGGCATCGACCTGGTGGCGGAACTGAGGGATGAGCCGGGGGCGTACGCGGCGATCCAGTGCAAATTCCGGGAGACCCGGGGCAGCATCGCCAAGGGGGAAATGGACTCCTTCCTGGCGGCATCGGGGCGGCCGGAGTTTCGGCGTCGCATCTGGATGGACACCACGGGGCGAGCCTGGTCCGCCAAGGCGGAGGAGACCCTGCGCCAGCAGGAGAAGCCGGTGCAGCGCATCGGGTTGCACGATTTGAAGGCCAGCCCCATCCGCTGGGCTGAATTTGTCCAATCCGGTGGCATCAGCGGGCGAGAACCACCCAAGACGCCCCGGCCCCATCAGCAGGCGGCCATTGCCAGCGCCCTGAACCATCTCCAGGCGCCCGGCAGCCGGGGCAAGCTGCTGATGGCCTGCGGCACCGGCAAGACCCTGGTGGGGCTGAGGGTGGCCGAGGAGCTTGCCGGCGCCGGCGGGCGGGTGCTGGTGTTGGTGCCCAGCCTGGCGCTGCTCTCCCAAACCCTGCGGGCCTGGCTGGATGATGCCCGCCTGCCCGTCCGCGCCTTTGCGGTGTGCTCCGACAGCCAGACGGGTCGTCCCCGCCGCAGCAACGCCGACACTGCCGATATGGACGTGCTGGATCTGGCCTGGCCCGCCACCACCGATGCCACCGCCCTGGCCAGTCAGGCCACCCCTGCGGCCCCCAACGCCATGACCGTGGTGTTCGCCACCTATCAATCCTCCCCCATGGTTGGCGCGGCCCAGCAGGAGCAGGGGCTACCGGCTTTTGACCTGGCGGTGGCGGATGAAGCCCACCGCACCGCCGGCGCCCTCATTCCCGGGGAGGACCCCTCCCCCTTCGTGCTCATCCACGACAACGGCCGCCTCCGTGCGGAGCGACGGCTCTACATGACCGCCACCCCCAAGGTGTATGCCCGGAGCGCCCGCAACCGGGCCGGGGAGTTTGCCGCCGCGTTGTGCTCCATGGACGATGAGGAGCGCTACGGTCCCATGCTCCACGAGACCCGTTTTGGCGATGCGGTGGAGCGGGGCTTGCTCTCCGATTATCGGGTGATCGTGCTCACGGTGCCCGAATCCCTGGCGGCCGGCATCCGCATTCGCAACCTGGCGGAAGGCAAGACGCTCACCGTTGACGAGCAGGGCAAGATGATCGGCTGCCTGCGGGCCTTGGCCAAGATGGACACCGAGCAGTTTCCCGAGGGCGACCGGGCGCCCATGGGCCGGGCCATTGCCTTCTGCAACCTGGTGAAGTCTTCCAAGGCGCTGGAAGCGAGCATTGGCGCTGTGGCGGAGGCCTACGGCCAGCAGGTGGGCGGCAACGGCGAGACGCTCCCCACCGTCAGCGCCCGCCATGTGGACGGCACCTGCAACGCCACGGCCCGGGCCGATGCTCTGGCCTTCCTGGAGGAGACGCCGCCGGGGGAGATTCGCATCCTCACCAACGCCCGTTGCCTCACCGAAGGGGTGGACGTGCCCGCCCTGGACGGCATCCTGTTCATGCACCCCCGCAAGAGCCAGATCGAGGTGGTGCAAGCGGTGGGGCGGGTCATGCGCAAGGCGCCGGGCAAGAAGCTGGGCTACGTGATCCTGCCGGTGGTGGTGCCGTCCCTGGTTTCCCCCCAACAGTTTCTTGCCGACGACAAGCGCTGGCAAACGGTGTGGCAGATGTTGAACGCCATCCGCAGCCACGACGAGCGCTTCGAGGGGATGCTCAACCGGCTGGAGATGGGGGAGGCCGGCCAGCACATTTCCATCATCACCCTGGCGGACTGGCAACCGTCCATGGCGGCAGACGGCAGCGAACAACCCGCCGCCGATCCCGATGCCGCCAGCACCTCGGTGGCCTACCACAACCTGACAATTTTTGAGGGCCTGCCGGAGGCCATCCGCACCCGCATTGTGGAAAAGTGCGGCAACAAGCGCTATTGGGAAGACTGGGCCACGGATGTGGCCCGCATTGCCCAGGCCCACATTGTCCGCATCCGCACTCTGGTGGAGGCCGGCCAGGCGGAGCGGGAAGTGTTCGGGGAGTTCCTGAAGGAGTTGCGGGACGACATCAACCCCGACGTGTCCGCAGAGGACGCCATCGAGATGCTGGCCCAGCACATGGTGACCCAGCCGGTGTTCGACGCCCTGTTTGGCCAGGCCGCCGCGGCCCGGCGCAACCCTGTGGGCCAGGGCATGCAAACCGTTCTGGAGGTGCTCAAGCCCTCCGGCATTGCTGCGGAAGCGGAAAGCCTGGATCCCTTCTACGATTCCGTGCGCCGCCGGGTGCAGGGGGCCGCCAGCGCCCAGGCGCGGCAAGCCATTGTGGTGGAACTCTACGACAAGTTTTTCCGCAAGGCCTTCCCCAGGGTGAGCGAACGGCTGGGCATTGTCTATACGCCGGTGGAAATCGTGGACTTCATCCTTCACTCCGTGCAGCACGTGCTGGGGCAGGAGTTCGGCAGCGCCCTGGGGGAGCCTGACGTGCATATCCTGGACCCCTTCACCGGCACCGGCACCTTCATCACCCGGATGCTGCAATCCGGCCTCCTGTCCCCGGAGCAGATTCTCCGCAAATACGGCGGCAACGGCCGGCCTTCCGAACTGCACGCCAACGAAATCGTGCTGCTGGCCTACTATATCGCCTCGGTGAACATCGAAGTGGCCTTCCAGGACGCCACAGCCAGCCCTTACCGTCCTTTTCCCGGCATCTGCCTGACGGACACCTTCGCCCTCAACGAAAACGACGACAAGCTGCAAGCCCTCTTCCCCGATAACTCCCAGCGCCGCCAACGGCAAAAAGCGCTGGATATCCGCGTCATCGTGGGGAATCCCCCCTGGTCTGCAGGCCAGCGCAGTTCTGCCGACAACAACCCCAGTACCAGCTATCCCCAGCTTGAGGCGCGGGTGGCCCAGACCTTCGCGGCCCGCTCCAGCGCCACCAACAAGAACAGTCTGTACGACAGCTACAAAATGGCCATCCGCTGGGCCGCGGATCGCATCAACCAGCAGGGGGTGGTGGCCTTTGTCACCAATGGCTCCTGGATTGACGGCAATGTTGATGCCGGTATACGGGCTTGCCTGGCCGAGGAGTTCTCTTCCGTTTATGTGCTCAATCTGAGGGGGCACACTTGGAAGGGTGGGGAGCGTGGACGTGCGGAAGGTGGACCGGTGTTTGGTCAAGGGTCCAGTGCGACCGTCGCCATCACGCTCCTGGTGCGCAATCCCGATGCCCAGCACACGGGCTGCCGCATTCTTTACCGTGATATTGGCGATTATCTCAGGCGTGAGCAGAAATTGGGTAAGCTGCAGGAATGGGGAGCAATCAACGGTATTGACGATTGGCAGACGATCCAGCCCGATAAGCACCATGACTGGATTGGTCAGCGGGATAAGGCGTTTGAATCCTTTTATCCTATGGGTTCAAAGGAGGCCAAGGCTGGTAGGGTGAAGGAAGCAGTCTTTGAATTGTATTCAATAGGCTACGAAACAGCTCGTGATGCTTATATCTATAACTTTTCCCATGAAGCCTGCACCAATAATGCCTGGAAAATGGTACAAGACTATTGTAATGCTCTTAGTGAATACAATGAAAACAGGAACGGTTCCAAGGACATCGACACCGTTGTCAAATCGCACTCATCGCATGTCCGGTGGGATCGGGAGCTGAAAAATAATCTGCAACGCCGAAAAGATATCGTCTGGTCAATCGATAAGATCTGGACGGTGCAATACCGGCCGTTTGTCAAGCAGAACTGTTATGTTGAGTATCTGCTCGTAAAAACAAAGGGCCAGCAGGACCAAATCTTCCCAACCCACAACAGCAGTAATCTTGCCATCTGCGTACCCGGCGTCGGCTCCACCAAACCTTTCTCAGCCATAATGGTGGATTGTATGCTGGATCTCGAACTGATCTCCAAAGGTCAATGCTTCCCCCGTTATCGCTTCATCCATAGTAAAGCATCTTCCCTTCTGGATAAAGCCCCTGCTCTGGAGCGCATTGACAACATCTCCGACACAGCCCTTGCCGCCTTCCGTTCCCATTATCAAGATCCCGGCATCACCAAGGACGCCATCTTTGATTATGTCTATGGCGTGTTGCACGCCCCGGATTTCCGCGCCCGCTTCGCCAACGATCTGGCCAAGTCTCTCCCCCGTATCCCCTTCGCCCCGGATTTCCAGGCCTTTGCTGAAGCCGGCCAAGCCCTGGCCGCCCTCCACCTCAATTATGAAACCGGCCCCCAATATCCCCTCACTCCCGAAGCCACCGGCACTGGCCCCCTCTTCACCCCCCGCGCCATGAAGCTGGTCGGGGAGAATCAGGATGTCCTGGTGGTGAACGATCACCTGCGCCTCAAAGGCATTCCGCCAGAAGCACACCGCTACCAGGTCAACGGCCGCACACCCCTGGGCTGGTTCATTGATCGCTATCGCATCACCACAGACAAACACAGCGGCATCCGCAACGATCCCAACGCCTGGTTCCCTGACGAGGCCGCCTTTATTGCCGCTGTGGGGCGTATCGTCCACCTCTCCGTTGAGACCGTGGGGATTGTGGAGGGGTTGCCGGGGGCTTTGGTGGGAATCTAGGGAAACACTGGAAAACCCCCTCTGCCCCAGTCCCGGCCTTTTGAGAAGCCTTGCTGTGACAGGGAAGTCAATCCTATGTGGACCCGTTTTGAGGTTTTCCAGTGTTTCCCTAGGAGTGCTGAGAGGTTCGGTTTTCTGCATAGCCCCATGCGGGAACCTCTGTCCAGCCGAACTTGCAAGCTATTGTGCTCACCGAATAGCCCACGGGCTAATAACGCAGCCTCATAAACTGGGGCTCCTGACAACCACCTGAAGGAGCCCAGGGCGCTACGAATTTGAAGAACGCTCCTCTCCAGGCTGATCCTGGTCAAATCTAAGCTCCTCTTTGCGTTGATCTGCAAACATATCTTCTCCATAAATTCTAAATGTTGGAAATATAGTGCGATTGGGAATTTCTTTCATTCCCAGTTTCTTGAGCAGAAGAAACTCAATCAACGCTTGCGAGGCATTCCAACGATAAAATGCGTTTCTTGGATCCTCATCAGAAGTTAAATCAAGATGTACCGTTGCGTTTCTAACTTCACGAATCCGCTGGCTGGCCATTTTGAAGACTTCGCTATGTTTGTCAAATTCTCGTTCGGCAACCATTTCAATAGCATCAAGAATACTTTTACCTTGCTTTAAGCGCAAGTCTTTTTTCAGCCACTGATCTGCGTCTGAATATGTGCTGATAATTGAACGAGTCAGCCCTTCCAATGCCGAGAAGCTGATAGATGCTGCTGCTGTGGACTCGTGCAAAGTCCCGGCGATTTCTTCACTAACAAAGTAATGACGAATGACTTTTTGCCATTGCTTTTTGGTGTAAGATGGAAGCCGGCAAAAATTTTGGAATTGTTGCTCAATATCGAAGCGACGGCCATGTTTTGCGTACTTAAGAAACCAATTATTCTTTAATGTTCTTGAAGATACTTCTCTCTTCCCAAATAATTCTACCCACACGACATCATGTTTTTCTCTTCCTTCTATTCGTTTAAGAAATATATTCTGTCCAAATAAGAAACTGAGAAATGTAATTAGATTGTCTTTGATAAACTCTCTGAACACTTTTCTTGTGACCATGTTTTCTTGTCTCGTGATTTCGCAGAAGTGCGTAACATCAGAATCACCTCTTATTCTATGTGGTATTTCTCGAAGAGTGACTGACCACCCATCTACCCTGAGATCAAGTGTACTCAATTCTTGCCAAGCACCTAGTTTGTGAGAAGGAATGATAATCTTCTTGTTATCTTTCGATAGAGTTACTTCATTATTCCGAATTATTCCTTGATAATATCCGTAACTTCCATTTCCCCACCATTTCTCAGGTAAATCTCGAAACCAGATACCTACCCAATCCAGAGGTTCATCACATCTGCCAAACGATGTCTTAATGATACTTCCTTCAAGAGGACTACATGAAGAAGAACCATTTTCATCTCCATCACGATAAAATGATGGACTTGGTAAATTGTTGAGCCTCACAGGATAACTAAAATCAAGATTAGAGATTTGTAACCTAACTTTCGATTCCATAGTCTTTGATTTACTTGATCCAGCAAAAGCTTCGGCTTCTTCCATTCTCAATATTGAATTATTAACAAAGAATTTAAAAATCAGAACACCGTTCCCCAACTGGAAAATTGTAATGCCTGATATTTCCAGGTCGTCACTTGCGGACATGTCACCAGTGCGTGGTGGCTTGATCTTGCTGCTTTCAGGTGTTGATGCTTGTGCTCTCAATTCCTTAGGCACAATCAGGTTGCTCTGGTAAGGTATGCCTTCCCTGATGTGAAGTAGCTTTTCAAGCCATGAGTTGGCTTCTTGCATGGGACCCTCTTGGAATTGATGTTCAGGCAGAAGCTAGAAACTCTCACCTTAAGGTCAGTGATTGCAAGCCAGCTTCAGCTATGGCCTTACCATAGCCTATCACGCCCACAGGTGCTGCAAGGCCAGCGTGTGCAGCCACCTGTCTCCCTGTCCCCTTTCAGGCTCGGGACATGGCCGCTCGGCGGTGGTGGCCTAGCACCTGATCCAGCTTGTGGCCTGTGTCTTTGACCTCTACCTTGGCATGTTTCAAGGTTTCCCGGTTCTCCTTGCTTCATTGCCCACCCATCTCCTCCCGAAGCCTGGCGTTCAAATCACAGAAGGCACTTCATTCAGTAGGCTTCTCCCACCAATCCAGCCAACCCAGATGAGCTTGAACCAAGATAAAAGCAACCCCTCATGCCCGACGGTTCTTGTTCTTCTGCTTCTCGTCATACTTCCGGCGCACCCAATCCTCAATGATGGGATCCAACTCCACCCCATTCTGGTGTAACGCCTCTTCCCAGCCAATCCAGTCACTGTCACCAGCAAAAGCAATCACGCAAACGCCATGGGTGACCAGTGCCGCCAAACAAGCGGCCACCATCTTGCGGTCTTCCCTGTCATGGATGGTGGGAGCTAGAGTGTCTGGAAGGCAGCCATGGCCATTGGCGTCGTACTCAATGCTGACGTTATCGATAGCGGAGGTGCTCAACTTGTGGATTATCACCCGGATGCCAAAATCTTGGTCAGTCAGTTTATTTCTGTATTCTTTGTAGATTTTCCAGGCATCATCAAGAACCAGATGAGATAGTGATGCACTAAACTCTTTTAGCCAATCCAAGATTTTCAAGCGTAAGGATTGATCTTGGGGAGTTGCATCAATGTCCTTAGGGTCCTGCAGGTCTCCTGCACTGGCGGCAATGAGCACGTTGGTATCCACAACGTAGCGCTCCTTCATTTGCACTCCTCCATACGCCGCTCAAACATCAGGCGAGCCTGTTCCGCGGTTTCCCCCAAAGCGTCACCAAAAAACTGATCCGGCCAGTTCTTGACCCTTCCGTAGTCATCCAGCGCCAGTTCACGAAGGTGAGATCCCTCTTGATCCCTCTCCACAAAATATATGGCGCAGTGTTCAGGTTCGATGGTCCGCCGAGCGATCAAGGTTTGCATCCGCCGAAACAGATGCTCCGAATGGGTTTCCACAATGAATTGAATCCGACGCTCACGGCTCACTTCGGTAAATAGCTCCGCCAGCAGGGATTGGGCCAGGGGATGAAGGTGGATCTCCGGCTCCTCCAGCACCACCGTGGAGCCGGGCGGGGCAAAGAAGGCAACGGTGAGCACGGGCAACACTTGGGAGACGCCGATGCCCACGTCCCGAAGGTTTGTGGAAATCCCATGGGAACTAACAACAACTTCATAACGGTTCGAGCGGCCAACCTGGCAAACTTCAAGCTGCTCAGCCAGGTTCATTTTCCGGAGCCACTTGGAGACGCCGTTGAGGATGCGGTTATGCCCTGGACTGTTGGGTTTATCGGGGAAGGCACTGGCCAGCAAGGCATCAATGGCGCGACGGCCATCGATGCCGATTTCGCCCGGTTGGGCTTTGTTCCACAGATAGTCCCGCTCCGGCTGGGGGCGCAGTGGCCCCAGATACGTCAAGGCTCTCAGTTTCCTGTCAATGGCCAGGCTGATGTCTTCAGCCAGATTGCCGTTGTGTTCCAGCAGGCTAATGGCTGGCCGGGAGAAGGCAATAGAGCGCTCAGGGGCGTAGTCCTTGCTTTTTCCCAGTGGCTTCTTGTCCGGGTCCATAAAGATGGAGAACGCCCCTTTTTCCTGCCGTTCAATACGGAAACCGTGGCTACCATCGGAATCTTTCAGGTGAAGTTCCTGAATGACTGTTGCACCTGCCGGGGTTTGGCGGTAACAAGCCGAAAAGTGTCCACCGTTGACCCGCTCCTTGCATTGTATGGTGCTGATCCGTTTGAAGGAGAAACTGATGGAGAAACGATCATCCGTTGCCCCCTGTTTATGGATGCTCTTGAAGTCTCCAAAGTTGAAAAGGTCCGTGGAGGGATCCCCGCCCAGATTGAGGTGAATGGTGCGATCCGATGACTCCAACGCCTGCTTGAGGAGCAACAGGCTCTGGATGAGGGACGATTTTCCCGAAGAGTTGGTACCCAACACCAGGGTGACCGGCGCCAAGGCGATGGGGCCGGTATCTGTCCAGGACTTGAACTGCTTCAGGTGCAGGGAGGTGAACATTGCTATGGGGATGCCGCAGTTTGCCCTGCCGCCGTCTTCCGGCCACGAGCGGGTCCTCACCCTACCCCCTCCGCACCACCAGCAACCCCACGCAAAGCACCCCAATCAAGGGGCCTGGGGGAAGATTCAGCAGCAGGGCCAACAGGAAGCCGCCAACACCGAGCGCCATGCCGGTCGCGGACGCCTTGAGCACCGCCTGTCTCAGGCTGGTGGCCCCGGCCAGCCCAACCAGAGCGGGCGCGCACATGAGACCGATCACCAGCACCACCCCCACGGCGGCCATGCTGCTGACGATCACGAAGGCCGTGATCCCCGCCAAGGCCAGTTTCAAGGTGCGCAGCGGCAGGCCACTGGCCGCCGCTCCCATGGGATCCACCCCCAAAAACACCAGAGAACGGTAGCAGGCTGCAAAGAAAAGTCCCTGCACCAGGAGGCCAACCCCGGCTTGCAGCAGGTCCACCGGCCGGGTGAGCAGCAGATCCCCAAACAGGGTGGCCTCCAGATCCACCCTGATGCCCAACAGGGGAATCAGCACCACCCCAAGACCCAGAAACCCGGCCAGGACGGTGTTCATCACGGCGCCGTGGTTGACCGTGTTCTGTTTGGCGCCCCCCAGAAGCCGCTCCGCCACCAGGGCCCCCAACAGACCACTGAGGGAGCCCCCCACACTGGGGGGAAGACCGAACGCCACCGCCAGGGCCAGGCCCGGCAGCACCGCATGGGAGATGAGGTTGGCCTGCATCACCCGCCCCTGCACAATCAGCAAGGTGCCACTGACGGGACACAGGGCGCCGGTCAACAGGGCCAGCAGCAGGGGCGGAATCCACCAACTCATGCAAGACTCCCGCCCCGGTCACGCCCCGTCCGGATCCCGCCTCCCCAAGGTTCAACCACAGCAATGGTTCCCCATGGTGACATCATCAAGGGCCTGACGCACCTGGTGGGGGGTGCCGTCGGCGCGAAGCACCCGGTCCAGCACCAGCACCCGGTCATAGGCGTTCAAGGCGGGACCCCAATCATGGCTGCTCACCAGCAGGGTGAGCCCCGCATCAGCGAGTTGACGCATCAGGCCCAGAAGCTGTTGACGGGACGGGGGATCAATGGCGGCGCAGGGTTCATCCAGCAGCA
>VXNS01000081.1 GCA_009840445.1 Synechococcus sp. SB0662_bin_14
AAGCTGGCCGCCGCCTGTGAGGAGTTGCCCATGGCCCAGTCGGTGGACCTTGTGCTGCACAGCACCATTGACAACCCCGCCCTGGTGGAGCACATCTGCAGCCATGGGGTGGAGTGGTATAGGCGGGGTGGGGGGCATGAGTGTAAATGGCATGAGGTTGGCATATCAGCAGTTGCCACAGTAACGATTGGTGGTACTCCAAGTCGCAAAATAAGCGAATACTGGCACGGGTCCATTTCATGGGCAACAGCAAAAGATGTTGCTAATGCTGGCTCCAGATATTTACATGAAACTCAAGAGTCAATCACAGATGTAGGTCTTGAAAATAGTTCCGCCAAAGTCATACCCAAAGGCACAATTGTGATCACGTCAAGAGGAACTGTTGGCGCTTTGGTCCAGCTTGGCAAGGAGATGGCCTTTAATCAAACCTGCTATGCCATTCAGCCTGGCGATGGGATTGACAATGACTTTCTTTATTACGCTCTTATTGGTACTCGTCCTTTGCTAAGCTCTCTTACGTATGGAACCATATTTCAAACGATCACGACAAAGTCCTTTAGCGAATGGCGCATCCCTCTTCCACCTCTCCCCGAACAAAAAGCCATAGCCCATATTCTTGGCATCCTCGATGACAAAATTGAACTCAATCGCCAGATGAACGAGACGCTGGAGGCCATGGCCAAGGCGTTGTTCAAGTCCTGGTTTGTGGATTTTGATCCCGTGCGGGCGAAGGCGGAAGGGCGTTCCGCTGGGTTGCCGGATGAGATCAGTGCGTTGTTTCCGGATTCATTTGAGGATTCGGAGTTGGGAGAGATTCCGAGGGGGTGGGGGATTGGAACAATATCGGAGTTAATCGACATCGACCCCGCAAGGAGACTAGCCAAGGGATCCATTGCCCCGTATCTTGAGATGAAGGGTGTTTCTACTTCCGGACATACAGTTACAGGAGTTTATCCAAGGAAATTTACCTCTGGAACAAAATTTCAATTTGGGGACACCCTACTGGCAAGAATCACTCCGTGCTTGGAAAATGGCAAAACGGCACTTGTGGATTTCCTTGAAGAGGGCGAAATCGGTTGGGGATCCACAGAATTCATCGTCATGTGTGGCAAGAAGTCCTTTCACAATTCTTTCGTTTATTGCTTGGCAAGGTCTGAAGAGTTCAGGTCACATGCCATCAGAAATATGGTTGGATCTAGCGGAAGACAACGGATACCTTCCAACACCTTGGCAGATTTTCAGGTGTCGCTTCCACCGAATTCTCTGGTTGATCGCTTTTCGGTTTTATGTAAATCCCTCCTAGAGAAAATCAGCAAAGCGTCTGCTGAGAGTGCAACACTGTCCAGCATCCGTGACACTCTTCTCCCCAAGCTCATCTCTGGAGAAATTCGTGTTGGCGAGGCCGAGAAGATAATGGAGGTGGCGACATGACTAAGAAATATCGTCTTTGTACATTTCAGAAAATCTCTTCCTCCCAATTGGAGCCTATTGGCCCATGCAAACTATCTCTACATCCTACTTTCTCATGGTAAAAAGACAATGCCACGGGGAAGGTTGTCCGATTTTTCGAGATGTTCTTTCTCACTTGGAATTTAAAGATGACTGACATCATGGACAGCAAGCGGCGAAGCGAGTTGATGGCCGGGATCAGGAGCTGCAACACCACTCCCGAACTGGCCGTCCGCCGCATTGCTCACCGGATGGGGCTGCGCTTCCGCCTGCATCGCAAGGATCTCCCAGGGCGTCCGGATTTGGTCTTCCCCAAACACCGCCTGGTTGTTTTTGTCCATGGATGCTTCTGGCATCGGCACGAGGGTTGTCGTCATGCTTCCATCCCCAAGTCCCGAACCGACTTCTGGATGACAAAGCTCGCGGCCAACGTTGCTCGTGACCGACGGCAGGAAGCCGCCCTGCAGGCGCTCGGCTGGCAAGTGCTCGTCATCTGGGGCTGTGAAACCGGAGACAGCATGGCAGTCGAGCGCAGGCTGGCTGCATTGACCCGGAGCAGTGGGCCTCTCCTGAAACAGGAGAGCACTCCCTCTGTCACGATCAGAGAAGATCAAGCCTCATCGTAAGGAGCGCATGTTCCGGCTCCGTTCGTTGCCTTGGACCACGGAGGCCCTGCACGGGGACTTGCATACGATAGGGCCTAAGAGCAGAAAACCTGTATCAACACTAGCTTTTCCGTGTTAGCCTTAAAGAAGGCGAGTGGCCCGGGCGCTTGAACTCTTCAGACCGTGAGCTTGACCTATGGAGGCCCAGAAGCCTTAAGACCAAATTGAGATGTGTAAGATTGGCTTCAGAAGGCAGGCCACACCTACCTTCTCAGCTTCGGTACTATCGAATGCAAGCCTCCTGCAAGTGGCTCACAAATGAGCCATACTATGGAGCGTTCCCGCTGTGAGCAACCCCAACTCTATGGATCAACCGGTGGCAGTACGTGTGTACGACTTCTTCGTCGGATGTGGTGGCGCCAGTTGCGGGTTTCAGGCGTCCGGCATGGATATTGCCTTTGCGCTGGATCGCGATGCCGATGCCAAAAAAACGTTCACAGCCAACTTCCCCCATGCCCATTTCGAGTTTACAGACATTTACAAAGTCAATCGCGACGCAGTCCGACTTCGGGTAGAAAGGGAGCAAGCAAATCCGGTTCTGTTCAGTGGATGTGCCCCATGTCAGCCCTTCTCCAGGCAGGTTACGAGGCGACCAAAGCCGGAACAGGATGAGCGAGTGCCGTTGCTTACACGCTTTGCCGATCTGGTAGAATGTTGCCGGCCGGATCTTGTGTTTGTGGAGAATGTCCCTGGACTGCAAACGCTTAATGTTGGCAGTCAACCCTTCTGTGGCTTCCTTGATCGACTGAAAAAGGCTGGATATGAAATGGACTATGGACCTGTTAAATTGATGAAGTACGGGATACCGCAAAGCCGCCGCCGCCTTGTGCTGGTGGCGAGCCGCCACGGCAAAATCAGCCTACCGGACGAGACGCACGGACCGGGAACACCGCATGAACAGTACTCGACGGTCCGGGACTGGATCGCCGATCTTCCACCAATCCGGGCAGGGGAGGAGCATAAGGAGATACCGAATCACAAAGCGGCAAACCTTTCCGCCCGCAACCTGGAGCGTATCGCAGCAACACGGGAAGGCCGCAGCAATCGGGACTGGCCGCAGCATTTGATCCTCGAATGCCACAAGAGGTTTTCGGGCTATAGTGATGTCTACGGCCGAATGTCGTGGGATGCGCCTGCATCGGGGCTTACCACAAAATGCACGAGCTACTCGAACGGACGCTTCGGCCACCCGGAGCAGAATAGGGCCATTAGCATTCGAGAAGCAGCCTGCTTGCAGACATTCCCCATGGACTTCGTTTTTGAAGGCAGCATGGCATCAATGGCAAGACAGATTGGTAATGCAGTTCCGGTCCATTTTGCGGAGTTGATTGGCCAACAATTCATCAGGCATCTGAAAGAAGTGGGGAAACTGCACTGATGGCAACATTCAAGACCCGCGCCCGAACCCTGGATATGCTCGGCAGACAGCAGATTGCCGGCATCCCGACGGCGATCAGCGAGCTGTTCAAAAACGCGCACGATGCCTATGCCGACCATGTCGAGATCGACCATTATCGCTTGGACGGCTTGTTTGTCCTAAGAGATGACGGTGTAGGGATGAGCCGAGACGACTTCATGACGCGATGGCTGACAATCGGTACGGAAAGCAAGTTTGCCTCTGGCCGACGACCACCACAAGACCCGGAAAAGGAAACGCGCCCCATGCTTGGCGAGAAAGGTATCGGCAGGCTTGCGATCGCAACCATCGGTCCACAACTTCTGGTCCTCACTCGTGCAAAGACGAACGATGGAGCCTCCGACCTCACAGCGGCATTTCTGAATTGGAGCATATTCGAATGGCCCGGCATCGACTTGGAAGAGATCGACATTCCTGTGCGTTCGTTTCCGTCGGGTACGTTACCATCGGCCCATGACGTAGCTGAAATGGTAGGTAAGTTTCGTGCAAATGCCGAAGGTCTTGGTCACGCTGTCGAGCGCCGCTTATTGGACAAGATTGTAGATGAACTGGACCAATTCAATATAGATCCACAAGAAATTGATTCCTATAACAAGAAATTGTCACTTGGCAGGAACAATAGTGGAACACATTTCATTATCAAGCCAGCCTCGTCGTTACTAGCAGATGATATTGACGGAGACTCTGCAGACAGTAAAGCTACAGTACTGGGAAAAGCAACGCCTTTGAAGAAAATTTTACTGGGATTTAGTAACACTATGACACCAAAATCGCACACTGTTATTCATACTGTATTTCGCGATCATAAGATGGAAGATTTGGTTGAGGATTTGATTGCAGAAAATGATTTTTTTACTCCAGATGAGTTTCAGAATGCGGACCATCAGATACAGGGAGAATTTGATAAATTTGGTCAGTTTCGAGGTAAAGTTTCAATCTACGGTGAAACAAGAGCTGATCATGTCATTCCATGGATTGGCGGGCGCGGCGTCCCCACGCTCTGCGGCACGTTCTCAATCAACTTCGCCGCTTTCGAGGGTGAGAGCAAGTCTTCAACGATTCCGAACGACGAATACGCCAGGTTGACGGCCAAGGCCGAACAGCTGGGAGGACTATATATTTATCGGAACGGGATTCGAGTCTTACCTTATGGAGATCCAGAGTACGATTGGCTAGGCATTGAAGTTAACAGAAGTAAAAGTACTTCTCATTATTATTTTTCTCATAGGAAAATGTTTGGAGTAGTAGAGATTGATGCAGAAAATAATCACAAGCTCTTGGAAAAAGCTGGAAGAGAAGGTTTTCAAGAGAATAAAGCATATCGTCAATTTCGGTCGATTCTTCGGAATTTCCTTTTTCAGATGGCGGCAGACTTCTTCCGGGAAAAAGGGACACACTCTGACATATTCGAATCAAGAAGGACCGAGTTATCAAACGAAGAAGAGGCCAGGAAGCGACGAGAAAGGCAGGTCTCGGTGAGAAAAAGGAAATTTGAGGCCGACTTGAACAGTTTCTTTGACCGGATCGAGAACGGCAAACCTCAAGAAGAAGTTTTAGCGTTGATGGAGCGCGTGGAAACCGGGCTACGCTCGGCGTGCAGCATAGCGGATGGCCAGCAGGCTGCAATCAAGGTGCTCGACCTGGAAAAGGAAGCCCAAAAAGAAATCATACGTTTGGAAGCTCACTACCGTATAACACGTCCACGAATTGGATTGAGTAAAGCTACACTTCGAGACTGGGCAATTTACAATACAGAATTTACTTCTCTTCAGAGAGACGTGTTTAGACCTGCTCGCGAGCAGATTCAGGAAATTATCGGCACAGAGGTCAGGGAAGCAAGATTGTCACTAGGTCGCCGTACCAGGACGGAAGCCACACTGAGTGGCCTTGAACGGGAAGCCCGGAAGACAATGGACGCATCAGGCAAAGATGTGAAGTCGGAAGCGGACAATGTTGCTGCAAAATCGCGAGATACTGTAGTGCAGTCTATTAAAATTGTCGATGCGGAATTACGAGAGGTGCTCAGCCAATTTCAGCGAATCGACCTTGAGAGCATGAGCGAAGAGCTTTTCGTCGAGACCAGGAACGCGCTGGAAACCAGGGTGCGGAATGTCGCGGAGGAACAGAGGGCATTGTTGCACTCGGTACTGGAGGAGCTTCGTGCCGTGGACACAACAGGGGAAGGATCGACAGCCGAGCAACTCATGGCCATCGAGCAACGCAACATTCTTCTGGAAGAAGAAGCCGAAGCAGATGCTCAACTGGCACAGTTGGGCATGGCCATCGAGATCATCAATCACGAGTTCTCGGGTACGATACGTTCCATCCGCACCAGCCTGCGTAGACTGAAAACCTGGGCTGATGCGAACGAGGGGTTGCAAAAGCTGTATGATAGCATTCGCGTGAGCTTTGACCACCTGGATGGCTACCTTACCCTATTCACCCCGCTGCAACGACGCCTCTACCGCAAGGCGGTTGAAATTCGGGGTTCCGAAATCCATGACTTCCTCAGCGAGTTGTTCCGTGTGCGCATGGAGCGGCACGGCGTGACCTTGACTGCCACAAAAGCCTTTGCCAACGCCAAGATTGTTTGCTTTCCGTCAAGCTTCTACCCGGTCTTCGTGAATCTCGTGGACAACGCCATCTTCTGATTGTCACAGCAGAACCCCCACCGTGAGCGATGTATCGAACTCGATGAACGCGGTGGCATGTGGGTGGTCTCGGACTCCGGCCCGGGAGTTGGCATACGTGACCGCGAGGCCATTTTCGAATCCGGCTTCAGCAGAAAGCCCGGTGGGCGCGGGATGGGGTTGTCCATCGGGCGTGACGGCCTCCGCCGGGTGGGGTTCGACCTGCGCCTGATCGACGGAGGCAAAGGCGCAGCATTCGGCATTGTGCCGACGGACAGGTCATAGGTTAGGATGGGAACCATGGACAACTACCAACAGCGCAGTCGCGAGCTTGCACAGCGTTTTCTCCAAACGGCAGTAGTGGTGGACGACAAGGCCTATATGGCCTTGGAGCAAGACAATGGACCAACGGGACCGGTGGTGGAGCCGAGTCGGAGCCAAACGGCATCTGGCCAGAACGACCGGAACCCGGCTGGCCACGGGTCGCGACACAGCCTGGATGCAGGCCCTGTCATCAATTCGTTTTCAGAACTCGGTGTCGTTTGTGGTGTTGTCAGTCCCGCGGATTCAACTCTGGAGACGATGAAAAAATCTGACATTGTTGTCCTGGATTGGTTTTTGCGGGATGGGAATCCCCAATATACACTGAAGTTACTTGAGAAATTGCTGAAAGGAGAATCGGAGCAGAACTCACTTCGACTGATATCCATCTATACTGGTGAGGCAAGACTACGTGAAATCTGCGATGAAATTGTCAACACATTAGCCGACGCTAGTCTTAACCCACGACAGAACGAAGCCAAGACAGAAATCTCATATCAACATGGCTGTGTGGTTCTGTACGCAAAGTCTGGTGTGAATCTAGTGCAAGCTTTGCAAGATCGAAGCGTTGAGGCGAGTGATCTGCCTGGGAAGTTGGTTAAGGATTTTGCATTGATGACAAGCGGATTGCTGCCTCGCATTGCGCTCACCTCATTAACCGCAGTTCGGGAAAGTGAGCACAAGGTCTTGGACCAATTTAGCGCGAAACTGGATCCAGCGTTTCTTGCCCACAAGGCATGCCTTCCAAATCCAGAGGATGCAGAACGGCAAATCGTAAACTACATAGCCGAGGAACTTCGTGGTCTCATGGACAGTGCCGTTGTGCAAACATCTTCTGAAGACGCGGATGCCGTGAAGCACTGGATAAGGGAGAAGGCTCAGGAATTCACGTTTCGCAAAAAGAACGGTACAGAGACATTAAACCAAGAGGAAACTGTTACCTTAGTGAATGAAGGTCTGAAAAATAGTAATAGACTCCATGACAGCGCCTTTAAATTTCTCTCTGCTGGCTTCTCAGGTAATGATGCCACTGACCTTGACAAGCAGCTAGCTTGGATCATGACCTTTCGTGCGGTGTATAGTGCGTCAAAGCCGATATTATGGTTGGGATCCGTCGTGACGGAATTGTCTGATGAAGGAGAGAAGCACCTGATCTGCATGAGGCCTCGATGCGACTGTGTGCGACTGCAAGGGGAAACTTCATTCTTTTTCCTTACTCTAGTTGAACCAGCGAAGAAAGAGGAACAGGTTGTTGTAAAACTTGATAATGCGTTTAAACGGCTGGGCATCGAATTTGATTCAGCCGGTTGGGTTCTTCGAAAGTTCAAGCCAGATTCAGGAGATTCAGGAAGTAGTGCGATAATTGCGGAAAAGCAAAACTCAAATGATCATTTCGAATTTAAGAACAGTGACAAGATGCGGCGATATAAATGGCGAGGTGAACTCAAGGCTGAGTATGCGCAACGAATTATTCAAAAATTTGCTGAAAGGCTGAATCGAATAGCAGTTGACAAATCTGAGTGGTTAAGAAGAATGGCCAAAAGATAAGATAAGATTGAGAAAATCAATTCCTGACGATATTGGTGTAGGCGTCAAAATATAGTCTCTCTAATGCACTATCACAGGTGAGCAGCTATAAGCCTGGGTATATGGCCAGGAATCGGAAGACGCTTGATGAGATGCCCTGTCATTGGGATTTGTATGCTCCCGAATCCGATTTTACGGAGGCCCTGCTGGAACAGATTATCTCCTTTCTGGTGGATAAACATGGCTGTGGCATCTGCTACGCTCTCTGCTGTGCATTACGCAGCACCATCAGACTGAACCTGTTCCTGGTAACGCTGGATACCCGAAGTGGAGTGGGTGGTTACGGCATAATCTCTCTCCCCAGCCAAATATGGCGATGTGCGGACGAGGAATCAGGCTTTGCGGCGGATCTGCGGGGACTGGCCACCACGGACATGGCCACCGACCAGGTGGAGCGTCTCCTGCGGGCTGTCCCGGACCCCAAGGGCTGGGAAATCGGTGAAGCGTTGGCGGAGTGTGTGCTGCGGGAAGATTCCAACTATGAAATGCACTGGCCATGGAATACGGTGCGGGATCGCCGCACCCCACGGGCGAGCCTGCCGGGAGCCGATCTGGTGGGGTTCTGCAGGCTGGATGGCGCTGTCTGGCTCACTTTCGGGGAGGTGAAAACTTCCTCCGAGGTAAAGGCTCCGCCCAACGTCATGTCTGGCGGCAGTGGCATGGGATGGCAGCTTGAAGGGAGCGCCAAGCGCCCGGATATTCAGCGCACGCTGCTGCAATGGCTGCACACCCGTTGTTCCCATGAGCCCCCCACCGCGGCATGTATGAGGAGGCGGTAAGGCGTTTCCTGGAGTCACAGGGCAAAAAGCTGCTCATTGTCGGCGTGCTCATCCGGGACACCCAGCCCAATGAGGCGGACCTGCAAGGGCGGGGCAAGGCGCTTGCCTTGACGTTGCCTGCGCCAACCCGGGTCGAACTGTTTGCCTGGTACTTGCCGGTCCCCATTTCCCAGTGGCCAGCGCTCTTGCGGGAGGGAAGCCATGCCAACTGACTCCTGGATCACCGCGTCCATCGGCGCCAAGCGGCTACAGGTCGCACAAGAGGAGGCCACCCGCCGCCGCCTTGGCTCAGCGCTTGGTGTTCCCATGGATTCAAGCTTGGCTGATGATGACCTGCGGTTTGTCATCAACGCGCTTGAGCTTCGCGTCGCCATGCTTCTGGATCACGATGATGGGGACGAGCTAAGAGAGGCTGCGGCCCAGGCCTTCCAACTGGCGCGGGCGCTGCTTCCTGCCTCCCCTGCCCACGGGAAAGTGGCTGAAATCTTGCGGGTGGCGTGCCTTGGGGTTCTGGGTGACCGTGGCGCTGACGTTCGTCGCATCCTGGCGGATGTCCAGCTTCCTGCACCGGTGCTTGCCGAGAACTGGGGATTACAGGTGGAGCACACCATTCAAGACGTTTGGCTGCGCCTGCTGCGGAAACAGGGCTGGGACGAACTGGACGGGGTGCAGAAGGCAGTGGCTCGTCTTCGCGCCCAACAGCATGAGGGCGAGGCCACCTTCCTTGCCAAGGCGGAACGGAACAAGGATGCGCGCCCAGCCTGGGAGTTGATGTCCCAGTATCACTTGGCGAAGGCTGCCGAGATCCTTGGCGCCTATATCACCCAGGGTTCCGTTGATGGCCGTTTTGACGTGCGTCAACAGATTGAAGCCCAGTTCGACCGGGCCGTTGCCACCGCTGCCAGGGGCCAGTTGATGGAGCGTGAGATGCGGGCGCGTCTGCTGGCGCGCACGGCGCACACATTGATTGACAACAGCATCTGGACGGTGACCCGGGCAGTCAACTCCCGCGTCACAAAGTTTGTTCAGTCTGTTGTCGACAGAGAGCGAGCGCAGCCGATGTTCGAGATGCTGCCCCCACAGCGCCGCACCCTACGGGAGGAGGGGTTGCTGGGCTCCGGCCACCGGGCGGTGGTGGTGAGTCTTCCCACCTCTAGTGGGAAAACGTTGATCGCGGAGTTTCGTATGCTGCAGGCGCTCAACCAGTTTGACCATGAGCGGGGCTGGGTGGCGTACCTGGCCCCCACGCGGGCGCTGGTGAATCAGCTTGCGGTGCGGCTCCGTCGTGATTTTGCACCGCTTGACGTGGTGGTGGAGAAGGTGAGCCCGGCGCTGGAAGTTGACGGGATTGAAGCCGATATGCTCACGGACGAGGATAAGAACCGGCAGTTCCGCGTTCTGGTGACAACGCCAGAGAAGCTGGACTTGATGCTTCGCGGTGACTGGGAGGCAAAAATCGGCCGTCCGCTAACACTGGTGGTTGTGGATGAGGCCCACAACCTTGCAGCAGCATCCGGGGGGCGGGGGCTCAAGCTGGAGTTGCTTCTTGCCACCATGAACCGGGAATGCCGGTTTGCCCAATTCCTGCTGCTCACCCCCTTTATCCCCAATGCCGCCGAGATCGCCCAATGGCTCTCGCCCGATAGCAACAAGACCGTTGAACTGTCTATGGACTGGAGCCCCAATGATCGGGTGATTGCCGTTGCAGAGCCTGTAAAAGGCGCCAAGCGCGGTGATTTTGCCATTCAACTGGTGACGCAACACACAACCCGCCATACGCTCAGCCTTCCCGATGAGGTGAAGTTTCAAGACAGTCGTCTCCTCAATCTCAAATGGTCCGACGTGTCGAGCTCGCCGGGTAAGCTGGCAGCCGCCACTGCCCAGGTTCTTCGTCAGCGGGGCACAGTGATTGTGCTGGTGGACAAGCCACACAACAGTTGGGGTGTCGCCAAGGCGTTAACGGTGGAAGATGACCGCCTCGACACGTCAAGCGGAGACCTGGCCCATATCCGGCTTTTTCTTGAAGACGAGATGGGCAAGGATTTTCCACTAGCCACCCTCCTTGATTACGGAATCGGTGTTCACCATTCTGGACTCTCGGAGGATACACGCACCTTAGTCGAATGGTTGACCGAGCAAGGGATGCTCAAGGTCCTTGTGGCCACGACCACCATCGCCCAGGGCGTCAACTTTCCTGTTGCGGGTGTTGTGTTTGCAAGCCACCAATACCCCTACGGTCAGGACATGCCACCCGAGGATTTTTGGAACATTGCCGGCCGGGCCGGGCGCGTTGACCAAGGCGACCTGGGAATTATCGCGTTGGCGGGTAACGATAGAGAGAAGTCAACAAAGCTCAAGCAGTTTATTGGACAGTCGGTGAGTGCGCTCAACTCCACACTTATTGATCTTGTTTTAGAGTTGAAGGAGGCCGGTGAACTTCTTAAGCTGGAGTCCCTGGCTTGGAAGCCGGGGTGGTCGTCGTTTCTCCAGTACCTTGCCCACACCTATCGGCAGATTGGAGACCACGAGAGGTTTGCTGCTGAAGTTGAGCAGGTCCTCCGGGGAACTCTTGGCTTTCAAGAACTTCGCAAAAGCCACAAAGAACTGGCCAACGCTCTCGTGGATGGAGTCTATCGTTATGCCGAGAAAATCAAGGGGAAGCCGCTGAAGCTGGTTGATGCAACGGGATTCTCGTGGGAATCCGTATCCAATACTCTCCGTCGTCTTGGCGAGGAGCGTATAATGGGCGAAGTCTGGTCACCAGATTTGTTCACATCGCGCTGGCCAGATCTTCAACGCATGGTGGGCGTTCTTCTTGAAGTTCCTGAACTCCGCCAGCAGCTTAAAGACTTTGCTGAGGGCGGGCGAAAGAGCGGAGATGTCCTTGCACGGATAGTTTCTGATTGGGTGCAAGGTCGTCCACTGCCAGAGATGGCAAAGGAGTACTTCAAAAAAAATCAGGATTCCGATAGTGTGAATGCCATGACACAGTGCTGTCGTGACGTTTTTGGGCGCATCACCCAAACAGCATCTTGGGGTCTGGCTGCCTTGCAGTCGCTTACAATGAAAGATACATTGGAGTCAATGCCGGCGGATGAGCAACGAACTGTTCGCAACTTACCCGCCTGGGTCTACTACGGCGTCAATTCAGATGAAGCAGTGGCCCTGCGGCTGCTGGGGGTGCCCAGAACAGCAGCCGCGCCACTTGCCACTACTCTCGGTGTGATCTCAAGCGAATCTCTCAATGTCACCCGTGAAAAGCTGAGGACCTCAACTGCTGAGACCTGGCGGGATGCCCTCGGCCAGCGGGGTGACAGTTACCACCGGGTGTGGTCAATCATTGAAGGCAATTGATGGGTCAATGCCCATCCAAACCCTGGGAATTGGTGGCTCTTGTCAGGCCGCTCACGACAAACTGTGGGAAAACTCATCTCAGGCGAACCCCTGCCTCACCAACACGGAGACGGCAGTGGAGCCCATCCCACGAGTGCCCCCCACCAGCATGACCAACCAACCCACAACCCCACTCCCCGGCGGCCAAGTGGTCGTCTACGACACACCGGACGGCGCTGTCCATGTGGATGTGCGACTGGAGCAGGAAACCGTCTGGCTGACGCAACGGCAGATGGCGGACTTGTTTGGACGGGACCGTTCGGTTGTGGCTCGGCACATCAGCAATGCCTTTGAGGAAGGCGAACTGGACCCCAAAGCAACTTGTGCAAATTTTGCACAGGTTCAAGCCGAGGGCGGACGGGCAGTCTCAAGAGACGTCGAGCACTACAACCTTGACGTGATCATCTCCGTGGGCTACCGGGTGAAGTCCCTGCGAGGGACCCAATTCCGCATTTGGGCCACCCGCACCCTGCGGGAGCATCTGGTGCGGGGCTTCACGCTCAACGAGCGGCGGCTGGCGGAGCGGGGTTTGGCCGAAGCGCGGGCCACTGTCAACCTGCTGGCCCGGACGCTCAAGAATCAGGCGCTGGTGGACGACACAGGACAGGCCGTTCTGGACCTCATCGCCCACTATGCCCACACTTGGCGCCTGCTGCTGGCATACGATGAGGACCGGCTGAAGGCCCCGTCCAGCACCAAACCGGCCACCAGTGCCCTGGCTCTTGATCAGGTCATCGCCGCCATTGATGCCTTCCGACGGGACCTTGCCACGAGGGGACAGGCCACGCGGTTCTTCGGCAATCGGCGCGGGGAGGCGCTGGACGGCATTCTCGGCAACATCGAACAGACCATGTTCGGTGAACCGCTCTACCGCAGCCGTGAGGAGAAGGCGGCGAACCTGCTCTATTTCATCGTCAAGGATCACCCCTTCACCGATGGCAATAAGCGCATCGGCGCTCTCCTGTTCCTCCTCTACCTGCAACAGGAGGGTGTGCCACACCGCCTTGATCCCCGTACCTTGACAGCTCTCACCCTGCTGCTGGCAGAGAGCACACCCGCGGATAAGGACCTGATGATTGGCCTGATCGTCAATTTGCTGGTGGAGATGCTCTGATGCTCGCCGTTTTCTCGTCCACCATCCAGGGCCAGCACTGTGGTTTCATGGTGAAGTGCATGTCTGGGGACGTGCGCTTTTCCGCAAAGGAGGCCACCTCATGGGGCAGACAACAAGGAGGCGCCCTGGGCCGCCGAGAATTGAGCGTCTTAAGGTGCAGAATTTCCGCGCCCTGCGGGATATTGAGATCAAAAACCTGACACCGCTAACGGTGCTACTGGGTCCCAATGGCAGTGGCAAGTCCACGGTATTTGACGTCTTTGCGTTTCTGGCGGAGTGCTTTGAGAGCGGCCTGCGCCGGGCTTGGGAAAAACGTGGCAGGGCACGGGAGTTGAAATCCCGTGGGGTAGATAGTCCGATTTTGATTGAAATTGCATATCGCGAACAACCGAGAAGTCCCCTGATGACTTATTACCTTGAGGTGAACGAAAGAAATAACAGACCTGTTGTTGTACGGGAATCGCTCCGTTGGAGGCGTCAGAAGCGCTACGGATCACCTTTCAAGTTTCTTGATTATACTGAAGGAATTGGCCAAGTTATTTCGGGGGAGTTGCCAGCCGAAGAGGACAAGCGGATCGAGGTGCCCTTGAGTGCATCAGATGCCCTTGCTGTTAATACCCTGGGCCAATTGGCAGAGAACCCCCGTATTGTGGCGCTGCGTAATTTCATCATGGGCTGGCATGTCTCCTACCTCTCAGTCGAAGATGCCAGAGGACAGCCGGAAGCCGGACCACAGGAGCAACTGAGCAAAACGGGAGACAACCTCGCCAACGTGATCCAGTATCTCTCGGAAGAGCATCCTGAGCGCTTGGCGTTGATTTTCCAGAGGCTCCGGGAGCGGGTTCCCAGAATTGAACGGGTCATAGCGGATCCCATGCCGGACGGCAGGTTGTTGCTGCAAATCAAGGACGCCCCCTTCTCAAAGCCGGTCATGGCCCGCTTTGCTTCGGACGGTACCCTCAAGATGTTGTCCTATCTGGTGTTGCTGAACGATCCGGCGCCGCCGCCCTTTATCGGCATTGAGGAGCCGGAGAACTTCCTCCACCCCCGCCTGCTCTACGGGCTGGCGGAGGAGTGCCGGGAAGCGGCTGGAGCAACACAGATCCTCATCACCACCCATTCGCCCTTTTTCCTCGACGCGCTGCGCCCCCATGAAGTGCGGGTGTTGTGGCGTGATGAAAAGGGCTACACCCAATGTCGTGCCCTGGGGCAAGACGAAAAGGTTAAAGGGTTCATGGATGCTGGCGCTCAACTGGGTGATCTTTGGATGGAAGGGCATTTTGGCGTGGGAGATCCACTGACTCGGGCAGGAATGCCCATGGAAGGTGGGGGGTGAACACTGATATGGGCGCTCCCCACATTGAATTTCTGGTTGAGGAACCCTCCATGGAGGCGTTTCTTAAGCCTTTACTCAGGCGATGCTTGCCCGCAGGCTGTACATTCCGAATTCATGCACATCAAGGAAAGCTGGCGCTGCTCCGCAAGCTTGAGAATCGGCTTAGAGGGTACGCCTCCTTTTTGCCAGAAAACCATCGCATCGTTGTGGTCGTTGACTTGGATAAAGACCAATGCGATCAACTCAAGTCCAAACTTGAAGAAGCCTGTGCCCATGCAAGCCTTAAGCCAAAACGCGCTGCTGGTGGCTCCCAGTGGCAAGTGGTGACGCGGATCGCAATTGAAGAACTGGAAGCATGGTATTTTGGAGATTGGGGAGCGGTATGTAAGGCGTTTCCAAAGGTATCGCCCACGGTCTCCAGGCGCTCCCGTTATGGAAATACAGACGTCATCCAAGGAGGCACTTGGGAGGCATTCGAGCGTGTCTTGAAGGAGTTTGGCTATTGCAAGCAAGGGCTGCCCAAGGTGCAGACAGCCACCGCCATGGGCCAGCACATGGAGCCGGAAGATAATTCCTCCCCCAGCTTCCAGGTGTTTTGGCAGGCCATCACCGAGGCGGTGGCGTGAAGGAGATGGCAGAGGTACCTGTGCTTCCGCTTTTCTGCTAGAGTTCGACTGGCCAGAACGACCAAACCCCATGACCACGGATGCCGCTGTTTCTGGATGGAGCCAGGAGAGGACCTCTTGTCTTCTGCTGCCGGATGCTGGAGCTGGCAAGCCATTCACCTTTGGCAACGGGACAGGGCCTGCTGTCCGGCTGGGGCCAATGGGCAGTGATGAAAGATGGGCAGATGCTCTTCAGGCGGGATGCAGGATGCTGGCGATGGAACACCGCCAGCCCGCACCTTGCCAAGCTGGGCGCACGTCACTAAGATTCAATCCATTGGCGAGGTGACCATGTTTCAAAATCTGGAAATCCGTAACTTCCGCCTTTTCGAGCATCTCAAGATGGAGAAGCTGGGGCGCATTAATCTTTTGGCGGGGTGCAATAATTCTGGGAAGACAACCTTCCTTGAAACTCTATTCTTGCTATCTGGTGCAGGCAACCCACAGCTCATTTCGACAATTAATGCACTCCGTGGATTTCAAGGCTTTGGCGAAGCAGCCACAATTGAAGCTGTGCAAGAAACTGCCTTCAAACCATTATTTTATCAGTTTGATTCAAATAAGTGCATTAACATTACCGGTCATTATAATTCAGTTGGTCCTGTAGAACTAACCATCAGATTTGAACGCAAGACCACTATTGAACTATCACTTAAAGAGGGTCTTCCCGGCAGTCCCTTCGTTGAACAGCTAGATCGGCTTTGGCTATCTCCAAAGACAGAAAACATATTATCTGATACCTTGCACCTCTTGCATAAATCACCAGAGGTTATACACACCGCTCATCTGCGCTTCAGCAATGATGGGATCCAACTCGATAATTCACCTGATAACAACCCATTTACAGCGGCGACATTTATCCACGCACGTGGTGGTAACCCCAGCAGAGACGCCACCCGCTTGGGGAATTTACGGAGACGCAAGCAAGGAGAGCTGCTCGTTGATGCGTTAAAAATTATGGAACCACGATTACAAGCCCTGGAAGAAAATTCTGTTGCAGGTTATCCCATGATCTGGGGTGACATCGGCCTTCCGGAACTGGTGCCACTCTCCATGATGGGGGAAGGGATGACCCGCATCGCCAGGATCCTTTTGGGGATATCCTATGTCGCTGATGGGCTTATACTCATCGATGAGATCGAAAACGGTATTCACTATTCGGTTTTGGAGAAAGTATGGAGCGCCATCGCCGATGCAGCAGAACGTGCCCAGGTCCAGGTTTTTGCAACGACCCATAGCTTCGAGTGCATGGAGGCGGCCCATAAGGCACTGGGTGAAAAGTTGATGTTCCATCGCATTGAGGAAGATAGGGAGGGGAGGAAACGCTGTGTTACCTTGGAGGCGGAAGGACTCGCAGCGGCCATTCACCATGGGTTTGAGGTTCGCTAACTGATGGAACATCCTCAACGGCAGCCGGCGACCCAGGAGGCCCAGCCTATGGCCAGAGAATCTTTTCCGAAGCCGGAGTCCATCACCAAAGAGACATTGCTTCTTGTCGAAGGTAACGATTCGCGCAATTTCTTTGAAGCCATGCGCGACCATCTTTCATTATCTCATCAGCTACAGATCATAAATTTTGGCGGTATTAAACAACTCAAGAGTACTCTTCTTGGACTTCGTGGTGCATCAGGATTTACGGATATAAAGAGTATCGGAATCATTCGGGATGCCGAGACAAACCCAACTGGAGCCTTCCAGAGTGTTCAGGCAAGCCTAAGGCGCGCCAAGCTGCCGATTCCCGCTAACCCAGAGCAGCTTTCCTGTGATGGACAGCCTGCCGTTGGCGTCCTGATCCTACCGGGCCAAGGCAAACCTGGCATGTTGGAAACTTTGCTGTGCAAGACCTTTGCTGACGCACCTGAATGCCGTTGTATTGATGTGTTCTTCAAATGCGTTGAAGAATTACGTCAAGGCCGCACCGCAAAACGGCCGGATAAAGCGCGAGCGCAGGCGTTTATCGCAACACAACCAGACCCGCATGTTTCCGTCGGCGTTGCCGCCCGGAAAAGATACTGGAACCTGGACCACCAGGCATTGGCTCCAGTCCGCGATTTCCTCAAATCCGTAGCTGCCGCTGCAAATTGACCATGCCTCAACGAGCCCCCTGCCCCACCGGTACACTGCCCCAGAAGGCAGGTGTCCCATGGCGTTAATCACGGAAGAGCACCTGGAGCGCCAAGCCATCGCCTGGTTCCGGGAGTTGGGCTATGCCCATGCTTTCGCCCCGGATCTTGGCCCGGACAGCCCTTCCCCGGAGCGGACGGATTACCGTCAGGTGATCCTCGGGGGGCGGCTGCGGGCGGCGCTGCGGCGGTTGAATCCGGGAATTTCTATTGACAGCATTGACGCTGCGGTTCAACAACTGGCCAATCCCGACGTGCCGGGATTGCTGGCGGCCAACCGTCAACTGCACCGCTGGATCACCCAAGGCGTGCCCAGCAGCGTCATGGAGGACAACCAGGAGGTGGGCGTCCGTCTCAAGGTGATTGGATTTGACGACCCTGCCGCCAACAACTGGCTGGTGGTGAACCAACTGGCCGTGCAAGGCCACAGGCACAGCCGCCGCCCTGACCTGGTGATCTACCTCAACGGCCTGCCCGTAGCGGTGGTGGAACTGAAGAATCCCGCCAACGAGAAAGCGGACATTTGGGCGGCGTTCCGTCAACTGCAGACCTACAAAACCGACATCCCGGAGTTGTTCGCTGCCAACGTGCTGCTGGTGATCAGCGACGGCCTTGAGGCGCGGGTTGGCTCGTTGAGTGCCGAGCGGGAGCGCTTCCTGCGCTGGCGCACCATCGACCATCAGGACCACCCGGATCCCCTGGGCCGCCACCGGGACCTGGAAACCATGGTGCGGGGCCTGTTCCAGCCGCAGCGGCTTTTGGCGTTCGTTCGCTCCTTCTGCCTGTTTGAGGAGAACGGTTCCATCAGCAAGAAAATTGCGGCTTACCACCAGTTCCATGCCGTCCAGGCAGCGGCGGAGCAGGTGGTGCGGGCCAGCCGCACCGACGGAGACAAGAAGGGCGGGGTGGTGTGGCACACCCAGGGTTCGGGCAAGAGCATTGAAATGGCCTTCCTGGCGGGCGCCCTGCTCACGGATCCACGCCTGGGCAATCCCACCCTGGTGATGGTCACGGACCGGCAAGACCTGGACGGGCAACTGTTTGGCGTCTTCGCGGGGGCCGGGGATCTTTTGGGGGAGACCCCCCGGCAGGTGCAAAACCGCCGGCAACTGCGCCATCTGCTGGAGAACCGTCCCAGTGGTGGCATCATCTTCACCACCATGCAGAAATTTGCCCCCTATCCAGGGGAGCAGACCTTCCCGGTGCTGAGTGATCGCCACAACATCGTGGTGATCTGCGACGAAGCACACCGCACCCAATACGGGCTCAAGGCGCGCCTCGATGCCCGGACGGGAATCATCCGCCACGGATTCGCCAAGGCCCTGCGGGATGGCTTGCCGGCGGCCACCTTCCTGGCGTTCACGGGAACCCCCCTCTCCCGGGACGACCGGGACACCCGGGCAGTGTTTGGGAACTATGTCTCCGTCTACGACATCCAGCAAGCCGTGGAGGACGGAGCCACAGTGCCCATTTACTACGAATCTCGCCTGGCCAGACTGGCCCTCGATGAAGCGTTACTGCCCTGGACGGACCAGCAGGTGGATGAACTCTTCGCCGACGAAGACGACATCCCCACCGCCGAGCGGGCCAAGACCCGCTGGGCGGCGTTGGAAGCCCTGGTGGGGGCTCAGCCGCGGTTGCAACAGGTGGCCGAGGATCTGGTGAACCACCATGAACGGCGCTGCCGGACTCAACCCGGCAAAGCCCTGGTGGTGGCCATGAGTCGGGACATTTGCGTCCGCCTCTATAACGCAATCATTGCGTTGCGCCCCCACTGGCACGACCCCGACCATAGGAAAGGGGCCGTCAAGGTGGTGATGACAGCGGCAGCCCACGATGGGGACCACCTCCAGCCCCACCGCACCAACCAGCAGCAACGGAAGGACCTGGAGCAGCGTTTCAAGGATCCGGGTGATCCCCTCAGGATGGTGCTGGTGCGGGACATGTGGTTGACGGGGTTTGATGTCCCTTGCCTGGTCACCCTCTACGTGGACAAACTGATGCGCGGGGCCAACCTGGCCCAGGCCATCGCCAGGGTCAACCGCGTCTTCAAGGACAAGCCGGGGGGCCTGGTGGTGGACTACATCGGCATTGCGCCCCAACTGAAGCAAGCCCTGGCCACCTATACCGCCGCCCAGGGCCGCGGCGCCCCCACCATGGACATCAGCGAGGCGCTGGGGGTCCTCAAGGAAAAGCTCCAGGTGGCCAAGGATCTTCTCCATCCCGTCGACTGGAGTGGGTTCCTGGAACCCCAACAGGCCATGGCGCTGCTGCCCCTGTGTCTGGACCACGTGCTGGGGCTCCCCGACGGGAAACAACGCTTCTGCAATACGGTGCTCTCCCTTACCAGGGCATTGGCCCTCTGTGGCGCGTTAGAGGAAGCATTGGTCTACACCGACCACATTGCCTTTCTCCAGGCTGTCCGCGCTGCCTTGATGAAAGATTCGGGTAGTAGCGGCAACAGTCGTGGAACATCTGCGGCCCAGGATAAGGATTTCGCCCTCCGTCGATTGGTCTCCGAAGCCCTGGTTGCAGAGGGGGTCACCGATATCTTCCACGTGGCGGGACTGGAGAAGCCGGATATCAGCATCCTGTCGGACAGTTTTCTTGAGGAGGTGCGCAGGATGCCCCATAAGAACCTGGCGGTTGAACTGTTGCGGCGCTTGCTCACGGAGGAGTTGACGAGCCGTTTCAAAAACAACGTGGTCAGACAACGGAAGTTCAGCGAGATGCTGCAAGCCTCCCTGGCCAAATATACCAATCGCTCCATTGAAGCGGCCCAGGTGATTGAGGAATTGATTGCCATGGCACAACAGTTCAGGGATGAGACAAACCGTATGGACGCCCTGGGTCTCACACCTGCCGAAGTCGCCTTCTACGATGCCCTGGCCAACAATTCCTCAGCCCAGGATCACATGGGAGACGAAGTCCTCAAGGCCATGGCCGAAGAGTTGGCAGAAAAGCTCCGCAATAACCTCACCATTGACTGGAAATACAAGGACAATGTCCGTGCCCGGTTGCGCAGACTGATCAAGACGCTGCTGAAACGCTACAAGTACCCACCGGATCAACGGGAAACAGCAGTGGACTTGGTGTTGACACAAGCAGAAGTCTTGGCCGAAGACATGACTCCATAAATCAACAAGCCACAGATGAAGAAGGGCAACATCATCGTCATTTCAGCAGTAGGGAGCCAGACTGTCCCGGGTGGATGCCCCTGTCTCGGGATTGACCCCTTCGGCGGTGGCGCAGAGCTGCCGGGCCGCCCCGGGATCCAGCAGGGCATCGCTGAAATCCGCACCCTGGATCCGGGCCCCTTCCCAGCGGACACCGGTGGCGATGGCCTCGCGGAGATCGGCGTTGCGCAGATCGGTGTTGCGGAAATCCGCGGCATCCATCAGCACGTTGCTCAGATTGGCCGCCACGAAGCGGGCGCCCTGAAACACCCCCTTGGTGAGGATGGCGCCGTGGAGGTTGCTGCCGCTGAAATCGGCGTCCTGCACATGGGCGCCGGCAAAGGAGGTGTTCTCCAGATCCTGCCCCTGGAAGCCCTCACGGTCATGGGTGGTGAGGGTGTAGTCCACCCGCCCTTGAAAGAGGGACCGCTGCTCCAGGCCGGCAGCCGCCAACCCGTGGTCACCCTTGGGAAGCGCCACGCCAGCCACCAGCACCAGGGCCAACAGCAGGGCGGCAACCCCCCGCTTGACGATGGCGTTCATTCTTTACTCCTGTCCCGTCCGCAGTCTAAGGAGGTGTCTGGGGAGGCTGCAAAACATCTGATGTTTCAAATGCTTCGGGAAATTGTCATGAGAGTTAAAATCGGGAGCCGCTTCCCAATTCTTCAGTCATGAATCCGCATCCGACTTCGATCAACTGGAAACTCACCCCGGCCCTGGGCTCCAGCCTCATGGCCCTGGGCCTGTTCGCTGCGGTGACTCCTGCCCTGGCTCAGACGGACGAGGCCGTCAAGATCGGTGTGCTGTTGGGCTTCACCGGCCCGATCGAGTCCCTCACCCCCCCCATGGCCGACAGCGCCGAGTTGGCCTTCAAGGAGGTTTCAGACAGTGGCAAGTTCCTGGGTGGCAAAACCATTGAACCCATGCGGGCCGATTCCACCTGTATTGATGCCGGCGCCGCCACTGCAGCCGCGGAGCGGCTGGTCACCTCGGACAAGGTGACCGCCATTCTGGGAGCGGATTGCTCCGGCGTCACCATTGCCGTGGCCAACAACGTGGCCGTTCCCAAAGGCATTGCCCTGGTCTCCCCCTCGGCCACGTCTCCGGCCCTCTCCACCATTGACGACGACGGTCTGTTCTTCCGCACCTCCCCCTCTGACGCCCGCCAGGGGAGAGTGCTGGCCCAGGTGATCAAGGACCGTGGCTACGACACCATTGCCATTACCTACACCAAGAACGACTACGGCAAGGGCCTGAGCGAGAGCTTGCAAGCAGGCTTTGAAGAACTGGGTGGAACGGTCACCATCAACACGGCCCACGAGGACGGCAAGGCGGATTACACGGCCGAGGTGGCTGAGTTGGCCGAGGCCGGCAGTGACCTGCTGGTGGTGCTGGGCTACGCCGACCAGGGGGGCATTGGCATTATCCGCGCCGCTCTGGACACCGCCGCCTTTGAGACCTTCGGCTTGGCGGACGCCATGTACACCCAGACGCTCCTTGACGACATCAAGGCCGACGGCAACGACCTGACCGGTTCCTTCGGGACGGTGCCGGGCAACGAAGGAGAAGGGGCCGATGCGTTCAAGGAGATTTCCATCGCCGCCGGTGGGGATGGGGAAGGGGCCTTCACCGGTGAAAGCTACGACGCTGCGGCCCTCATGGCCCTGGCCATGCAAAAAGGTGGCGAGGCTACATCGAAGGCCATTGCCGCCAACATGATCGCCGTGGCCAATGCACCAGGGGAGAAGATCCTGCCCGGTGAGTTGGGCAAGGCGCTTGAGATCCTCGCGGCGGGTGGCGAGGTGGATTACGTGGGCGCCACCAACGTGGAACTGGTGGGTCCTGGCGAGGCATCCGGCAGCTACCGTGAGTACGAAGCCCAGGACGACGAATTCAAAACCGTTCGGTTCCGCTGATACTCCGTTGCTTCTTTGCTGCAAGGCTTCAAGAAGCAGTGTTGGTTGCCACAGCGCCGTGGGGGGTCAGGCACGTAGGGTCCTGGCCCCCTGCCATTGGTAATGTGTCCCAGGCGCGGATGTCCCCAGCAAACCGTCCATGATTCGCACCGATTGCCTCCACATGCACTTTGGCGGCATCCGGGCTGTCAACGGCGTCAGCCTGGAGATCCCCGGGGGCAGGATCACCGGTCTGATCGGCCCCAACGGCGCGGGCAAGACAACCTTTTTCAACGTGGTTGCCGGGCATCACAAACCCACGGCCGGCCATGTCTACCTGGACGAGGAGGATGTGACGGGTCTGGCGGCCCATGAACTCTTCGCCCGGGGGCTGCTGCGCACCTTTCAAATTGCCCACGAGTTCTCAACCCTCACGGTGCGGGAGAACTTGATGATGGTCCCCGGCGGACAATCGGGAGAACAGCTTTGGAATGCCTGGTTCCGCCCCGGACAGGTGCAGGCTCGCGAGGCGGACATTCAACAGCAGGCCGACGAGGTGCTGGATTTTCTCCAGATCACCCACGTGGCCAACGAATTGGCCGGGAATTTAAGTGGTGGCCAGAAGAAACTGCTGGAGTTGGGGCGCACCATGATGATCAACCCCAAAGTGGTCTTCCTTGATGAAGTGGGCGCCGGGGTGAACCGCACCCTGCTCAAGACCATCACCATGGCCATTCAACGCCTCAACCGGGAACGGGGCTACACCTTTTGCATGATTGAACACGATATGAACCTGATCGGCCAGCTTTGTGATTCGGTGGTGGTGATGGCCGAGGGCACGGTGCTTTGCCAGGGCAGCGCCGCCGAGGTGCAGCGTGATCAGCGGGTGGTGGAGGCCTACCTTGGCAAAAGCCTGATCAACCCATGAGACACGATCCGAGACACCGCCCGTCATCCATGTCCATCATCCATGTCTGACGCTTTTCTCATGGGCGAGGCCATCACCTGTGGCTATGGGGACACCAACATTCTCCATGGCTGCACCATCTCGGTGGAGAAAGGGGAAATCGCGGTGATTGTGGGTCCCAACGGAGCCGGCAAGTCCACGGCCATGAAAGCCGTCTTCGGCCTCCTCCCCCTGCGTGGGGGTTCTGTGCGCCTGGGCGGTGAAGACATTTCCACCCTCACCCCTCCGGATCGGGTGGCCGCCGGCATGGGTTTTGTTCCTCAAACCAACAACGTGTTTCCCTCCCTCACCGTCCGGGAGAACCTGGAGATGGGCGCCTACCTCTGCCCGCAAAACATGGAGGCCAGGATTGAGCAACTGGCCCAACTGTTCCCCATTCTGAAGGAGTGCCGCCAACAGCCGGCGGGGGAGCTCTCCGGTGGACAGCGGCAACAGGTGGCCGTGGCCCGGGCCATGATGACCCAGCCCAAGCTGCTGATGCTGGATGAACCCACGGCGGGGGTGAGTCCCATCCTGGTGCAGGAGCTTTTTGCCAAGATTCAGGAGATTGCCGCGGCAGGCATCGCCGTGCTGATCGTGGAGCAAAACGCTCGCCAGGCCCTCAGCCTGGCCCACAAGGGGTTT
Source organism: Synechococcus sp. SB0662_bin_14 (assembly GCA_009840445.1). Classification (GTDB taxonomy): domain Bacteria; phylum Cyanobacteriota; class Cyanobacteriia; order PCC-6307; family Cyanobiaceae; genus Synechococcus_B. The sequence continues at coordinate 24,142 of VXNS01000081.1, forward strand.
GTATTGGTGCAGGGGAAAAACCGTTTTACGGGCACGGGTCAAGATCTATTGGACGATCCTGACGTGCGCCAGAGCTTTCTGGGGGGCTGAGGTTGATGACGAAGCCATCCCGGCAGCAGCACCCCTCACCGGTGGACGCCGAAGCGCCCCCCAACCGGCTGCCCGGGCCATGGCGCCCACTATGGGGTGTGGCGGTGGGGCTGGCCCTGTGTCTTCTCCTGCTCCTGACAATCGTGAGCCGGGAGGGGGGCGGCGTCAATCTCCTCAACGCCCTGGTGCGGTTTGCCAACTTCGTGGTGATTCCAGGGGTCGCCTATGGGTCCCAGCTTGCCCTGGGGGCGCTGGGGGTGACCCTCATCTATGCGGTGATGCGATTTTCCGACTTCGCCCATGGGAACACCATGGCCTTCGGGGCCATGGGGGTCGTCCTGGTGACGCGGGTGTTGCAGGGCATGGACATCTCGGCCGGACCGCTGCCCACAGCACTGCTGGCCCTCCCTTTTGGCATTCTGGGGGCCGTCACCCTGGCTCTGGTGTTTGATCGCGCCGTCTATCGATTTTATCGACGGCAGCGGGCGGCGCCCGTCACCTTCGTCATTGCCTCCATCGGCGCCATGTTTGTCACCAACGGCCTGGTGCGCCTCATCATCGGCCCCGATAACCAGCGCTTTGCAGACGGGGTGCGCTTCATTATTCGCGTCCAGGCGTTCAAGGAGATGACGGGGTTATCGGAAGGCCTGGCCCTGAGAACCACCCAGGTGGTCACCCTGGTGGTGGCCGTGGTGGTGGTGCTGGGCCTGTTTCTCTTTCTCAATCGCACACCGCTGGGGAAGGCCATGCGGGCCTATGCCGACAACGAGGACCTGGCCCTGCTCAGCGGCATCAACCCGGAACGGGTGGCCCTCTGGACGTGGATCATCGCCGCAACGCTGGCCACCATCGCCGGCACCCTCTACGGTCTCGATAAATCCTTCAAACCCTTCACCTATTTCCAACTGCTGCTCCCCATCTTTGCCAGCGCCATTGTGGGTGGGATCGGCAAGCCCCTGGGGGCCATTGTGGGGGGGGTTGTGGTGGCCTTCTCGGAAATCGCCCTCACCTATCCCTACAGAAAAATTCTCGGTTATCTGGGCTTCGAGACCGACAGTCTGGTTCAACTGCTGTCCACGGATTACAAGTTCGCCGTCTCCTTCATCATTCTGGTGGTGGTGCTGATCTGGCGACCACGGGGCATCTTCCAGGGGCGGGTGATATGAGCATGGACAGATGAAGGTGGACACAGGCATGGGAAGACCGTTCTGGCTGGCCATGGCCATGGCGCTGGCTCTGGTGGCTGTGGGTGTGCTGCAGAGTTGGAACGTGGCCCTGGCCATTCTGAACCTGCAACTCATCTCGGCCGTGATGGCCTTGGGGGTCAATATCCAGTGGGGCTACGGGGGGCTGTTCAACTTCGGCATCATGGGCTTCACCGCCCTGGGTGGCCTGGCGGCGGTGCTGGTGGCTGTCCCCCCTGTGCCCGAGGCCTGGGCCGCTGGCGGCCGCGGCATGGCCATGGCCGCCGTCACCATGGCCGCCACCACCGCCGCCGTCTGGGCGCTGCATCGCTTGATCAAGGTGAAGGCGCTGCGGGGGCCTGCCGTCGCACTGGTGTTTGTGGCGGGTTTTGCCCTGACCCGCTCGTTCTATGGCCCCAGTGTGGCGGCCATTGAGGCGGTGAACTCCTCGGTGACCGGTTTCCTGGGTGGCCTGGGATTGCCCATCATCCTCTCCTGGCTGGCAGGGGGCGCCCTGGCGGCTGCCGTGGCCTGGGTCATTGGCCGCATCACCCTGGGGCTGCAATCGGACTATCTGGCCATTGCCACCCTGGGCATCTCGGCAGCCCTGGTGGCCGTGCTCAAAAACGAGGACTGGCTGGCCCGTGGCGTGAAAAACGTCACCACCCTGCCGCGACCGGTGCCCTACGAGCAGGATCTCCATGGACAGGACTGGTTCGTTGACCTCAGTGTGCGGGTGGGCATGGATCCCTCCCTCCTGTCCGGCCTTGTGGTCAAGGCCCTGTATGCCCTTCTCTTTGGCGCCGTGCTCCTGGCGCTGTTCTGGTTGTCCCACAGGGCGCTCCATTCCCCCTGGGGCCGCATGATGCGGGCCATTCGGGACAACCGGGACGCGGCGGAAGCCATGGGCAAGGACGTCACCCGTCGCCACCTGCAAGTCTTTGTTCTGGGTTCAGCGGTGGTGGGCATTGCCGGGGCCATGCTGGTGACCCTGAACGGGCAGTTCACGCCGGCGGCCTATAGCCCCTTCCGCTACACGTTCCTGGTGTGGGTGATGGTGATCGTCGGGGGTTCCGGCAACAACGGGGGCGCCGTTCTGGGGGGATTTCTCATCTGGTTCCTGTGGGTGCAGGCGGAAGCCGCAGGTCCATGGCTGATGACTCTGCTCACCTCCGGGCTCCAGGAGGATGCTCCCCTGCGTCAACACCTGCTCAGTGTGGCGCCCCACATGCGCCAGTTGCTGATGGGGCTCCTCCTGTTGGTGGTGCTGCGGCTGAGTCCCCGGGGACTGCTGCCGGAGCGAAGCGGTCAACAGGGCCTGGCTCGGCAGCGGATCGGACCGGAGCCTTCCTAAAGTTTCCAGGCATCAGAGTTGTCTTTCCCATGCGTGTTGCCATTGCGGGCGCCGGGCTGGCTGGATTGTCCTGCGCCAAGTACCTGGCGGACGCGGGTCACACGCCTGTGGTGTATGAGGCCAGGGACGTGCTGGGGGGCAAGGTGGCGGCCTGGCAAGACGAGGAAGGCGACTGGTACGAGACCGGGTTGCACATCTTCTTTGGCGCCTACCCCAACATGCTGCAACTCCTGAAGGAATTGGGCATTGAGGACCGCCTGCAGTGGAAAGATCACGCCATGATCTTCAACCGGCGGGAGGCGCCAGGAACCTACAGCCGCTTTGATTTTCCCGATCTGCCCGCCCCCGTGAACGGTGTTGCGGCCATCCTCGGCAACAACGATCTGCTGAGTTGGCCGGAAAAAATTGCCTTTGGCCTGGGTCTGGTGCCCGCCATGCTGAGGGGGCAGTCCTACGTGGAGGCCTGTGACCAGTATTCCTGGACCCAGTGGCTACGGCTGCACAACATCCCGGAGCGGGTCAACGATGAAGTGTTCATCGCCATGAGCAAGGCCCTCAATTTCATCAATCCGGACGAGATCTCCGCCACCGTGGTGCTCACGGCCCTGAACCGCTTCCTGCAGGAAAAGAACGGCTCCCGCATGGCGTTTCTGGACGGGGCGCCACCGGAGCGCCTCTGTCAGCCGCTGGTGGACCACGTTTGCGCCCATGGCGGCGCCGTGGAGGTCAATACACCCTTGCGGACCATTGCCCTGGCCCCGGACGGTCAAGTGGCCAGCTTCAGCATGGGGGGCAAGGATCGCCCAAGCATTGTTGCGGATGCCTATGTGAGCGCCCTGCCGGTGGACGCCCTCAAGCTGCTCCTGCCGGAGCCATGGCGACAACTGCCCCTGTTTGCCAACCTGGCCGGCCTGCGGGGGGTTCCCGTCATCAACGTTCACCTTTGGTTTGACCGCAAACTCACCGATATTGACCATCTTCTGTTCAGCCGTTCCCCCCTCCTCAGTGTCTATGCGGACATGAGCGTCACCTGCAAGGGTTATGAAGATCCGGAGCGCTCCATGCTGGAGCTGGTGTTTGCCCCTGCAAAGGACTGGATCGGCCGCACGGACCAGGACATTGTCCAGGTCACCATGGAAGAACTGAAAACCCTGTTCCCCAGCCACTTCAGCGGGGATAACCCCGCCCGACTGCGCAAGTATCGGGTGGTGAAGACCCCCCTCTCGGTCTACAAGACCACGCCCGGCTGTCAAAAGCTCCGCCCCAGCCAGACCACACCGATTGCCAATTTCTTTCTGGCCGGAGACTACACCCGGCAGCGCTACATGGCCTCCATGGAGGGGGCCGTACTCAGTGGCAAGCTCTGTGCCCAGGCCATCGTCCGGCACGATGCGGCGTCAAGTGGGGCGTCAAGTGGGGCATCACCAGCCAAAACCCACTGATACGCTGTTCCCAGCTTGTCTGGACGGCTGCCGTTGCCCCCATGAGCCCTTCGCAAGATGTGCGTACCAACCGGCTGGCCGATCACCATCCACCCATCCTGTGGCGTGGCGCCGCTGTGGACTGCCCCAGCCTGGAGGAGGGCTACGAAGCCTGCCGCGCTGAAACCCAGCACTGGGCCAAAACCTATTACCTGGGCAGCCTGCTGATGCCCCCCAAGAAGCGGCGCGCCATCTGGGCCATCTACGTGTGGTGCCGGCGCACCGATGAGCTGGTGGACGCTCCCGATGCAGCCGCCCTGGACCCCGGCCAACTCCATCAGCGTCTCAACCAGTGGGAGGAGCGTACCCGGCGGCTGTTTGCCGGAGAGGTACACGATGCCCAGGACATGGCCCTCTGGGACACCCTGCAGCGCTATCCCCAGAGCATCCGGCCCTACCTGGAGATGATCGCCGGGCAACGGATGGACATCAACCTGAGGCGCTACCGGACCTTTACGGAGCTTAAACTTTACTGTTACCGGGTGGCGGGCACCGTGGGCCTGATGAGCCAGGCGGTGATGGGGTTGGATGCGGCGTTTTACTCCGCCCCCTGGAGCCGATGCCCTGATCCCACCAACTGCGCTGTGGCCTTGGGCATCGCCAGCCAACTCACCAATATCCTGCGGGACGTGGGGGAAGATCGGGAGCGGGGACGCATCTACATCCCCCAGGAGGAACTGGCTCGGTTCAACTACACGGAAGCGGAGTTGATGGACGGCGTCATCAACGAGCGCTGGCGAGCACTGATGCGCTTCCAGGTGCAGCGGGCCCGGCAGTGGTTCCGGCGCTCGGAGGCGGGGATCCGCTGGCTCTGCAAAGATGCCCGCTGGCCCGTGTGGACATCTCTGCAGCTTTACCAGGGCATCCTCAGGGTCATTGAAGACAACGGCTACGACGTTTTCTCCCGCAGGGCTTACGTGCCACGCCTGAGAAAGCTGCTGAGCCTGCCCATCTCCTTTACCCTGGCCCAGTCCCGCTAAACCGCCGTCTTCTGCTGTTCCAGCAGCAGCTTGAGCTTGGAGAGTTCCTGGCTCCAGCGAGGATCCGGGGCGTCTGCTTGGTGACGGCGCCGGTCAGTTGCGCCGCAGCGTCCGCCAAGGCCGGGCCACATATGGATGCCACCTGTTGTGGTGTCACTGCCCATGTGCAGAGTTAACCAGCCTTAAAAGAGGAAGGAGAGCACTGTCACCAGAGCGGCCCCCAGAACAGAGGCCTTCACCACATCGGCGGGCCCGCCGGCCAGGGAGAAGTTGAGCCCGACGGAATGCTCCACGGGTGTATCCGGTGTGGAGGTTTCCTGCCGTTCGGCCTCCAGGGAGAGATGCCAGTCTTGAGCAGTATGACCAGGTTGGTCGGCATAGGGCCTCAAAGCCCAGAGGAGGCGGTAGAAGGTGGTGTCTGAAGCCAGCGCCAGTCCGATGCCGGGCGTCATGGTGAGGCGGTTGTTGAAGACGGGGAGGCCGTAGGCCAGGGTGGCTTCAAAGTGTTGGCCGCCGTTGCGCTGTGGATCAGCATTCAGCACCTGGATAGCGGTGGGATTGAGCAGAGCATCCAAGCCGCCTGCCGTGGCAGCGCCCAAGGAGTGGCTCACCGAGAAGGACGGCCCACGGTCCGTTGGGTTGGGGTCCCAGGAGAAGGAGAGTGCCAGGCCCTGCTCCTGGAAGTGTTCTTCTGCATGGGAGAGGAGGGTGCGCCCCTTGAGATCAGCGCTGATGCCCTGCTGGGGGTGGTTCCATAAGAGCCCGGCGCCCAATTCCATACCGAAGCCGGTTTCCACGTCACCACTGTCCTGGCGGATGCCGATCTCCATGGAGGGGAGGAGGGAGGAGCCGTTGGAGAGGTGGAAGGGTCTGGTGGCGGCCAGACCGAGTCTGAAGCGTGAGAGGTTGCCCTGGGAGGATGCCAGGCCGTCCACCGCCTCCGAGGTGGTCTGGAGGGTGAGGAAGTCGGCGGTGGTGGTGAGGCTGAAGCCGTCAGCGCCGCCGTCCAGGAGGATGCCGTCCAGTCCCAGAGCGGCCATGGTCATGGTGGTGTCGGGGGTGTACTCCTTGTCGTCACTGTGGGGTTGGAGGGAGAGCTCACCCCAGCCGTACCCGGCAGTGGCCCAGACGCCCAGCCGTGGGGTGAGGGCATAGCGGGCATAGGGGAAGACGGCGGTCAGGGTGGTGGAGAGGTCACCGTCTCCCACAGCGTCGTCGGTGCTCTGGTCGTCTGCGTAGGCGCCGCTGCCCCAGGAGCGGGAGAGAGCAGCCCCGGCCCGCCAGCGGTGGGTGCTCCATTCCGCCCCCAGCAGGGCAGTGGTCACGTCCCCGTCGAAGGAGACGTTGTTCTGTTGGCCACTGAAGGACGTGAGCGCCCCTTGTCCCCAGAAGGCAAAGTTGGCCGACCCTCCTTCCGGGGAGAAGCTGAAGGAAGAGCCCTGCACCAGTTGTTGCGCGGTGACGGTCTCAAAGCCCAACGCCTTGGACAACACCTGCTGGTTCTCCACCAAGGGTGTGGCGCTGCTGCCGTTGAGCTCTTCCCCCGCCATGGTGAGGTGCAACCCCGACGGGGTGGGTGGAGCGCTGAAGCGGTGCTGAAGAGCATCCACCACCTGCTGGGAGACCGTGCGGCCCATGCGGCTGTGCCATCCCTGGAGCGCCATGGCGTTGGCGGACGCCACCTTGTCGTTATCCGCCACCGTCACCACGGCAGTGGCGTCGTCGGCGTGGGGGAGGTAGCCGGTGCCCCCTTCCACCGTGGCGGTGATACTGCCGCCAGCGGGTTCATAGGCGTTGTCGTCCTCGGTGGCCACCGTGAAGGAGGCGGTTCCCTCCGTGCCGATGGTCACGCTCCGGCTACCGGTGTGGCTGCTGGCCACAAAAGAGCCGCTTTCCGCCACCGCTAGGTTCACCGTAATGCTGGTCCCCGCTGCCGGTGCCGGTGTAGCCGTCAGGGTGAAGACGGCGGGCATCCCCTCGGTTACGGAGTCGCCTGCCGTGATGCTCACCACCGGCATATCCGGTGAGGACTCGTCGTCGTCCGTCACCACCACCGTGACCGTGGCGGCTGCGCCAGTGGTGTAGGCCGTGCTATCCCGCAACGCCACGGTCACGGCGCCGTCCGGTTCGTCCACAGCGTCGTCGTTTGTTGACACCCTGTAGGTGGTTGTCGTGGCGCCCGCCGGGATGACGACCCGCCGGTTGCCCTCGTTGGCAGGAGTCACGAAGTCCTGACCCTCCGCCTCGTTCTCCGATACGGCCAGCAGCACGGTCAGCGCTGACATGACGCGCCCGCTGTGGCTCAGGGTAAAGACGGCAGCCTCCCCCTCGGTGACAGCGCTGCCGCCGCTGATGCTCACCGTGGGCGGTGGCGGTGGAGTGGTGCCGCCACCATTACCACCGCCGCCACCACCGCTGGTGTCGTCGTCGTTCACCGTGCGGGTAGCGCTGCCCATGGCGGAGGATATGGTGTAGCCCGGGTCCGGCTGCACCGTCACGGTCACCGGGCCATCGGGTTCGTCCGTGCTGTCGGTCTCGGTGTCTACGCTGAAATCCACCGTGGCGGTGCCGGCGGGGATGTCCACGGTCTTGTCCCCCTCGTTGGCCGGTGCCACGAAATCGCTGTTGGGGGCGTCCGCCACCCGCAGCGTCACGGTCACCGGGTTGGTGGTGCCCCCGACGCCTC